>JAPOYI010000052.1 GCA_026706665.1 Gammaproteobacteria bacterium | reverse complement strand
CATCATCCTCCGATGATCCCTGACGCCGCCTACAGGCTCATGTGTCGTTGGATTTACGCCCCCCCTTCAGGCTCATGCCTCGTTGGACAAGGCTGTCGCGAGAACAATCGGCGCCATTTTGGTATGTTGAAACGGTTCGGCCGCGCACGGCGGCATTGACGAGAGAATCCCCCTCGATGGTCCAGATCAGGCTCGATCTTCCGCAGCAGGATGCCGGTCGCATTGATCTGGATGCCTGGAAGGAAGGACTCGACGAGTGCGACAGGCGGAAGATCCGCGCCGCGACGGAACTGATCCCGAACGAGGGTTGCCGGGAGTTCGGATTCGACTTGGCGCAGTTGCTTGTCGACCTTGAACTCGATGCGGATGCCGTGGCCACCGGGCTCGTATACGAGACGGCCCGCACGCATCCGTTATCCCCCGATTCGCTTCAGGAGACGCTCGGCACCGGTGTCGCGAACCTGGTGGATGCAATGTTGCGCATGGCGGGAACGAGCGAATACCAGCTTTCCAACCTGCCGATGCTCGGAAACGAGGCGCGCAACCAGGTAGACAACGTGCGGAATCTGCTGGTGGCGCTGATCGACGATCCGCGCGTCGCGGTCATCAAGCTCGCGGAACGCGTGATCGCCCTGCGCATGGCGAAGTCGATGGACGAGGAAACGGTCCGTCGGCTTGCGCGGGAAGCGCTAAGGATATTCGCCCCGCTCGCTGGCCGGCTTGGCGTCTGGCAAATCAAGTGGGCACTCGAGGACCTGGCGTTCCGGCACCTGCATCCGGGGGAGTACAAGCGGATCGCTACCTCTCTCGACGCCCGCCGACACGAACGCGAGCGGCGCGTGGGCGAAATCGTGGCGGAACTCAAGAGCCGCCTCGCCGATGCCGGCATCGATGCGGAGGTTATCGGCCGCGCGAAGCACATCTACAGCATCTGGCGCAAGATGCGTCGCAAGGCTGTCGATCTCTCGCAGGTATACGACATGGAGGCGGTGCGCGTGATCGTTGATGACGTGCAGCGATGCTACGGGGCGCTCGGCGTCGTCCATACCGCGTGGCCGCACATCGGGAGCGAGTTCGATGACTACGTGGCCAGCCCCAAGGACAACGGCTACCAGTCGATCCACACGGCGGTCATGGGGCCGGAGGGGAGAGTGCTGGAGGTGCAGATTCGTTCTAGGGAAATGCACAGGCAGGCCGAAATCGGCCTCTGCGCGCACTGGGAATACAAGGACGAACGGCGCGAGTCATTGCATTCGGACAAGATGAGCTGGCTTCGCCGGGTGCTGGAGTGGCACGACGACGTGGCGGAGCTCGCGGACCTCTCGGAGCTGGAAGCGGACCCGGTGTCGATCGACAGGATCTACGTCGCCACGCCGCAGGGACACGTCCTGGACCTCACGCAGGGTGCGACGCCGGTGGATTTCGCCTATCGGGTGCACACGGAGATCGGTCACCGGTGCGTGGGTGCCCGGGCGGACGGGATTCCCGTGCCGTTGAACGCCCCGCTCGCCACAGGTCAGAAGGTGGAGATCGTCACGGGGGAGACGGAACAGCCGCGCCGGGAATGGCTGAACCCGGCGCTCGGCTTCGTCAAGACGTCGCGCGCGCGAATGAAAATCCAATCCTGGTTCCGCGATCAGATCGCCGAGTCGAACGTCGCGACTGGCCGTGCGCTGCTGGAAGATACGTTGCGTCGCCTGAACCTCGCGTCAGACCCCGGCGAACTGGCCCGGGAGGCCGGGTATGCCTCGGAGAACGAGCTATGGAGGGCAGTGGGCGTAGGCGAGTGCCAGATTATCGATCTCGTGCGCCTCATGGGCGGGGATCGCTTGCCGGACAGGCAACTGTCGCTGTTGCCGGCCGCGGCGGAACGGGAAGCGGGGTCGGTCCAGGAGATTCGCATTGCGGGTGATGACCGCCAGGGGCTGCTGCGTGACATCACGTCCGTGCTGGCGGCGATGCACATCGACGTGGTCAGCACCGTGGCGCGCGCCGATGCGGCTGGCGAGACCGCAACGGTGTCCATCTGCATGCGTGTCCGGGACATATTGCAACTCGCCCGCGCAGTGGACCGGCTTCGGCGAGTTCCGAGCGTGCGCGACGTGCGCCGGTCATGAGGCTGATCCTGCTGGGGCCGCCCGGGGCGGGCAAGGGCACCCAGGCGCGTTTCATCTGCCAGACCTGCGGGATACCCCAGGTTTCCACCGGCGACATGTTGCGGTCGGCCAGGGCCGAGGGAACGCCACTGGGACGGATGGCCGAATCCATCATGGCCCGCGGCGAACTCGTTTCGGACGAGATCGTGGTCGGACTGGTCAAGGAGCGGCTCGCGCAGTCGGACTGCGAGGCGGGTTTCCTGTTCGATGGATTTCCCCGCACGATACCCCAGGCCGAAGCGGTGCTGGAGGCAGGCATCGAAATCGAACGCGTCATCGAGATCCAGGTTGACGACGATGAGGTGGTGCGGCGAATCACGGGCCGTCGGGTGCACGAGCCGAGCGGCCGCGTATACCACGTGCTGTTCAATCCTCCCAGGGTCCCGGACAGGGACGACGAAACCGGGGAGCCCCTGACGCAGAGGGAGGATGACCGGGAGGAGACGGTCCGCGACCGCCTGGAAGTGTACCGGCGCCAGACCGAACCGCTGATCCGTTTCTATAGGGAGCTATCGCGCAGGGCACCCCTCGAATACCGGGCGGTCAACGGCGTCGGCGATGTCGATGCCGTCATGCAGGATGTCCTGAAAGCGCTGGGTGATTGACTCGCGGCGATGGTCCCGTCCGGTTGAACCGCCGGACCGGCCAGGTCATCGGGTCAGAACAGGCGACCGCGGTCGCGCAGCAGGACGATCGAGACGGTTTCTCCGGCAGCCAGGTCACCGCGCTCCTCCGGTACGCGGATCAGGCAGTTGGCACCGTCGAAAGTGGAGAGTCGATTGGAACTCTGATCGCCAGTGGACCGGACGATGAGTCCGCCATCAGCGTTCTCCGCGATCCCCCGCTGGTATTCGCGCCGCCCGGCAGAGTGCCGGATATCCTCGCCGAGCACCGCGTGGAACTCGAGCGGCGGGACGTGACGGCCGCCGGCGCGAACGGCGAGGGCCGGGATCACGAACAGCAGGAACGTCACGATGGTGGAAATGGGATTGCCGGGCAGTCCGAAGAAGTCGGTGCTGCCGATCTTTCCCACCGCGAGCGGCTTGCCGGGTTTCAGCGCGATCCGGTAGAACTCGAGCCGGCCGATCTCCTCGACGATGTCGCGGACATAATCCGCGTCACCGACGGAAACGCCGCCGCTCGTGAGTACCATGTCGGCATTGCCGGCGGCCTGCTTGAGCGCGGCGCGGATAGCATCTCGCGAGTCCGGCAGGCAGCCGAGGTCGGTGAGATCGACGGGCTGGTCCGACATGAGCCGCGCCAGGGCAAAGCGGTTGGAGTCGTAGATCTGGCCGGGTCCCAAGGGCTTGCCGGTGTCCACCAGTTCGTCGCCCGTGGAAAAGATCGTGACCTTCACGCGCCGCCGGACCTCGACGCGGTCGATACCGCACGCCGTCAGCCAGCTCAGCCGGTAGGCATCGAGCCGGTCACCCTTGCGCGCAATAGGGCTGCCGCGAACGACATCGTGCCCGCGCGGACGGACGTTGTCGCCTCGGCGGGGGGTCGCGAGGAGCGCGACTTCGCCGCGGTCGACGCGTGTATCTTCCTGGATGACGACGGCATCTGCCCCTTCGGGGATCGTCGCCCCGGTGAATATGCGCACCGCCTTCGTCCCGGCGACGTGGACGCTGGACGGATGCCCGGCGAGGCTCTCTCCGATCAGTTCGACGACGTGCGGCGGCTCGCTGGCGAAGCCCGCGGCAGCGACCGCGTATCCGTCCATCGCGGAAGCGGCGAACGGCGGCAGATCGACGGGGGCCGCAATGTCGTCCGCCGCAATGCGGTCGAGGGCGTCGGCGACGGGTACGACTTCACTGCCGTCGACGGGTTCCACGGAGTCGAGCAGTTTCCCGAGAGCGGCGTCAACGTTTAGCATGGGTCGATGGTTACAGGAGCGCCGCAACCAGCCTACCGCGAAACGGAGCGGGCTGGGGCAATTCTCGCGGTCGAAACAACGGGGTCGGCGTGCTCGGTGGCGCTCGTCAGCGAAAGCGAAGTACTGGAGCTGACACGGATAGCTCCCAGACGGCACAACGCCCTGGCCCTCGAGATGGTGGATGCGGTGATGGCCTCTGCGGGCCGCAGCGCCGAATGCCTTGAAGCCGTGGCGTTTTCCGCCGGGCCGGGCTCCTTTACCGGCGTGCGGATAGGGGCGGCGATTGCCCAGGGAATCGCCCTGGGGGGAGGCATTCCCGTCATACGTGTGCCTACCTCCGAAGTCGCCGCGGAGCAGGTTCGACAACGCAACGGCGTGGCGGTGGGTGTTGTCGTGACGCGTGGCGCGAGGTCCGGCTGGGTCTACGCGGCGCGTTACCGCTTTGCCCGGACGGGGCTCGAATGCGCGGCCTTCGATACGCTGGTTCCCGAAGATATGCCGGCCGACATTCCCGACGGCTGGTTGCTCGTTCGTCGCGAACAGCCGTTGCGGGCCGCCGTGGTGGGAACCCTGGCGTCGGGCCGGCCAAAACTCGATCCGGATCGGGCGGTGCCGTTCTACGTTGAAGGAGACTCGCCGTGGCGGAAGATGGACCAGGTCCGGCAGGAGCCGGCATCCTCGCCAGATGGGTAGCGGCGGTTTGCCGATATGGCGGCACGCGCACTGATGGCGGACCATGGGGCCTCCATATTCTTCGATGCCTCGGCCGAGTGCCTCGCGCGCGAAATAGCGCGAAGGCTTCCCGCAGGATTCGCCGTGGCGCCGGGGGACGTTCCGGATTCCGGCTGGTATCTGTTCGCCGGCAGGGACGGACTGCTGCTGCGAAAGGGCGACGGACGCTTTCGCCTCTCCGACCGAGTGCGCGACCGCCGTCGCTCGCGGAATACGGCACTGGCGCGCGCCTGTGATGCGGGTCCGGGTGTGCGCGTCCTTGATGCCACCGCAGGCTGGGGCACCGACGGGCTCGCCCTGGCGGCGCTAGGATGCCGGGTGCGGATGCTCGAAGCGCATCCGCTCGTCTTTGCGATGCTGGACGATCGCCTGCGTCGCAGCGGCCTCAGCGCCCGGACGGAATGGGCGGATGCCCGATCAAGGATGCGCAATGCTCCCGCGGTACTTTACGATGTCATCTATCTCGATCCCATGTTCCCGCCGCGCAGCAAAACCGCGCTGCCCGCAAGGCCGTTGCAGGTGCTGCGGGAGATCGTCGGCGACGAGGTGGCAGACCCGTCGGAACTGCTGGGGCTTGCGCTGCGTTGCGCGCGCAGCCGCGTGGTGATGAAACAGCGGGCGCATGGCCCCACCCTCGGAGACCCGGACTGGCGCGTGACCGGCCGGACGGTGCGCTTCGACGTGTACCGTCCCTTGGCATAGAGGACTCTCTTCGACAGTGAATCCGCCAGCCTCGCGGCAACAGCTACCGGATGCGAACTCACCAAGAATTGCTGAGGCCCAGCAGGTCGGACGACGATGTCCGGAGCGGCGCGGTATGAATCGGGCCAGCGATCCGCGTGTATGGAGTTGGCGAATTGAGCGTGACGTTGATGGGGATGGGCCGAAGAGTCAACCTGTCCCGAATTTAGTTGATTAACTCGCGTTAACCGCAGCGGAGAGACCTCATGGAGGCCAATGCGTGGCGCGAGACGTGTACCAAGCTTGGTACTACGGGGCGGAAAATCAGTTATCCTTAGCCCAATCGTGTTCGAAAGTGATTAGCACTTCAGGAAACGCATCTGCCTTTATGTCCGTGGTGTCGACGGCTTTATTTTTCACGCCTGCAGCAGGTGTGGCCGTTGGGATTTTCGCGGGGAGTGTATTGGTCGCCTCGATTGCGGCGGGAGCGGGGTTCGCATGCGCGTAGTTGATGCTGCTTTGAGAAATTTCAAAGCTAACGGATTTTGGGCTTGGATGCCGATTGGCAGTTTGGCGCTCGCAATACTCATTTTGGTTTTTTTGAACCCGCTGTAGAGCAGCTTCGGCGAAAAGCCCCAAGCCAAAGGTCGGGGTGAGACTCCCTGCTGGACCCCAAGGTGTACCCGTACGATGGACCGAAACCAACTTGATCAGTGGACACCAGCGATGCGGGTGGAGAGCGAGGAAGCCATTGGAGAACTCATCAACAGCCTGATGGATGGACGGCTGAGCCTCCGGGCACCAGGACTATGCCGGGAGGGTTTGGAACTCCCCGATTGGCCGAAATTCGAGCTCCGCTGAACGACATTCGCGGTTTGTGCCGTCAACTCAAATCTTGCCAGTGATGGCACGCTACCGTTGCCCGGTCGCCGGCCGCGGTCAGCGCGGGTTTTCTTTCACGGCAATCGTCGCGGGCGTGTCGGCAGCGGGTGTGAAAACGGCAGCCCCGGGGCGGGTCGATGGGCGACGGCACATCGCCGACGAGCACGATACGGTCACGTTGTGCGGTCGGGTCCGGAACGGGAATGGCGGATATCAACGCCTTTGTGTAGGGATGGCGCGGCGATTCGTAGATGTCCGTCGCGTCGGCGGTTTCGACCACCTCGCCCAGGTACATCACCGCGATTCGGTCCGAGACATGCTTCACCACGGCGAGGTCGTGGGCGATGAAGATCAGGGCGAGGCGCATTTCCCGCTGCAATTCGAGCAGCAGGTTGATGATCTGGGACTGAATCGATACGTCCAGGGCCGACACCGCCTCGTCGCAGACGATGAGGCGGGGTTTGAGGGCGATGGCGCGCGCGATGCCGATGCGTTGCCGCTGGCCACCGGAGAACTCGTGAGGGAACCGGTTCGCGGCGCCGGCGTCGAGACCGACGCGTTCCAGCAGTTCGTCGACCCGGCGGCGGCGCTCCACCGAGGTTCCCAGCCCGTGGATGAGAAAAGGTTCTTCGAGAATCTTGCCGACGGTGTGCCGGGCGTTGAGGGATTCGAAGGGGTCCTGGAAGATGATCTGGATGTCCCGGCGTAGCTGCCGCAGTTCGTTCCGGCTCATCGTGGCGATGTCCCGGCCCTCGAAGAATACGCGGCCGGCGGTGGGATCGTAGAGGCGCAGCAGCGTCTTGCCGACGGTGCTCTTGCCACATCCGGATTCCCCCACGAGGCCGATGGTTTCGCCGGTGTCGAGGTCGAAGGAGACATCGTCAACGGCGTGCACATGTCCGACGGTACGCAGAAAGACACCGCCACGTACGGGGAAGTGCTTGGTCAGTCCCCGCACCTGGAGCAGCGGTGGGTCCGTCCGTGTGCTCATGCGGGGTGCGGCCGGGCGTCGTCCGCTTCGATTTCGCGCCAGCGGTAACAGGCCACCCGGTGCCCAGCGGTCAGCGCATCGAGCGGGGGAGGTTCTCCCTCGCAACGTCTTTCTGCAAATGGACAGCGGTTGACGAAGCGGCAGCCGCCCGGCAGGTCGTCGATCCCCGGCACCGTGCCGGGAATCGTGGTGAGGGGAGTTTTCGGCTCGCCTTCGAGGCGCGGAATCGAATCCAGCAGGCCGCGGGTGTACGGATGCAGCGGATGTGCGAAGAGCGGGTGGATGTCGGCCTGTTCGGCGACCCGCCCCGCATACATCACGACCACGCGCGAGCACAGTTCCGCTATGACGCCCAGGTCGTGGGTGATGAAGATGATCGCCATGCCGGTGTCGCGCTGCAGGTCGCGCAGCAGTTCCAGTATCTGTGCCTGGATGGTGACGTCGAGCGCCGTGGTCGGTTCGTCCGCGATCAGCACGTCCGGCCGGCCGGCCAGCGCCATGGCGATCATCACGCGCTGGCGCATGCCGCCGGATAGCTGGTGCGGGTACTCGTCGAGCCGGCGATCCGGTGCCGGAATCCCGACCTCCTCCAGGAGACCGAGGCTGCGCTGCCTGATCGCGTCCGACGACAGGCCGGGCTCGTGCAGTGCGAAGGTCTCGGCGAGTTGCCGCCCGATGCGCTGTACGGGATTCAGGGCCGTCATGGGTTCCTGGAAGATCATCGCGATGCGGTTCCCGCGGATCGTGCGCATCCGTTCGCGCGGCAGGGCCAGCAGGCTGTCCCCCCTGAACAGGATGTCGCCGCCCTGGATGCGGCCGGCCGGCTTCGGCAACAGGCCCATCACCGCCAGGGCCGTGACGCTCTTGCCGCATCCCGACTCGCCCACCAGGCCGAGCGTCTCGCCGGCCTCGATGTCGAAGCTGACGCGGTCGAGCACGTTGACGAGGTCTTCCTCCGTGTCGAAGCCGACGGAGAGTTCCTCGACTGCCAGCAGCGCCGCCATGGCGTCAGTGGGTCTGGTAGGTCGTGTTCACGACGGTGGCCGGTTCGAAGGGGCGTCCTTCGTCCTTGGCTTCCAGCGTGCGCCGTTTCTCCTCGGGATCGATCCAGAACAGGCCTCCGGCGGAAAAGATGCCGGCGGAGTTCGCCTGCGAGTTGAACAGCGTGCCGGAAGTCCGGGTGCCGAGCCATTCGGGAAGCTTGACCCATCGCCACGCGCCGTCGCGAGTGTAGGGTACCTGGAAGGTGGGGATCACCACGCCGGCGTCGTGCACCATCTGTTCCAGGCGATGCGCGAGCGCCACCCTCTCGTCGAAGTCCGCGGAGGCGCGGTACGCCATGATCAGTTCGTCCATGACGGGATCGGCATGGTTGGCGAGGTTGTTGGTCTGCGGCCTGTTGGCGTTTTCGGAGTGGAAGTGTTCCCAGTAGCGCGGCGACAGGCCCTGGCTGTTCCACGTCATCCAGGCAACCTGGTGCTTCTTCTCCTGCATCTGCTTGAATGACGCGGAGGAATCGAGAAGTTGCAGTTCCAGCGAGACACCGGCCTTCTTGGCCTCCTCCTTGAGGACGACCAGCCGCTCGGTATGCTGCGGGTTCCCGTAAGTGACGCGCAGCGACAGGCGCTGGCCGTCGCGTTCCCGGATGCCGTCACCGCCGCGCTTGTCGAATCCCGCAGCGTCGAGATACTCGTTCGCCTGGTCGACGTCGAACTCGCGCGCCTCGATTTCACGGTTGTCGTAGTCGCCGAATCCGAGCTGGAAGGTCGGCAGGCGCTGGTAGTCGCCGCGCAGGACCGTATCGATGACGCGATCGAAGTTCATGGCGTGGGCGAGGCCGAGGCGAACCTGTCGATCTGACAGGATCGGATCGGCCGAATTCAGGAACATTCCCGCGGACGGCACCGGAAGGTCGTTGTAGAACCAGTACTTGACGATATAACCGGCGTCGAAGGGCCCTCCTGTCGCCTTTTCGTGCCAGAAATGCGGCAGCACCAGGCCCAGGGTGTCCAGTTCGCCTTTCCGGAAGTGCTGAAACGCGATGTTCGCGTCCCGGATGACGCGCACGCGCACCTTGTCGGGATTGAAGCGATGCCGGTAGTACTTGACCTCGTCCCCCCACCAGTCGGCCTTGCGCGACAGGTCGATGTGCTTGCCCTTTCTGACCTCGCTGATCTGGTAGGGCCCGGTGTTCGGTTCGATCTCCCAGTTGGCGCGCTTCACCCAGTCTTCGTCGAGCACGTGGAAGTGCTTCGGTTGCGGACCGATGCCGTAGGAGTAGTGCATCTCGTTGATGGGTTTCGGGTCAGCCCCCTGGACGCCGATGGTGTGATCGTCGTATCGCTTCACGTCGCGGATGCGATCCGTGTAGTAGTTGTTGTACCAGGGGGCGACGATCTCCTTCGAGCGCATGAACTGGACGGCGAAAACGAAGTCGTCGGCGGTCACCGGCACGCCGTCCGACCAGCGCGCGCGAGGGTTGATGCGGTAGTAGATGCTGCGTCCGTCGGCACCGTAGGCCCAGTGCGTCGCCAGTGACGGGATCGGCCGGCGCGTATTGGGGTGGTAGGTCACCGGTCCGAGCTGGTTGTAGCGCAGGAAGCCGGCGAAGGCACCGTTGGAGTCCGGCCCCACCCTGCGCAGGGTGAGGGGGAAGGCGAGCATCCAGGTGCGAAAGGTGCCGCCGCGAAGCGCCTCGGGAGACGCGAAGATCGGATCTTCTTCGTTGGTCTCCCATACCAGGTCCGTCGGAAGCGAGGTTGGCAGGCCATCGCCTTCGTGTACTTCAATCGGCGGCAACTCAACCCCCCGGGGGGGCTCGACGGCGGTCGAATCCTCGGTCTGGACGGTTTCCGGGCCGCAGGACGAGGCAAAAAAGGCACAGCAGGCGAGCATGGCGCCAAGGGTGACCGAAGTTCGACCCCGGCACGATGTGCGCCCAGGCGTGTTCCAGCGCGAAACGAAATCCCTCCGCCTCGGGTTCGCGCGTCTTGTCATGTGCCGTGCTCCTATTCGTAGTAGGTGAACTTCTTCGGGTCGAACGCCTCTCGGATCGCCTCGCCAACATAGGTCACCATCAACAGTACCAGAACCATGGCGACGACCACCGAGGTGACGATCCACGGCGACTCGAGGTGGTTCGTGCCCTGCTGAAGCAACTCGCCCCAACTCGGTGTCGGCGGCGGCAGGCCGAAACCGAGGTAATCGAGCGCGGTCAACGTGGTAATGGCGCCGGCGATGGAGAACGGGATGAACGTCACGATCACGGAGATCGTGTTGGGCAGGATGTGGCTTGCGACCATGCGCGGGCTCGACGCGCCCATGGCCCGCGCGGCGAGGACGTATTCCCGGGACTTCTCCTTGTACGTGGACGTGCGCATGTACCAGGTCATCTGCGTCCAGCCAAACATCACCATCACCGCCAGCAGCGTCCAGAAGTTCTGCACGACGATGCTGGCGACGATCATGATGACGTAGAGGAACGGCACGTTGTTCAGTATCTCGATCAGCCGCTGGAACAGCAGGTCGAAGGCCCCGCCCCAGAACCCCATGGCGCAGCCCAGTGTGATCCCTATGACGTAGTTGCATGCCAGCAGGATGGCGGCGAAGCCGAAGGCGAGGCGGAAGCCGTAGACCAGGCGCGCCAGGACATCGCGCCCGGTGGAGTCGGTGCCGAGGTAATGGCTGTTGGCGAACGAGGGCGGGTCGGGCGGGTAGGTCCCCGGAGTCAGGTCGTTTTCCAGCGCGTCGTAGGGCACCGGCGGCATCAAGACCCAGTCGCCCTCATCTCTCTCCCGGAACAGGCGCTTGAGTTCCCGGTAGTTGGTCTCGTAGTCGTAATCGAGGCCGAACATCCGCCCGGGAATCACGTCGCCGTAGGTCGGGAAGATGAGGTCGCCCTGGTAGTGGACGACCAGGGCACGGCTGTTGACCACCAGTTCGGCGCCCAGCGACAGGACCAGCGCGGCGGCAAGGATGATCGCCGAATAGTAGCCGCGCTTGATGGACCTGAAACGCTGCAACTGCTTGATGGTCAGCGGATTGAGCATCGGCATCCAGGAGCTTTCGGCCGGGGAAGCTACCCCGGCGGCCGACGCGTCAGGAAGCGTCGGCGTTCCGCCTTTCGGCGGATTTCGGCCGGCGCGTTCGGCGCGGCTCATTGGGCCGACTCTCCGCTACCGAACTTGACCCTGGGGTCGACCAGGGCCACGCAGATATCCGAGAGGATGTTGCCGATCAGGAACAGCAGCGAGGAGAGCACCAGTGCGCCCATCACCACGGGGTAGTCGCGCTCGACGAGAGACTCGAAGGCGAGCAGCCCGAAACCGTCGATGTTGAAGATCTTTTCGATCAGGAAGGACCCCGTCAGGAACAGCGTGATGATGTTGCCGAACGACGTGGCGATGGGGATCAGGCTGTTGCGCAACGCATGCCCGAACACTGCGCGCCTGAAGTCCATGCCCTTGGCAATGGCCGTGCGCACGTAGTCTGCGGCGAGGTTGTCCATGAGGGAGTTCTTCATCAGCATCGTGGTGACCGCAAAGGCCCCGGCCATGTAGGCCAGCAGCGGTAGCGTGGCATGCCATAGCACGTCAATCGCCTTCCCTGGGGCGGAGAGCGAGTCGAAGTTGTCGCTCACGAACCCGCCCAGGGGGAACCAGTCCAGATTTGCGGCGAAAGCGGTCAGGAGCGCGATGCCGACGATGTAGCTGGGAATGGCGTAGCCGAAGAACACGAGGGCGGAACTCACGTTGTCGAAGGCGGTCCTGTGGCGGATCGCCTTGACGATCCCTAGCGGAATACAGACCCCGTAGGTCAGGATCAGGGTCGCCACTCCGTAGAAGATGGAGATGGGGAAACGGTCCCTGATCGTGTCCCACACGGGGTCGTTGTACCGGGTGGACGTGCCGAGATCCAGCACGAGCACCTTGCCGAGCCACTCCACGTAGGCGACGAGTACCGGCTTGTCGAAGCCGTAGTAGACCTTCAGCTCCTCGATCTGCTCGTCGGACAGCGTGCTGCCGCCATGGCCGTCGAACCCCGACGTGGCGCTCGTGAAGTCGCCGCCGGCCATCGCGGCCTCCTGCAGCATCCGTTCGATGGGGCCGCCGGGAACCAGGCGTGTCAGCACGAACACCAGGATGGTGACGCCGATAAATGTCGGCGCGATCAGCAGGAAGCGACGAACGAAATAGCTGGTCATGGTGATCGGCGGCGGCGAACAGGCGGCATGGATCATGTCATGCCGCATTTGGGAGTGGAAGGAGAGGGCTCCCTGGCACAACTCGTCGACCATGCAACAACCGACCCCGGTCGCTGGCGCTCCCGGGAGGCGTTTGTTCCATGCGAGGTGCCCTGAGCATTGACCCCGGCACGTCGAGTCCCGCAAGCTTTAGCGCATGATCTCTCCACGAGATGTGCGCCAGATCGTAGCCGGGTCGCTGGTCCTTGCGCTCGCGGTCATTTCCGGGCCCGCGGCAGCAGAGGAGGGGGTCGCGCCGGGTTTCTCACTGTCGGTGGTGACGGACCAGGTGCCGAACGCGCGCCAGATGGCGGAAACCGAGTCCGGCCTGCTGCTGGTGGGATCGCGATCGGCCGGGAACCTGTACGCGGTGACGCTGGCATCTGGCGGGGAGGCGGAAGTGGTGACGTTCGCGGAGGGCCTCAAGGTGCCGAGCGGAATTGCGTTGATAGGCAACGATCTGTACGTGGCGGCGCTCAACCGCGTGCTGCGGTATCGCGACATCGAGCGCACGTTCAGGAATCAGCCGCAGCCGGAAGTCGTGACCGACTCGCTGCCGACCGAGCGGCACCACGGCTGGAAGTACCTGTCGGTCGGTCCGGACGGATACCTGTACGTTCCCGTCGGCGCGCCGTGCAACACATGCCGCCGGGAAGAAGAGGTGTTCGCCACCATTCTCCGCATGCACCCCGACACCGGCGACTGGTCCATCCTTGCGCGCGGCGTGCGCAACAGCGTCGGCATGGACTGGCATCCGGACACCGGGAAGCTCTGGTTCACCGACAACGGCCGCGACTGGATGGGGCCCGACCTGCCCCCGGAGGAGGTGAACGTGGTGGAGGAGGCGGGGGCACACTATGGCTTTCCCTTCGTACACGGCACGGACATCAGGGACCCGGAGTTCGGCGCGGACCACGATCCTGCCGACTACGTGGCGCCGGTCTACGAGATACAGGCGCACTCGGCCGCGCTCGGGATGGCGTTCTACGACGGCAGCCTGTTCCCGGCGGCGTACGAGGGGGCGCTTTTCATCGCGGAGCACGGGTCCTGGAACCGGTTGTCGAAGGTGGGTTACCGGGTGAGCGTTGTGCGTGCGGGGACGACGAAGGCTGAACCGTTTGTGGATGTCTGGCTCGACGGCGAGTCGGTCAGCGGGCGTCCTGCCGACGTGCTGGTGGCCCGGGATGGAACATTGCTCGTCTCGGACGACTACGGGGGCAGGATCTACCGCGTGGCGCCATCGCCGGCATCGTAGGCACGGAAGCCCCGGAGTGGCGGACTTCGGGGCGGATCGGGCTACTGACGGGGACGCGAGACTGCCTGGCGAAACTGGTCGCTGATCACCCCCTGGGCGCCGCGAACAACCGCGCGCAGAATCGGCGCGGCGCTAACCTCACCGGCTTCCGATTCCACCGCCGCGCCGCGCGCGATCAATGCCCCGATGAATCGCTGGAACACACCCGCATCGAAGAAGTCCGGCGAGTTGATGCCGTAGATCCTCGACATGCGGCGGGCTACGACGCCGCACTCCTGTTCGAGGTCGGCGCGCGTCATGCTGCCGTTGCGGGTCAGCAAAGCGATCACGATGTAGTAGCGTTCGATGGTCTGCATGACGATGTTGGCCAGCAGGCGCAGGCGGAAATGCTGAGGCGTGTGCCTTGGGGGCGGCGCGAAAACGTCGTCTTCGTGCCGCGTCACCAGGTCCAGCCGTGCCAGGTGACAGAGCCATCGAGGCACGAGATCGTCACCCGCGGCCCGGAGAAAGAGCTCTGCGCGCATGTGGGGATACACCGTGTGGAAATACCGCGCCAGGTCGGCGCCGCGCACCCGCCGGCGACGGTTGACAAGCAGGCAGGCGATCAGTGCCGGGACCGCGAATACCGGCAGCGCGTTGTTCCGGTACCAGGTCATGCGCGCCGCCGCGAAGGCGTCGTGGCCCAGGATGTCGCCGAAATCATGGGAGTCCCGGCCCAGCATGCCGAGCGACTCGACGTGGGCAAGGATGTCCTTCGCGGGCATCGGCGTCACATGGTGCTCATGGTTGCCCGCGTCGAGGGCGAGCAGGTCGCGCAGACAATCGATCTGTTCGATTGCCAGCCTCTCGTCAATGGCGTGGCGAGGCATGGACAGGGTCACGAGCGCCACGAGGTTGACGGGGTTGACTGCCGCGGCGGCATTGATGCGGGTGAGTATCTCGCTCGCGAGCCCGCGCACGAGATCGTCCTCCCCTTCCCGTCTCTCGCCAGCGGCCACGAACTCGGCCAGCCGTATCGGCGCCGCAAAGTCGAGGGCGACCTTGCCGAACGACTGGCGCACGAGCCGCAGGCTCCGGACCGCGCTCGGAACGGACTCCCTGGGCTTCGGCCCTCCCCGCAGTTCCTCCAGGTAGGCGCCGGCTTCGACGAGTTTCTCGTAGCTGATATGCACGGGTACGATGGCGATGGGGCGCAGCACGCCGCGCCGATGGCTGCGAACGGTCAAACGCAGCATCCCGGTGCGCGGATGGAGCAGGCGCCCGGTTCGCGAACGACCGCCTTCGATGAAGTACTCGACCGGGTGTCCGCGCCGCAGCACCTGGTGGAGATACTCCGAGAACACCGCTGAATAGAGCGGATCGTTGGCGAATTGCCGACGTATGAAGAAGGCCCCGCCCCGGCGAAGCAGGGGACCGATGACCGGCATGTCCAGGTTGTCGCCGGCCGCGATATGCGGCGGCATCAGCCCGGCGTGGAACAACGCGTAGGACAACAGCAGGAAGTCGATATACGAGCGATGGCTCGGGGCGTACACCAGGGTATGCGTCTCGGCCACGTCGGCGAATCGCTCGAGACCCCTCACGTCGATACCGTGGTAGATGCGGTGCCAGAACCAGGTGAGGAATCCGTTGAAGAGCCTCAAGCCCGGATAGGACAGGTCTGAAGCCATTTCGTTCGCATAGCGCCTCGCGAGCCGCGCGGAAGCGGCCGGGTCTTCGCATGCCTCTACGACCGACCGAACGGCTTCACTTCGCTGTATCTGCGTGACCAGGCTTCCCCGGTGCGACAGGTCGGGCCCAAGAGCCGCGGTGCGCTGGTTGCGGAGCTTGACGCGCACGAGGCGCGCCGTGCGGCGGACCAGCCGGTCCGGGTCCATGCCCGGGTCGATAGTCTCGTGCCAGGCGATTGGGGTGGCGAACTGCACCAGGATGTCGGTGCGGTTGAAGAACAGGCTCATGAACCGGCGGAAGCGCGAGGTGACCGACCAGTCGTCGGAGAACAGCGCGCGCAGAACGGACCGATCCTTGTTGCCGGCCCGCCCCCAGAACACCGATACGGGAATCAGCGTGGCCTCGGCACTCGGGTGATTGATGAGCCAGTGCTCGATCCGGCGCATTCGCCTCGAATGCCCGGGCGTAGGCCGGCGCCGGAATCCGCCCCGGTTCAGGAAGAAGAACCGGTGGTCCTCGTCGATGCCGTCCGCCTTCAGGCCATCCAGGGGCCGCGCGGCGCCCAGGCGCTCCGCGACCAGGTCCAGGGCGATCAGGTCGGTGAGGGCAGGGTGCGCCAACACGTACACGGCGTTGACCGCGTCCGTCGCCGACATGCCGGTCGATGTCGGACGTATCAGCCAGCGCACCACGGCGTGCGCGACGGCATAGTTCATGCGCTTGGCGATTGACGCGATCCTGCGGTCGCCCTTCCCGCTGCGCATGAGGTCCCGTCAGTCCCCGGGTTGGCCCTCGAACAGGCTGTCGGGGGAGGGCGTGGGCGAGCGCGAGTATATCTGGACCTCCCAGATGTGGTCGTACATGCGGGCGGTCACCCGGTTTGCGTCCTCCCGGGTCCGGACGACGGTCGGGCGAATGAACACCAGCAGGTGCCGTTTGCTGCGCGACTGGGATGTGCTGCGGAACAGCCGTCCGACGAGCGGAATATTCCCCAGCAGCGGGACTTTCTTCGCGGTGTCCCGGTGCTCGTTCTGAATCAATCCGCCGAGGACGATCGTCTCGCCACCCTCGGCGAGCACGGTCGTCTCAATCTCGCGGGATTGAGTAATGAGGTCGGCGGCGTTCAGGGCTAGCCCGGAGTCGAGGACGTTCGACACCTTCTGCTTGATCTCGAGCCGCACGGCGGTGCCTTCATGCACGTGCGGGGTGACCTCCAGCGTGACCCCGACGGGCTCTCGCTGGACCGTGGTGAAGGGGTTGGTCGTGCCCTCTCCGACGGTGGTGAAGGACCCGGTGCGGAACGGCACTTCCTGGCCGGCATGGATCCTGGCTTCCTGGTTGTCCAGCGTGAGCACGCTGGGCGCGGAAAGGAGGTCGGCGGCGGTATTGGTGGACAGTGCGTTCAGGACGACGCCGAAGGTGACGCCGTCGCGGTCGAGTTTGACGGCACTGAGTGTGGGCGACTCCGCCCGCGACAGGACATCCACGGGGCTGACGGTATCCGTGTCGCTGTCACCGAGGAGTGCGCCGATGATGCCGTTCAGCGTGGCGTTGAACGCCGGCACGGACTGCCCGCGCTCGTCGGCGGCAGCCGTTTCGGCGCCGAGGCTGAACAGGTCCGATATCGAGATTTCGGCGATCGCGGCCTCTATCAGCACCTGCGCGCGTCGCGTGTCCAGTTGTTCGACGATGTTGAGAATCTCGTTCATCGTCCGGGGGTTGGTCCGGGCGACGATGGCGTTCAGCCCCGTATCGGCCTGGATGGTCGTCTCTATGGGCGAATCGGCGCCTTCGCTGCCCCTGCCTCCGACCAGTTGATTCAGTGTGTCCGCAAGCGCCTCGGCGTCGGCGTAGGACAGGTAGATCACCTGGGTGTTGCTCATTGCAGTGGCAGGCACGTCCAGCTTGTCGATGAGATCGTTCACCACCGCCAGCGGTTGCGGCTTGCCCCGGAGCAGCAGGCTGTTGTTGCGTTCGTTGCCGATGATGCGGATGGACTGGGGTCCGACTGCCCCCTTCGCCATCTGTTCGGGCGCGACCTTCTCCAGGATCTCGACCACCGAGCTGGCCCAGGCATGCTGCAGCGCACGCACGATCACCTCGTCGTCGTTCAGCACGTCGAGTTCGCGGATGACCTGCTTGAGACGCTCCACGTTGTTGGCGTGGTCGCTGAGGATGATGACGTTGCGATCCGCCACGGCGCCGACGTGGCCGTGTTGCGGACTCATCGGCCGCAGTATCTTGACGAGTTCGGCGGCCTGGACGTTCTGCACCGGGATCAGCTGGGTGACGATTTCCTGGCTCGGCACCTCCGGAGCCTCGCCGACAACACCGCCGGACTGCTTGACCGTGGTGACGTTCTGAACGACATGCACGACATCGCCGTCGCCCACGGCAACGGCGCCGAGATTGTGTACCCGGAGCACGGAAAGCAGCAGATCGTAGACACCGTCCCTGTCCAGGGCGGCCTGCGATACGACACTGACCGTACCCTTTATGCGCGGATCGATGACGAAGGTCTTGCCGGTGATCTGGGAGACCTGCGTGATGAACTGCACCATGTCGACGCTGGGGGAATTGATGACCCAGGTCTCCGGCTCCTCGCCCAAGTCTTGCGCGGCGACTGCCGTTGCGGCCAGGAGCGTCAGGACAGTCGCAAGCGCCGCTGCGAGTGCGCGTGCATTGCTGTGGTCGTTGTCCGGGGAAGTGCTCCGCGGCCGTTCCGGAGATGGTTGTTCCATGTGAGGTCGCAGGTCCATGGTGCTGTTCAGGCCGGTTCCCGGTCGGTGGAGGCGAGCGCGATGAGAGTCGCGAGCGATGTCGTCAGGAAGAACCGCCGCTCGCCACGCCGGATCTCGATCCGGGCCGAACCCTTCGACAGCGCCTCCCCGAAGACCTTGGGATGTTGCTGCATGTCGCCGATCGGCTGCCCGTCGATCGACATGATCGTGTCGCCGGGCTGCAGGCCGGTGCGGCCGAGTTGGCGTGACGCGGTGCCCTGACCGATGCGGTACCCCGTGTCGCCGTCGATGGAAACGGGTTCCAGGCCGATGGCGCGAAGCGTCCGTTCCGGGTCCTGCTCGAACTGGTCACGGAACACCTCGATCGACTCCTCGATGGTGACGGGCGCGGCATCGGCAGTCGCGGCCCGCGGGGGTTCGGCCGGCGTGTTCGAATCGGCCCCACTCCCGAGCGGCCCGGAGTTAGTCACCAGGGCCGGTTCATCGTCGAAGCGAAGTGCCTCCATGATCCCGGCGCGGCTGATCAAGACGACGTCCCCGTGGATCTCCGCCACCTTCGCATTGCCGAAGATCGGGTCGCCGACACCATAGGCTTCGCCCGAATCGCCCCGCGAGCCGATGATCGCGACGGATGTTTCGGGCCTGGTCGCGAGAAATATCCCGAACAGCCTGAGATCGAGTTCAGTGTCGGGGGCGGCGTCGACGTCAAGACCGCTCGCCGTCGACCGTGGCGTGCCGAAGAGGTTCTGCGCAACGATCCTTTCGATATCCATGACGTCTGGCGATGACGGCGCTTCCGAGGGGATCGACTGGACGAACTGCGTGGCTTCCGGCCCGAGCGCGAAAAACCAGATCGCCCTCGCGAGGGTTGCCGCAAGCGCCAGGATGACCAGTACCAGTGCGGCCGCCTGCATCGCCTTTGAAGGATTGAACATTTCCACGCTTCAGTATCCCGCATTCCGCCTGTGCGCGAGGCCGCGATAGTGACAGTGTCGTCGGACATTTCCTTCCATGGGAGCCGAGGTTAAATCAGACGCTCGCTCACATCTATGACGATTGCATGATCCGGTTCGTTCCCCGGCCAGGGAGAACCCGCCATTTTCGTCAGCATTTTCGTGACGCCTATGTCCAGCCAGCCGTCGGGGCCGAGGCGAATGTGCAGGAGCGGCGCTTCGATGCCCGCTCCGAGCACGGTGAGCGCGGGCGCGGCGCCGACTGTTTCAAGCATGCCGGAGAGTGGCGGCAGAACCATCCGATGGTGCTCGCCGGCGAGGCGGTAGCGCACTTCGCCTCCTTCCCAGGACAGTTCTCCGGCCACGTTCCGGGGACGCAGGTCGTGGGCGAGATGCGCCGTGATCGAGTCGATGCCGATATTGCCGCCGGCCTCTATCCAGTAGGGTGCCAGGATACGCCGGAGGAATGTTCCACGAACCAGGCCGGCGGCATTGCAGTGGAGTCCGTCCAGTCCCAGGCGCGCGGTACCGGAAAGGTCGTGGCCGGAGGCGGCGAGCCGCCAGTCGAACTTCGCTTCTGCTTTGGGGAGGCCTCTCGCGTCGAACTGCCAGGAGAGCGATCCAAGCGGTTGATCGTGGTATTGGACGGCGGCGACGCCGTTCCAGATGGTCCCCCGGGTGTGCGCGAGGCGCGCTGGGCCATCCTCGCCGAGAGCCGCCGCAAGCAGGGCCGCAGGGGCCATGTAGACGATGCAGCCGGCGAGCGCCAGGATTCCGATTAGCGCGTAGATCGTCCGCATGTCCTTTGGGTTCAGCGGACCAGGAGGTTCTCTAGCACGCGCGCGTACATGCGCGCCAGCGGCTCCAGGTCGGCGATAGCGACGTGTTCGTCGATTTTGTGGATGGTCGCATTGACGGGGCCGAGTTCAATGACTTCCGCGCCGGCGGGGGAGATGAAGCGGCCATCCGACGTGCCGCCGTCGGTGGAAGTCTCGGCCTCGACGCCCGCGACGTTTCGCACGGCGTCCAGCACCGACTGGGTCAGGCGGCCGGGCTGCGTCAGGAATGGCTGGCCCGGCGGCGCCCAGTTGATTTCGAACTCTGCGCCTGACGCTGCGAGTGCCGCGTGGGTTGCCGCGCGGAGTCCGTCAGCGGTCTGTTCGGTGTTGAAGCGGAAATTGAATTGCGCCGTCAGTTCGCCGGGAATCACGTTCGAGGCGCCGGTGCCGGCATTGATGTTGGAAATCTGAAAGCTCGTGGGCGGAAAGTAGGCGTTGCCCTGATCCCATTCGCGCCGCACCAGGTCGAGGAGTGAACCGAGGACGGCATGTATCGGGTTGAACGCGTCCTGGGGATAGGCGACATGGCCCTGGACCCCCTTGACGGTGAGTTCCGCGCTCAGCGATCCGCGCCGGCCGACGCGGACGACATCTCCTATGCATTTGCGGGAAGACGGCTCGCCGACCAGGCAATAGTCGATCCCGGTGCCGTTGTCTCGAAGCCAGTCCACGACCCTGGCCGTGCCGTCTATGGCAGGTCCCTCCTCGTCGCTGGTGACGAGAAAGGCGATGGACCCGTCGTGAGCGTCGTGGTTCCTGACGAACCGGGCTACCGCCACCAGCATGGCCGCCAGGCTCGATTTCATGTCCGCCGCACCGCGCCCGTACAAGCGTCCCTCGCGGATTTCCGGGACGAAGGGCGGTGAGGACCAGGCGTCGAGCGGCCCTGGGGGTACGACATCGGTGTGACCGGCGAAGACGAAGAGCGGCCGGCCCGTTCCGCGGCGCGCCCAGAAGTTCTGCACCTCTCCGAACGCCAGGCGTTCCACGGTGAAGCCGAGCGGCGTCAGCCAGTCGATCATCAGGTCCTGGCAACCTCCGTCCTCGGGCGTTACCGAAGGGCGTCCGACCAGCGCCCGGGCCAGCTCCAGGGTCGCGCCTTCAGTTGTGCTCATGCAGGCGGACATTCAACTCGATGGCACGCCGGTTGGTGCGGCACTGGACCTTGCCGGTCTGGCTGTGGCGGATGAACAGCATGTCGTTCTGTCCGGCGAGATCGCGCGCCTTTACCGTGCGGACCACGGTGCTGGACTCGTCGAGGACCTGTACCACGGTCCCGGCCGTGATGTAGAGGCCGGCCTCGATCGTGCAGCGGTCGCCGAGCGGGATTCCGCAGCCCGCGTTGGCGCCGACCAGGCATTGTTCGCCGATGGAAATGACGATTTCACCGCCTCCCGAAAGCGTCCCCATGGTGCTCGCGCTGCCGCCGAGGTCGCTGTGAGAGCCGAGGACGACGCCCTGTGAAATGCGCCCTTCGACCATGTTGGGTCCGAGGGCGCCGGCGTTGAAGTTGATCTGGCCCTCGTGCATGACGGTCGTGCCGTCGCCGAGGTACGCGCCGAGGCGGACCCGGCTCGAATCCGCGATGCGCACCCCGGAAGGAATGACGTAGTCCGTCATGCGCGGGAACTTGTCCACGGCGTAGACCGTCAGGTGCTCGCCGGCCGCGCGGGCGGCCACCAGCCGCGCGGGTACGGCGGATGGGTCGACCGGTCCCTGGCTGGTCCAGGCCACCGTTGGCAAGTGTTCGAAAATACCGTTGAGATTCAAGGTGTTGGGAAGCGTCAGGCGGTGCGACAGGAGGTGCAGCTTGAGGTAGGCCTGCGGCGCCGAAGCGATGTCCTCGTCGGCCTCGAGGAGTACGGCCGTCAAAGGCTGGTCCAGTTCCGCCAGCATCCGGTAGGTGCTGGCCGCGATGGGTTGTCCGCCCGCCTCGAGCGCGTCCGCGGCGAGGGTTGCCTCGCCCGGCCCGGCCCGGTCCTGGTTGCCGATGCGCTTCGCGGCATCGGCAATGGCACCTTCGGGTTGCTTGAGCGGCAGCGGGTACCAGGTGTCGAGTATGTCGTCGGCAGCATTCCTGGTGCTTGTGCCCAGTCCGAAGCTGAAAAGGTCGCTCATGTATGGTTCGCCATCGCCCGTGAGGCGTGAGCCGCTAGTGTAGCGCGAGCGCGAAGTCCCGGATTCGCCGCACCCCGTCGGCGCATGTTCCGAGGTCGGAGACGAGGGCGATTCGAATGCGGTGGGCGCCGGCGTTGACGCCCTGGTGCCATCGCCCGAGATAACTGCCCGGCATGACGGTGATGTTCTCGGTTTCGTAGAGCTTCCGGGCGAAGGTCTCGTCGTCCAATGGCGTTCGCGGCCAGAGGTAGAACGACGCTTCGGGCATGTCCACATCCATCGCCTCGGCAAGGATGGGGTGGGTGACCTCGAACTTCTCCCGGTATCGGACGCGGTTCGCGCGGACATGGGCCTCGTCTCCCCACGCGAGCGCGCTGGCGGCCTGGACATGCTCCGGCATGGCGCAGCCGTGATACGTGCGATAGAGATAGAAGCGTTCGATGATGTCGGCGTCGCCGGCGGCGAACCCCGAACGCAACCCCGGCAGGTTGGAGCGTTTCGACAGGCTGTTGAAGACCACGCAGCGGCGAAACCCGGTATTGCCCATGGCCGCGGCAGCCTGCAGGAGTCCGACCGGGGGAGCGGATTCGTCCCGGTAGATCTCGGAATAGCACTCGTCGGACGCGATGACGAAGTCGAAGCGGTCGGAACGCTCGATCAGTCGGCGCAGTTCGTCTTCGGGAATGACGGCGCCGGTCGGATTCCCGGGCGAGCAGATGTAGACCAGTTCAGCGCCACGCCACACGGAGTCGTCGATGCAGTCGAAGTCGGGAATGCCGTCCGGTGCACAGGGTATGTACCAGGGCGCGGCGCCTCGAAGCACGGCGGCGCCCTCGTAGATCTGGTAGAACGGATTCGGCAGCAGGACCCGCGCGGATCCCGAGCCGGAGAGAATCGCCTGGCCGAACGAAAAGAGCGCTTCCCGGGTACCGTTCACAGGCAGGATCTGCCGCTCGGCGTCGACCCTGGCGCCGTAACGGCGGGCGAGCCATTCCGACACTACCGCCCGCAGCGATTCGCCTCCCCGGGTTGGGGGATAGGCGGCCAGACCCGATGCAAGAGCTTTTTCGTCACGAAGGGCCTCGATGACAAAGTCGGGAGGCGCGTGCTTCGGCTCGCCGATTTCGAGCGGCACGTGCCCGGTCCGCGCCATCGTCTCGACGCCTGCCGTGAGCGCGGCCAGCCGCTCGAAGGGATACGCCTGCAGGGCGTCCAGGTGCGGGTTCATGCCTGTTCGGTCCGCACCTTCGCGCGTTCGCTTCCAACCGCGGGTCCGGTTCCCGCGCTGCCCCCGGACGCCGGGGAATGCCCGCTCCGCCGTGCCTCTTCCAGGGCTCCGTGGGCGGTATCCAGTCGGTCGCGGATCGCCGCGCAGATGCGTTCGGATTCGGACTCGTCCGGGACCCTGGCGATCTGGAACATGTCTTCAACCCGCTCGCCGAGGGTGGTGATATGCGCCCGTTGCACCGAGATACCGAGTTCGACGAACAGCAGTCCAAGGCGGGCCAGCAGGCCCGGCCGGTCGGATGTCACGACCTTCAGAACGCTAATGCTCGAATCCGGTTCGGTGCTGATCGTCGCCTCGGTAGGCGTGACGAACTGTTTCAACCGCCTCGGCACATGGCGCGTGGGCGACGCGGCGACCGGATTCGGGTCTGCCAGCGCGTCTTCCAGGACCTTCCGGACAACCTTCCGGCGGCGGTCGTCCTCGCCGAGCGGCTGGCCATCCTCGTCCAGCACGATGTAGGAGTTGAAGCACAGGCCGCCGGCGCTGGTGTTGATGCTGGCATCGTGGATCTGCAGGTTCAGGTGATCCAGTGCGACGGTGCTGGCGGCGAACAGCCGGGGGCGGTCCGGGGTGTAGACGAAAACCTCCGTCGCGCCTTCTTCGCTGCCCGGGTCGTCCAGGTCGAGCACCAGTACGAGGGGACCCGACTCGACGTCGTGATGGTGCATCGCGGCGGTGATTTGCGAGATCTGCCTGGCGGAGTGCCGCAGGAAGAACTCGTTGGTCGGGTCGTCCCACAGGGCCAGAGCCTGGTCTCGGTCAATGCCGCTCTGTGCCAGCGTCTCGAGCGCCCGCGCTGTGCGGGAGGCGATGCGATCCTCCGCTTGCGGGGTCGCTCCGGGCGCCAGCGCGAGACGCGTTTCGGCATACAGGTGATTCATGAGCGTCGCCCGCCAGCTGTTCCAGAGGCTCGGATTGGTCGCCGTGATATCGGCCACCGTGAGGGCATAGAGGTAGTCCAGCCGAACCTGCGTCCGGACCCGTGCGGCGAATGCCGTTACGACGACCGCGTCGTAGATATCCTCGCGCTGTGCGGTAGTGGACATGAGCAGGTGGTCGCGCACCAGCCACCCGACGAGTTCCGTGTCATCGGCGTCGAGACCATGGCGCCGACAGAACGCGATCGCGTCCAGCGCGCCGAGTTCGGAATGGTCGCCGCCCCGTCCCTTGCTGATGTCATGGAACAGTCCGGCGAGAAACAGCAGTTCGACCTTCGGCACGTTGCGGGCGCATTGCGACGCCAGCGGGAAGCGTTCGCTGCTGGTCCCGTCCCGCAACCGCCGCAGGTTCTCGGTCACCATGATGGTGTGCGCGTCCACGGTATAGATATGGAACAGGTCGTGCTGCATCTGGCCGACGATGCGTCCGAACTCCGGGATATATCGGCCGAGCACGCCGTAGCGGCGCATTCGGGAGAGCTGGTTGCCGGGCGACCTGAGGAGTTCCAGGAAGTACGCGGTTGCCCTGGCGTCGCGGTGGAAGTCGTCGTCGATGAGTTCGAGACTGTCACGGATGCGGCGGATGGTCTCCGCCCGCACGCCGGCGATGTCCGGCCGGTGCGCCATGACCAGGAATATCTCGATCAGCGCCGCCGGGTCTTCGCGAAAGACGTGCGGCGAAGTCGTCTCGATGTAGTGGTTGCGAACCTGGAAGCGCTCGTTGATCCGCTCGATCGCCGGTCGTTCCCTGGCGCGCAGTATGGCTTCGTCGAAATGCTGCAGCAGCATGTCGTTGACCTCTCGCAGCGCCAGCACGTGGCGGTAGTAGTCGTGCATGAACTGCTCGACGGCGAGCTGGGCGTCGGAGTCGCGGTAGCCGAAGCGCCGCGCCAGGGCGCGCTGGTGATCGAACAGCAGGCGGTCCTCCTTGCGTCCCGAGACAAGATGCAGCCCGAAGCGCACCCTGAACAGGAAGCGGCGGCCGTTGACCAGCCAGGTGCGCTCCTGCGGCGTCAGGTAGCCGTGCCGCGTGAGTTCGCTCAAGTGAGACGTGCCGAGGTGCCGCTCGGTGATCCAGCCGATGGTCTGGATGTCCCGCAATCCCCCGGGCCCGCCCTTGATATTGGGTTCGAGGTTGTACTCGACATCATCGAACTGCGCGTGCCGTTGTGACTGCTCGTCGCGCTTGGCGCGGAAGAATGCGCGGCTCGGCCAGATCCGCTTCCTGCCGAGGGCGCGGTCGAGCTTCGCGCAGAGAATCTCGGAGCCGGACAGGCGCCGGCGTTCGTGGAGCGAGGTGATCACCGTGATGTCGCGCGCGGCTTCCCGCACGCAGTCGCGCACCGTGCGCACGCTGTGTCCGATGTCGAGCTTCAGGTCCCACAGGAATCGCACGAAAGCCGCGATCTCGTCGCCGCCGGTCTTCGCGCGGTTGACGAGGATCAGGAGGTCTATGTCGGATTGCGGATGCAGTTCTCCCCGCCCGTAGCCGCCCAGGGCGAGAAGCGCCAAATCGCTGCGGTATTCGAACCAGTGTTGCCAGAGTTCCGCCAGGAAACCGTCGAGGAACCGCGCCCGCTCGGCGACCAGAAGATCGACATCGTCGCCCGCCCAGAACCGCTCCGCCAGGTTGGCGTCGGCGAGGCTGATGCGGTACCGGAGTTCCGCCGTGTCGGGCAGGCGGCTCAATTGAGAGTGGATTCTTCGGCGCGGCGCGTCAGGACCTCGGACCCGGTCGGGGTGACGAGGATGGTGTGCTCCCACTGCGCCGACAGCTTGTGGTCTTTCGTCACCACGGTCCAGAAATCCGGAAGCACCCGCACGTGGCGCCTGCCGGCGTTGATCATGGGCTCGATCGTGAAAGTCATGCCCGGTTGCAGGACGTCGCCGGAACCGCGCCTGCCGTAGTGCAGTACCTGCGGCGAGTCGTGGAATGTCCTGCCGATGCCGTGACCGCAGAACTCGCGGACGACGGAGAAGCGATGGGCTTCCGCATGCGCCTGGATGGCTGCGCCGATGTCGCCGAGGCGCGCGCCGGGACGCACGGCCTCGATGCCCCTGTAGAGGCACTCCTGGGTTACGCGCACCAGGCGTTGGGCCAGCACGCCCGGCTTGCCGGCGAAGAACATCTTGCTCGTGTCGCCGTGCCAGCCATCCTTGATCACCGTCACGTCGATGTTGACCACATCGCCTTTCTTGAGCCTCTTCTGCGGCGTCGGAATGCCGTGGCAGACCACGTGGTTGACCGATGTGCAGATGGACTTCGGAAACGGCGGTTGGCCAGGCGCGTTCGTGTAGTTGAGCGGTGCGGGGATGCAGTCGATATCGTTCACGATGTAGTCGTGGCAGAGACGGTCGAGCTCCTCCGTGGTAACGCCGGGCCTGACGTGTTCGCCGATCATCTCCAGGACGCTGGCCGCGAGGCGGCCCGCGACGCGCATTTTCTCGATTTCTTCGGGTGTTTTCGGCGTTGTCGGCATGCGTTGGTCGTCCGCGGGGATGAAGGCGAGACACGCACTTTATGGTATAAGGCGTGGTTTGGACATTCCAGGCACGGAGCACTGCTCCAGCCTGGGTAGATCACGTGTGGCGAAGAGCCTTCGGCCGGGAGAGCTTCCCCGGTCGCTGACGCGTAGGGAAGTGCTGGCATTTCCCCCGTCGCCGGAGGCGTGCTTCAATGGAAGATCTGCCGCGGGTGGATGCCGCGTGCGCGAGCACGCGGAGATCGGATCCGGCAGTGAGCCGCACGGTAGCAGCAACCCGGAGACCCATTCATGAGTTCGATAGGCATGCGGGACATGCTGGCGGCCGGCGCCCATTTCGGTCACCAGACCCGTTTCTGGAACCCCAAGATGGCGCCTTATATTTTCGGCGCCCGCAACAAGATCCACATCATCAACCTCGAACACACGTTGCCAGCGTTCAACGAAGTGCTCGACCATGTCCGCTCTCTCGCCGCCACGCACAAGAAGATCCTGTTCGTCGGCACCAAGCGGGCCGCGGCCAAGGTCGTCAGGGAACAGGCTGAACGCGTCGGCATGCCCTATGTCGACCAGCGCTGGCTCGGTGGCATGCTGACCAATTACAAGACCATCCGGCAGTCGATCCTGCACCTCAAGGACCTTGAAACGCAGGCGGACGACGGGACGTTCGAGATGCTGACCAAGAAGGAAGCGCTCAGGAAGCTCCGGACCATGGAGAAGCTGCAGCGGAGCCTGGGCGGCATCAAGGACATGGGCGGCCTGCCGGACGCCCTGTTCGTCATCGACGTGCAGCACGAACGAATCGCCGTGTCCGAGGCCAACAAGCTGGGGATCGAGGTCATCGGGGTGGTGGACACCAACAGCGATCCGGATGGCATCGACTACGTCATCCCGGGCAACGACGATGCGATTCGCGCGATCCGCCTGTATGTCATGGGCGTGGCGGACGCGATCGAAGAAGGCAGGAACCAGGCCGCCCTGGTTGCGGCGGATGAGTTCATGGAAGTGCAAGTGGAAGACTCCGCTTCGGCCGCGGCGCTGGCCGGGGCCATGAATGCGGCGGAAGAGGATGAGGGCGGCGCGGTGGACGAGGTTCGTGCCGCTGCCACCGCAGGGGAAACGGAGGGCGTCACCGCGGCGGAGGAAACGCCAGGCGTCGCTGCCGCAGAAGAAACGGAAAACGTTGCTGCGGTGGAGGAATCGGAGAGCGAAGTGGAAGCATCGGGGCAGGATGATTCCCCGGCGCCCGACGGGACAGCCGAAGACGAGACAGCCGAAGAGGAGAATTGATTGTGGCGACGATCAGCGCGCGGTTGGTCAAGGAACTGCGGGACCGAACGGGTCTCGGCATGATGGATTGCAAAAAGGCGCTCGAAGAGGTGGACGGCGACATCGATCAGGCCACCGTGACCTTGCGAAAGATAGGCGCGCTGAAGGCGGCGGCGAAGGCATCTCGCACCGCGGCCGAGGGTCTCCTCGGACTCAGGATCGGCGATGACGCGAGGCGCGCGACGATGGTGGAGGTCAATATCGAGACCGACTTCGCGGCGCGAAACGCGAAGTTCGGCGACTTTCTGGACACGGTGGCCGACGCGGCTTTCGGCTCCGCGTGCAACAGTGTGGAGGCGCTCATGGAAGGACGACTCGAGACGGAACGCGTCGCGCTGGTGCAGGAAATCGGGGAGAACGTCACCGTTCGGCGCGTGGTTACGCTCGAGACGGCTTCCGGGGCGATCCATGGCTACGTGCACACGGACAGGCGCAAGGGCGCGCTGGTCGAACTGGAGGGCGGGGACGCCGAACTCGGTCGGGACCTGGCGATGCACGTGACGGCATCGGCGCCCGAGGTCGTGACGCCCGACCAGTTGGATGCGTCGTTCGTGGAAAAGGAACGGGAAATCCTGGTGGCCCAGGCGGCGTCTACCGCACGGACACCGGAAATCGCCGAAAAGATGGTGGCTGGCCGTCTGCGCAAGACGCTGGCGGAGCTCAGCCTCGTCGAACAGCCGTTCGTAAAGGACACCAAGACCAAGGTAGGCAAGCTGCTCGCCGACGCCGGCGCACGCTGCGTGCGCCTGGTTCGGTACGAAGTCGGGCAATAGCGGGGAAGGCGCCGGGCACTGCCCGGGAGCCCACGCCGCTTCGTCGCGCAGGGTCGGCGACAAGGGAGGTGATCGCATGGAACTCATCGATGAAATCGTCAGCGATGCCGACTCCAGGATGGCCAAGTCACTGGAAGCGTTGCATTCGGCATTCGCGCGCATCCGCACGGGGCGCGCGCATCCGTCGTTGCTGGACGGCGTCGAGGTGGAGTACTACGGCGTGGCGACGCCCATCAACCAGATGGCGACCGTCACGGTGGAGGAGGGCCGGACGCTGGTGATAGCACCCTGGGAAAAGCGGATGGTGCCGGACCTGGAGAAGGCGATCCTGAGAAGCAACCTCGGCGTTACCCCCACCTCCACCGGGGACGTCATCCGGCTGGTGCTTCCGCCGCTGACCGAGGAGAACCGCCGTGACCTCACCAGGCAGGCGCGCAGCGAGACGGAACACGCCCGGGTGGCCATACGCAATGTTCGCCGCGATGCGAACAACGACGTCCGTGAGTTCCTGAAGGAGAAGGAGATCACGGAGGACGAGGCGCACCGGGCGATCCAGGACATCCAGAAGGTCACGGACGAGCGCGTGGCCCAGGCGGACAGCGACCTCGAGCGAAAAGAAAGCGACTTGATGGAAATTTGAGCGCGATTTGCACGAACCAGGGTCGCCCGACCGATAGTCTGGGCGTCCTGGTTTGTCGGGTGCGTGGGGGATTATGCGCGTCGAATTGCAGCAAGAGGCCAACATCTGGAAGGCGACGGCGGCTTCCGCCGTGCCCCGGCATGTGGCGATCATCATGGACGGCAACCGCCGATGGGCGAGAAGACGGAACCTGTCGGCGGCAAATGGCCATCGCGAGGGCGCCAACAACGTCAGGGCCGTCGCGGAGGCATGCGCGGACGCGGGCGTGAAGTACCTGACGCTGTTCGCTTTCAGCACCGAGAACTGGTGCCGGCCCGAACGCGAGGTTGCCGTGCTGATGGACCTCATGCGGGGTTTCCTCAAGGACGACGTGGATGAACTTCACGCCAAGAACGTCAAGCTCGGCATCGTCGGAAACCGCGCGCGTTTCGACCGCGACCTGCAGGTATTGATGGATCGGGCGGAGCGGATCACCCGTCCCAACGAACGCCTGTTCCTCACCATCGCGGCGAACTACGGGGGGCGCTGGGACATAACCCAGGCAGCGCGGCGGCTGGCCCTGGATGCGCGGGCGGGGCGCGTCGATCCGGCTCGCATCGACGATGGCGTGTTCGCCTCGTACCTGAACCTGGCCGCGCTGCCCGCGCCGGACCTCTGCGTCCGCACGGGCGGCGAACAGCGCATCAGCAACTTTCTGCTGTGGGACCTCGCCTACACCGAACTCTATTTCGCCGCGGAGTGCTGGCCGGACTTCGGCGCCGACGCGCTGCGGCGCGCGCTGTTGGAGTTCGGCTCTCGCCAGCGCCGCTTCGGCGGTCGCGATTGATTGCTCAAGCTCCGTCTCGCGACCGCATTTGTCCTGGCCCCCGCGGTCCTTGCCGGGGTCGTCTTTCTGCCGAACCACCTGTTCGCGGCGTTCGTTTTCCTGCTGGGAGCTTTCGGCCTCTACGAGTGGGCGGGGCTGACGGGTATTGCGAACGCGACCAACCGGATCGCGTATGTGTGTCTGGCCGGGCTGTGCATGTATGCGCTATGGCTTCAGTCCGAGTGGCGGATGGCGGTGCTGGTCGCGACATCCGTCTTCTGGCTGTTCGCGTGCCTGTTCGTGTTGCTCATGGCCTCAGGAAGCGTCGGTCGGCGTGGTTCGGGTCGGGGCAATGGCGACCCGTTGCCTGGGACCCGTATGCGGCTGACGCTGATGGCCCCTGGCGGCATCCTGATTTTTGCGGGTGCCTGGCTGGGACTGGTCCTGCTGCATGCCTCCCAGGACGGACATTGGCTGATTGTCTGGGCGTTCGCATTGGCCTGGTCGGTGGACACCGGGGCCTATTTCGTGGGCCGGGCCTGGGGCAGGAACAGGTTGGCGCCCGGGGTAAGCCCGGGGAAGACCTGGGAAGGCGTGGCGGGGGGCATGTGTGCGGGGCTTGCGGCCGGGTGTGGACTGGCCTGGGCACTCGGCCTGGGATCGCTGCCGGAGTGGGCTGTGGTCGCAGTTGCGCTGTCAGTCGTTGCCGTGTTCGGTGACCTGTTCGAGAGTGCCATCAAGCGCACCTCCGGGGCCAAGGACTCGGGAACGATTCTGCCCGGTCACGGGGGGGTGCTCGATCGAATCGATTCGACTATCGCGGTGGTGCCGGTATTCGCCCTCTGGGCTGCTGTTATGATGTGAAACCGGTCGCGATCCCGCGCGCCGGCACTTTGGACGAGACAGCGCATGGAAGCACTGCAGTACGTCTTTTTCTTCCTGGTGACGATAGCCATCCTCGTCACGGTGCACGAGTACGGGCACTATCTCGCCGCGCGCGCTTCGGGCGTCAGAATCCTGAGATTTTCCGTGGGTTTCGGCCGCCCGCTGCTGTCGTGGACGGACAAGCGCGGCACTGCCTTCACGGTCGCTGCCGTACCGCTCGGCGGGTACCTGCAGATGCATGGCGAAGACGGGGATACCGGACACTGGGAGCCGGACGAAACATCGGATTATCCGAACACTCCCTTCGACAAACTGTCGCCCTGGTGGCGAATCGTCATCGCCGCGGCGGGCCCCGGCGCCAATTTCGTGCTTGCTTTCGCGGTCTACTGGGCGCTCGGGGTGGCAGGTGCCACGGCGTACATCCCCATCCTGGGCACGGTCGAGGAAGATACGCCGGCGCACCTCGCCGGTTTGCGCGGCGGAGAGGAACTTCTCGCCATCGATGGCCGCCCGACGCCGACCTGGCGTGAAGTCAACGTGGCCCTCGCCCGGCGTCTTGGAGATACCGGAGACATCGAAGTCTCGGCGAAGCGACCGGAACAGGCGTCGGCACGGGCCTACCGCATTCCGGTGGAACAGTGGAGCCGCGGCGAGGAAGCGCCGGACCCGTTCGCCAGTATCGGGCTGCTCCCGCTGCCGGCGGTGATCGGGCGCGTGCTGGACGACAGTGCCGCCGAGCGCGCGGGTCTGCGCGCATGGGATAGGGTATTGGCGGTGGACGGCGATGTGGTCGAGACCTGGGGCGACTGGGTCGAGGCCGTGCGCGCGGCGCCGGGACGGGCGCTGTCGCTCCGCGTGGATCGCGGCGGGCGCGAGGTCGACGTCTGGCTGACGCCGAGCACCGAGTCGGTGGGCGGACAATCGATCGGCTTTGCCGGCGTCGAGGCGCCGGTTCGAACGGTCCGGCACTCGGCGGTGGAAGCCATTGCCTGGGGCGCGAACGAAACGGCTGCAAATACGATGCTCACCCTGAACATCCTCGGCAAGATGTTTGCCGGGATGGTCTCGCCGAAGACCCTGTCCGGTCCGGTCAGGATTGCCAAGATCGCGAAAGACTCGGCGCAGACGGGTTGGCGGAATTTCCTCAATATCCTTGCGCTGCTGTCGATCAGCCTCGGCGTCATCAATCTTCTTCCGATACCCGTACTCGACGGCGGCCACATCCTGTTCGCCTGCGCCCAGATCGTGGCCCGCAGACCGGTGCCGCACCAGGTGCAGGCCATCGGCATGCGCATCGGGCTGTTCCTGGTCGGTTTCACCATGCTGTTCGTCATCTATAATGACGTCGCGCAGTTGCTCTGACGACGAGTTGGGCCGGGCGAGGCCGAAGGGAGCGGCTGCGGCGCACTGCGGTCAAAAGATATATGCGGGCTAGATTGAAACGAACTACCGTGGTTGCGAGCCTGCTCGCTGTCCTCCTTTCGGTGGCCGCATCGGCATGGGATCCGTTCCGCGTCGGTGACATTCGCCTCCTTGGGCTGCAGCGGGTCTCCGCGGGCACGGTCTTCAATCTGCTGCCGCTGTCCGTCGGTGACGTGGTCGACAGCGTTACCGTGCGGGAACTCGTGCGGGAGCTCTTCGCGTCGGGTTATTTCGACGATGTCACCATGTCCCGGGACGACGACATCCTCATCGTCAGCGTGAAGGAGCGTCCTTCCATCGAGTCGATCGAAATCGACGGCAACAAGGCCATCAAGACAGAGAGCCTGATGGAAGCGTTGTCGGGGCAGGGCCTCCGGGAAGGTGAGATATTCAAGCAGGCGACCCTGGAGCGCGTCGGGCTCGAACTGGAACGAAGCTACGTCGCGCAGGGGCGGTACAACGCCACGATAGAAACCAGGGCGGACCCGCTGCCCCGCAATCGCGTGGCGATCGAGATCAACATCGACGAGGGCAACAATTCAGGCATTCGCCACATCAATATCGTCGGCAACACGGTGTTCTCCCAGGCGGAACTGCTCGACGACCTGGAGTTGAAGCATCCCTCCCTCTTTTCCTTCTTTCGCGGCGACGACAAGTATTCGCAGGAGAAGCTCTCGGGCGACCTCGAGCGCGTCGAGTCGTACTACCAGGACCGGGGACACGTCGACATGTCGGTGCGTTCCGCGCAGGTCAGCATCACTCCCGACAGGAAGCAGGTCTACGTGACCGTGAACATCGACGAGGGCGATCTGTACACGGTCAACGAAGTCGAGCTGGCGGGCGAACTCCGGGACGTGGATCCCGACGTGATCAAGAGCCTGTTTCTCGTGGCCAACGGACAGACGTTCTCGCGGGCGCTCATGACCGCGACAGAGGAGCGGATCACCGCGGTGCTGGGCAATTCCGGGTACACGTTCGCCTCGGCGACCGGGATTCCCGAAACGCGCGATGACGGCACCGTGAATGTCACGTTTTACGTGGAGGCGGGCCAGCGCGCCTACGTCCGGCGCCTCTCCTTCGCGGGCAACAGCGTGACCCACGACGAGGTGCTGCGCCGGGAGATGCGCCAGATCGAGGGCGGCTGGGCGTCCACCGCGCAGATCGAGTTGTCGAAGGTCCGCCTCGAGCGCCTCGGTTATTTCGAGGAGGTCAATGTCGAAACGCCCGAGGTACCGGGCACCGATGACCAGATCGACGTGGAGTTCTCGGTCAAGGAGCAGCCGACCGGCGTGATATCGGGCCAACTCGGCTACCAGGAGATCACCGGGTTGCACCTCGGCGCAAGCTATCAGCAACAGAACGTGGCGGGCACGGGCAACAGCATTGGAGTCAGCATTGGCTGGAACGATTTCTACAAGCACGTGACCGGCAATTTCTTCGACCCCTACTTCACGGCGGACGGGGTGAGTCGGGGTTACAGCTTCTATTTCAGGCGCTCGGACTACTCCGGCTTGAACCTCGCCCGGTTCTCGACCGATGCGCTCGGCGTGGGCGCCACCTTCGGGTTCCCGATCAGCGAGACGCAACGCATCCAGTTCGGGGTCACACTGGAGCAGACCGAGATCACGGAGGGGCTGTTCGCCGCGCTCGAGATCGCGGATTTCATCGAGCGTGAAGAGGGGAACTTCCTTAACTGGAAGGCGGAAGGTTCCTGGCTCAGCTCGACCTTGAACCGGGGCCTGTTCCCCACTGCCGGGCGGAGCCAGTCGGTGGGATTGGAGGTGGCGATTCCGGGCAGCGAACTGTCCTTTTACAAGTTGCAGTACGCGATTGACCAGTATTTTCGGCTGCCGCGCGGCTGGTCGCTAAGGACGCGAAGCGAAGTGGGTTACGGCGGCGTGTACGGGGACACGGAGACATTCCCGTTCTACGAGCACTTTTTCGCCGGAGGATTCGGCTCCGTGCGGGGCTTCGAGCGGAGTACCCTGGGGCCGAGGGGGACGGAGCCGCCCACCTCGACCTTCATCGATCCGGACGGTCTCCCGATCGGCGGCAACCTGCTTTTCGAGGCGAGCGCGGAACTCATCTTCCCGCTGCCGTTCCTGGAGAACCGGGGCCAGTTCCGGCCGGTGTTCTTCGTCGACGTGGGCAACGTGTTCAATACGGACTGTCCCACGCCGGAGCGGCTGGCGCGCGTCGCCGAAGTCGACCCGTTGCAGATCACCGTGCGCTGCGAGGACTTCTCGGTGGATGCCCTGCGATACAGCGCCGGTTTTTCCGTCACGTGGCTGACCGGCATGGGGCCGATGACCTTCGTTCTCGCGAGACCGTTCAACGCCGGTCCCTTCGACGAAGAGGAGACCTTTTCGTTCGAACTCGGCAGAACGCTGTAGACGAATCCGGGCGTGATAATCGGACGGCATCCACTTACAATCGCCGTGATTGTCGACGGTGTCGCCGGCGGAGCTGAAGTTTAGCGATGAGGAGAATGGGTGTGGTCAAGAGACTGGCGGGGATTTTGCTCGCGGTGTTCTGTCTTTGCGCCGCCGGTGCCGCAGCGGAGTACAAGTTCGCCGTGCTGGAGGTGAACCGCGCTATCGGCGATAGCGAAGAAGCAAAGTCTCTGGCGGCCCAGGTGGAGCAGGACCTGAAGGCGGACCAGGATGCCCTGCAGACGCTCGCGGAAGAGATACAGGGTTTGCAGGAGCGGCTGCAGAACGATGCCGAGATCCTGGGCGATGCCGAGAAGCGCGGTATGCAGAAGGACATCGAGGACAAGCAGCTCGACTACGAATTCGGCGTGAACAAGTTCCGCAAGGAGTTGCAGGACCGCCAGCAGGAGATCTTCCGGCAGATGGCGCCGAAACTGGATGCGGTCCTGAAAGACCTGATCGAGATCGAGGGATACGACGTCGTGTTCCCCCGGGCGGGACTGTTGTACGTGAACACGAAGCACGATATCACGCGCAAGGTCACCGAAAAGATCAACGAGAAGCAGTAGCCGAGAAGCGGTAAAGAGAGGCGGTAAAGAGAGGCGGTAAAGAGCTCCGTGGCCGCCGCGCTCAGGGAATTCACGCTAGGGGAAATCGCCGATCGCATCGGTGCCGTCGTCCACGGCGATGCGCGCACGCGGATAAACCGTCTCGGTTCGCTGGAAAGCGCCGGATGCGGCGATCTCGCGCACCTCTCGAGCCCGGCGTACAGGCGCTTCCTTGCGGGCACCGCTGCCTCCGCGGTCATCCTTCGCGAGAGGGACGTGGCGGATTGTCCGACCCACGCGCTGGTGACCGAAAACCCGTATCACGCCTTCGCCCTGGCGTCGGCAATGTTCGATACGAGACCGGTTCCCCGATCGGGAATCCACGCATGCGCGACCGTCTCGCAGGCGGCGAGCATCGGCGAGGGGGTCGCGATCGCCCCCGGGGCGGTGGTGATGGAGGACGTCGTGCTGGGCGATCGCGTGCAGCTCGGCGCGGGCGTCTTCGTGGGCGCGGGCGCGATGGTCGGTGAGGATACCGTCGTCATGCCGAACGCCACGCTCTGCCACGGGGTCACTATCGGCCGCGGCTGCATGATTCATCCGGGCGCCGTCATTGGTGCCGACGGCTTCGGCTTCGCCCCTGACGGGACGGGACAACTGCAGATGATCGCGCAGCTCGGCGGCGTCCGGGTGGGTAACGACGTGCGGATCGGCGCGTGCACCACGATCGACAGGGGCGCCATCGACGACACGGTGATCGAGCGAGGGGTCAAGATCGACAACCTGGTACAGGTGGGCCACAACTGCCGCATCGGCGCGGACACCGTCCTTTGCGGTTGCGTGGGATTGGCCGGAAGTACCCGGGTGGGCCGCCACTGCATGCTTGGCGGGGGCGTCGGGGTGGCCGGCGACGGGCCGGTCGAGATCTGCGACGGCGTTTCCGTCAGCGCCATGACGCACGTGTCGGGTTCGATATGCGAGCCGGGTATCTATTCCGGCGGCGTGCCGCATAATACGAACCGTCGGTGGAAGCGTAACGTCCTGCGTTTCGCCCAGCTCGACACCATCGCCAAGCGCCTGGCCAGGCTGGAAAAAGCGCTGGGAAAGCCGCTGGAAAAGCCGCTGGAACAGTCGCCGAAAAGAACGCAGCGGGGGAAGGACGGAATTCGATGATGGATGCGCGCGAGATCATGGACTATCTCCCGCACCGGTTTCCGTTTCTGCTGGTGGACCGCGTGACTTCCCTCGAGCCGGGGAAGTCGATCATCGGGTTCAAGAACGTCTCGGTCAACGAGCCCTTCTTCGCGGGACACTTCCCGGGACATCCCATCATGCCCGGGGTCCTGGTGGTCGAGGCGATGGCCCAGATCGCGGGCATCCTGGCCTTCAGGACCCACGGACAGAAACCGGCGGAGGGCTTTCTCTACTACCTGGTGGGCGCGGACAAGACGCGGTTCAAGCGGCCGGTGCGCCCCGGCGACCGGCTCGACATGGAAGCCGCGATCATCAACGAGCACCGCTTCATGATGAAGTTCGAGTGCAAGGCGTTCGTCGACGGCAACCTCGTGTGTTCTTCCGAAGTGATGTGCGCCCGGCAGAGAGCGGAAGATTGATCGATCCCCGGGCCATCATCGATCCGAGCGCCGAAATCGGTGCCGACGTGGAGATTGGTCCCTGGTCCATGATCGGGCCCGACGTGACGATCGGCGACGGTTGCCGCATAGGGCCGCTTGCGATCATCAAGGGGCCGACGACCCTCGGCAAGCGCAACCAGGTCTTCCAGTTCGCGACCGTGGGTGAAGATACGCCGGCGCTGGCGTACAAGGGTGAGCCGACAACCCTGATCATGGGCGACGACAACATCGTTCGGGAAAAGGTCACGATCCATCGGGGCATGTTGCAGGATCGGGGCGCTACGGTAATCGGCAGCAACAATCTCTTCATGGCCGATGTGCATATCGGCCATGACTGCGTAGTGGGCGACCATGTCATCATGGCCAACAACGCCTCCCTCGCCGGACACGTATCCGTCGGTGATCACGCCAATTTCGGCGGCTTTGCCGGCGTACTGCAGTTCCGCACGGTGGGTGCGTTCACGCACATCGCGGCATACTCGTACGTTCGCAAGGATGTTCCCCCCTGCGTGACCGCCGAGGGCAATCCGGCATGCGCGGTGGGGCTCAACGTGGAGGGGATGCGCCGGCGCGCCGTCGAGAAAACGGTGTCGGCCGCCCTTGACCACGCTTACAAGACCGTCTATCGCGCCGGGCTGACGGCGAAAGAGGCCTGCGACGCGCTCGAAGACGAGGCGAGCCGTCATCGGGAAGTGAGGATGTTCGTGGACGCGATACGTTCGTCCGAGCACGGCATCATTCGACCGCGCCGAGGTTCGCAGGCGACTTGAACTACACCGTCCGATGGCTGCCCGACACGTGGCCCTGAGGGTAGGCATCGTGGCGGGCGAGACGTCGGGCGATATCCTCGGCGCGCGGTTGATGCGGGCCATCCGTTGCCGCGTCGACGGCGTTGAATTCTCGGGTATCGGCGGCGACCAGATGCTGGCGGAAGGGCTCCAGTCGCGGGCGGCGCTGTCGAGGCTCTCCGTGAACGGTTTTGTGGAACCGTTGAAACGGTTGCCGGACCTTCTCCGGGTGCTCAAGGACCTCGTGCGCCACTTTTCCGAAAGTGCCGTGGACGTGGTCGTTGGCGTGGACTTCAATGTCTTCAACCTGCTGGCCGAACGATTGGTGAAACGGCGAAGCATTCCGACGGCGCATTACGTCAGCCCGTCCGTCTACGCGTGGCGCAGGGGCCGCGTGAAACGCATAGGCCGGGCGGCGGACGTCGTGATGGCATTGTTCCCGTTCGAGCCCGAGCTGTATCGCGACCACGGCGTGCGGGCTGTCTTCGTGGGGCATCCGCTGGCCGACGACATCGCGCCCGGGGCGGGTTGCGACGCCGCCAGGCAGGCGGCCCGCTCGCGTCTGGGGCTCGAAACGGACGCCATCGTGGTCGCGCTGATGCCCGGCAGCCGAATGTCCGAAATCGAAGCCATGGGCGAGGTCTTCATGGCGACGGCCGCGCGCCTGCAACTCGAACTCGGCAGGTGCGCCTTCATTGTCCCCTGTCCGGATCCGGGGATTCGCGACAGGCTGCGGAAAATGGTCTGCGGCCGATCTGCCGAACTCGATGTCCGGCTGACCACCGGAAACTCGGTCGAGGCGATGACGGCGGCGGACGGAGTCCTGGTGAAGTCGGGTACCGGAACCCTGGAAGCCATGCTGCTGCGGCGTCCCATGGTGGTGACCTATCGGCTGGGCGCCCTGACGTACCGGGTCGTCAAGGCGCTCAAGTCCTCCGAGTTTGTCGCGTTGCCGAACATCCTGAGCGGCCGTCGGCTGGTGCCTGAACTCCTGCAGGACGCTGCCGAGCCAGACGGCCTGGCGCGCGCGCTGCTGGGCGAGATGCGGCGCGCGCGAGACGATCCGGGTTACTTTTGCGAGTTTGACCGCCAGCACGCGATCCTTCGGCGCGGCGCATCCGACCGCGCGGCGGAAGCGGTGCTCTCCCTGGTGGACAGCCGATGACCGTGGACATGTTCGGGCCGTTTCGGGAAGACCGGGCGCGCGTGGCCGGGATCGACGAGGCGGGGCGCGGTCCGCTGGCGGGCCCGGTGCTGGCGGCCGCCGTGATCCTCGACCCCTGTCGGCCCATATCGGGTCTGGCGGACTCGAAACGCCTGTCGCCAAAGCGCCGCGACGCGCTGGCGGACCGAATCAGGGACGACGCGCTGGACTGGGGCCTCGGCCGCGCCGACGTCGAGGAGATAGACCGGTTGAATATCCTGCAGGCCGCCCTGTTGGCGATGCGGCGCGCGGCCGCGCAGCTCTCGGCCCCGCTCGACGCGGCGTATGTCGACGGCAATGCGCGGCCCCGGCTGTCCTGCGCGGTGGTGACCGTCATCGGCGGGGACGCCACCGTGCCGGCAATCAGCGCCGCATCCATCCTCGCAAAGACGGCGCGGGACCGGGACATGATGAGGCTCGCGGCTGCCTATCCGGAATACGGATTCGAGCGGCACAAGGGCTATGCCACCTCGGATCACCTCCGGGCGCTTGCGCGGCATGGTCCCTCGATCATTCACCGCAGGAGTTTCGCGCCCGTATGCCAGGCGTACGCGGCAAGAGATCCTCAATCTCAAGTGGAGTTGTTGTGACGGGTTTCGTACATCTGCTGGTTCACACCGAATACTCGATCAGCGACAGCCTGGTGCGAATCGGGGACCTGGCGCGGCGGACGGCACAGATGTCGATGCCGGCGGTCGCCATGACGGACCATTGCGCCCTGTTCGGCCTGGTGAAGTTCTACGAGGCATGCCTCTCCGCGGGCGTCAAACCCATCGTCGGCGCCGACTTCCACTATCGGCATGGAGGCGACGTGAACCGCTGCGTGCTGCTTGCCGCGTCCAACGAGGGCTATGCCAACCTCCTGCGTTTCGTGTCGAGAGCCTACGTGGATACGAACCGGCGAGGGCGCCAACAACACGGCCTGCTCGAGCGGCAATGGATACTGTCGGCACCCGAGGGATTGATCGCGCTCTCGGGGGGGGCGGAAGGAGACGTGGGCCGCGCGCTGCTGGCGAACGACGCACCGAGGGCGACGCGGCTGGCGGAGGAATGGACGAGGGCCTTCGGCGACCGCTACTACATCGAGGTGCGGCGCACGGATCGGGCGGGAGAAGCGGACTACCTCAAGGCGGCGGTGGACCTCTGCGCGGAACAGGCGCTGCCGGTGGTGGCGACCAACGACGTGTGTTTCCTCGAGGCAGACGACTTCGAAGCGCACGAAACGCGGGTCTGCATCCAGCAGGGCCGCACCCTCAACGACCCCCGCCGGGAACGTCGTTACAGCGAGGCCCAATACCTGCGTTCCGAGGCGGACATGGCAGCGCTGTTCGAAGATCTGCCGGAAGCGCTCAGAAACACCGTCGAGATCGCGAAGCGGTGCAACCTGGACCTCGAACTCGGCGCCTATCATCCGCCGAACTACCCCACGGCCAACGGCGAGTCGCTGGAGACGTTCCTTCGCCGCAGTACCACGGAAGGACTTGAAGCCAGGCTGCAGACGCGCGGCGCCACAGGAACCGCCGTTGACGCCGAGCGTTATGCCGCGCGACTGGAGCACGAGCTTGGCATCATCGAGGAGACGGGCTTCGCGGGGTACTTCCTGGTCGTGGCGGAGTTCGTCAACTGGGCCAGGCGCAACGGCGTTCCGGTGGGCCCGGGCCGCGGCTCGGGCTCCGGGTCTCTCGTCGCCTACGCGCTGAACGTCACCGACGTCGACCCGATCGAATACGATCTCATCTTCGAGCGCTTTCTGAACCCCGAGCGCCTGTCGATGCCGGACATCGATATCGACTTCTGCATGGAGGGCCGGGACTCGGTCATCCGCCATGTCTCGGAGCGCTACGGCGCGGACGCGGTGAGCCAGATCGCCACGTTCGGCACGATGGCGGCGAAAGCGGTGGTGCGCGATGTCGCCCGCGCCCAGGGCAAGCCCTACGGTCTGGCCGACAGGCTGGCCAAGATGATCCCCGCCGAAGTGGGAATGACGCTTGCTGCGGCGGTCGCGCGGGAAGAGGAACTGCAGCAGTTCATCGACGAAGATGTGGATGCTGCGGAGATCATGGACATGGCCTACAAGCTGGAAGGCATCGTGCGCAATGTCGGGAAACACGCGGGCGGCGTCGTCATCGCGCCGGGTCCGCTGGCCGAATACGTGCCGCTCTACGCGGACGAGCGTAGCGGCGGCGCGATCTCCCAGTACGACAAGGACGATGTGGAACGGGTTGGCCTCGTGAAGTTCGACCTGCTGGGACTGCGGACCGTGACCATCATCAACTGGACGGTCGAGGAGGTGAACGCCGAACGGGAATCGGGTGCCGAAGCACTGGATATCAATACGATCCCGCTGGACGACGAAGCCACCTTCGCGCTGCTTCGCACTGGCGAGACGACTGCCGTCTTTCAGCTCGAATCCCGGGGCATCAAGGAACTGGTGCGCCGCCTGGCGCCGGACAACATCGACGATGTCATCGCGCTGGTGGCGTTGTACCGGCCCGGTCCCCTGCAGTCGGGCATGGTGGATGACTTCATCGACCGCAGGCACCGCCGCAAGCGGATCGAATACGAAGACCCGAGACTGGAAGACGGTCTGAAGTCGACGCACGGAGCGCTGATCTACCAGGAGCAGGTGATGTACGCCGCGCAGGTGCTGGCGGGATTCAGCCTTGGGGAGGCGGACGTGCTGCGCGCCGCGATGGGCAAGAAAAAGCCCGAGGAGATGGTCAAGGTGCGCGAAAAGTTCATGGCCGGCGCATTGGCGGAGGGGATACCGGAACAGCGCGCCTCGAACCTTTTCGACCAGATGGAGAAGTTCTCCGGGTACGCGTTCGCCAAGGGCCACGCCACGGCGTACGGCATCATCGCGTACCAGACTGCGTGGCTCAAATGCCACCACCCGGCGGAGTTCATGGCCGCGGTGCTGTCGGCGGACATGCACGACGTGGACAAGCTGGTAACCCCGGTGAACGAGGTGCGCCGCCTCGAGCTGACCCTTCTGCCGCCGGACGTCAATGCGAGCCGATACCGGTTTTCCGTGGTCGGCGGGGGCATTCTATACGGCCTCGGCGCGGTACGCGGCGTCGGCGCGGGACCGGTCGCGGCGCTGGTGGAGCAACGGCAGGCGAACGGGCCGTTCACGGACCTGTTCGACCTCTGTTCCCGCATCCAGGGAACGGACGCCGGACGCAACGCGAAGAACGTCATCGAGCCGTTGATTCGTGCCGGCGCACTGGACTGCTTCGCGGCGGATGGCGAGGATATCGATCACCTGCGCGCGCGCCTGATGGCCGAATTTCCAGTGGCCCTGGCTCGTGCCGAGCAGGGTGCCCGCGATGCCGCCATGGGGATACACGACATGTTCGGAGACATTGTTCGCGAGGAACCGGCCGCGTCGCCGGAGGTTCTCCCCTGGACCCGGAGCGAGCGGCTGGCGGGCGAGAAGGAAAGTCTGGGGCTGTACCTGACCGGGCACCCCATCGATGCGTATCTTGGCGAGATAGCCACATTGCGGTCGACGTCCATCGCGGGCCTGGTCCAGGGACAGCGTGCGCAGACCGTCGCCGGACTGGTGGTTTCAAGCCGCTCGCAGCGTGACAGGCGGGGCAGCCCGATGGCGTTCGTGGTGCTCGACGACCGCACCGGCAGGATCGAAGCGGGCGTATACGGCGACGTGCTGGACGCCGCCCGCGGCAAGCTGGTGAACGACGCCGTGCTCGTCGTGGAGGGCCAGGCGGAACCGGATGACTTCCGCGGCTCGCTGAAGCTTCGCGCCAGGTCGGTGGAAACCCTCGAGGAAGCCCGGCTGCGCCTCGCGGAGCGCCTGGAGATTTCCGTCGACGGCAACGGTGCGAACGGTGACCTGGCATCGCGGCTGCACGATCTGCTGCGGTCGCATAAGTGCGGGGAGGCGGCGCCCGGCTGCCCCGTCACCGTCGAGTACCGCTCCGACAAGGCACGCGCCCGCGTCGAACTCGGAGAAGCCTGGCGTGTTGTGCCGAGCAATATGCTGATCGAGGAACTGGGCGCGGCGTTCGGCCCGGAACGGGTCGGATTCGCGTATCCGGGCGAGCGGTAGGTGGACAGGCGCGCGCCACGCTCGGTGGGAATTGCGGCGCGCCGGCTGGAGAATGGCCAGGGATTCGGGTACCTGGTGCGGATACGTGGACTATGGGCACGCCGCATGCCGATGTGAGTCGAACTGTCGCGTTGATTTCCGGCACGGGTGACATCGCGGTCGGATACAGCGGCGGACTGGACTCGACCGTGCTGCTGCACGCGGCCGCGATGCGTTTTGCCGCGCCGCGGCTGAGAGCGCTGCATGTCAATCACGGGCTGCAGGCGGAATCGCTCGACTGGCAGCGGCACTGCGAAAGGGTGGCAGCCGGTCTGGGCGTCCCCATCGAAGTGGTTCGCGTGACGGTAGGTTCGGGTAACGTGGAGTCCCAGGCGCGGCGCGCCCGGTATGCCGCGTGGAAGGAGACCCTCCGGCCGTCCGAAATACTGTTGCTGGCCCACCATGCCAACGACCAGGCGGAAACCGTATTGTGGCGGCTTTTGACGGGACGCGCGCCGGTGGGGATGCCAGCCGAGCGGCCCCTGGGCGCCGGTTGCGTGGTGCGCCCATTCCTGCATCTGCGCCGTTCTCGCCTCGTCGCCTATGCGAAGAAACACGATCTCGCCTGGGTGGAGGACCCGTCCAATGCGGACAGGACTCGCGACCGCAACTTCATCCGCCACGAGATCATGCCCAATCTCGAGACGCGCTTCCCGCGGGCCGTCGAAGTCCTGGCCGCGGTCGCGCCGGATACGCTCCCCGTTCCCGCCTCGAGCCTGCCGATCGACGGCCTGACGCCGATCGGCCTCCGTGCCTGGCTGCGCGCCGGGGTGCCGGACCGGCGAATCGGCGAGATCCTCCGCCAGGCGCACGCCGGCGCCGATGCCAATCCCGTCATCCGGCTGCCGGGAGGCGATACTGTTCGGCGCTACGGCGAACGCCTTTACCGCGTACCCAGCCTCTCGATGCGCGAGGTTCGGGCAAGCGAAGGCAGTCGTGTCGAGGTAGGTGTTCCCGGGAAGCTGCCGCACGGCACCATTGGCTGGCGGCGAGGATCAACGGGCCTGCGTGGCGGAGAGGTCCTGACCGTACGCTACCGAAGAGGCGCGGAACGCTTCGCTCCCGTGGGACGCGGCGTGACGAAGCGCCTGAAGACGCTCTTCCAGGAACACCGAATTCCTCCCTGGCAGAGGAACGCTTGGCCGCTGCTGTTCGATGGTGACTTCTTGGCTGCCATCCCCGGTATCGGGGTGGCGAAGGAGTCGGCGGTACAACGAGGATGGTGGCCGGACTGGACGCCGTTCTAAAGTCTGTCCGGTTGGGGCTTCGCCGGGACGAAAGCGTGTCCCCAAGCGAATAGACTGAGTCAACGCCTCCCGATGATCTTCACCGGGTCCACCGGCGTGCCGCTGCGGCGAATCTCGAAGTGCAGCCGGCGCATCGCGGGGCTGCCGGAACCGATGTCGCATATCTTGCCGCCGCTCGCGATGCTGGTCCCTTCGGCAACTGCCGGCGCCACGTTGACGCTGTAGGCCGACATGACACTGTCGGTGTGCCTCACGAGGACCAGGTGGCGGTATCCGCCCAGCCCGGCACCCTTGTACACGATCTGCCCCGCCGCTGCGGCGACGACCTTTTGGCCGCTTGGAATGACGTAGTCGAGGCCATTGTTCCCCCGTCCAAAGCCGCGTGCGGGCTGCGCGTTGACCGGCCAGCGCCAGCCGGCGCGCGCGGGTTGCACAGGCGGAGCGCTCCGGGCGGGCGGCCGGGGTTTCGGCACAGCTTTCGGGGCCTTGGGTTCAGGCACCGCTCTTTCGACCGGCTTGGGTATCGGGACAGCAACTGTGGCCGACTTGGGCCGAGGGGCGGGCTTCGCGGACGGTTGGGGACGGCTCGGGGCCGTGTGCTCTGCTGGTTTGCTCCGTCCGGCAGTGGATCCACTCGGGGCGGGCGCGCTGGCGACTGCCTCCGGCCGGCCTTCCACTCCATACAGCACCAACTCCTGTCCGGGGTGGATGGTGTAGGGTGGCTCGATACCGTTCCGGCGGGCGAGGTCCCGATAGTCGAGATTGAACTTCCAGGCGATCGCGTAGAGGGAGTCCTTGGGTCTGACCGTGTATTTGTCGGACGGCGGGATGGGCGCCCTCGAAACCGGCTCTCCCCGATCCAGGACCGGCGCGCGGGATGGCATGGCGCAGCCGGCGGACAGCACCGCGCCGACGATCAGCGCGCTCGCGATATGCGTACTAGAGATCCGATTCACGGACACTCCTCGCAAGCAGCGTGATGGTGGCGGCGCCGAGACATGCCGCCACCAGGACCCAGGCGACCATCGGGTCATCTCCCGTGGCCGAACGGAAGGAGGCGGGCAGCGCCATCGCGTCGTCCACGCGCCAGGGCCACAGGCGGACCAGGGAACCGGCCATCAATCCCGTGAGCAGCGCGAAAACCGCCGCGCGGTATCGTTCCAGCAAGCGGGTGAGAAGCTTGACGAAGAGCGCCAGGCCAACGGCCATCCCCACCACCGTGACGCCGATGATGTCGAACTGGAAGGCGTTGAGCGCCGCGAGCAGGGGTTCCCAAAGGCCGAGCAGGAGCAGCACCAGGCTGCCGGAGATTCCGGGCAGGATCCATGCCGAAGCGGCAAGCGCGCCGCCGAGCAGGAACCGGGGATAGGTCGGGTCCGAACCCGTTGGTCCCAGGGTCGCGAGGAAGACAGCCGCCACTGCACCGGCCGCGCCGAAGGTCGCGAGGAATCGGGGTTGCGTGCGGCGGCTGACGCTTGCGAGCGCCGCCGCGATCAACCCGAATATGAAACCCCATACAACCGGTCCGTGCGTATCGAGGAAGTAACCGAGGAGGCGGGCGAATATTACCAGACCAGCAATCATCCCAAGCGCGAGAACGGCCACGAACGACAGGTCGTGGGTTCGGTGGAATGCGGCGAAACCATCGCGCAGCAGGATCCTGGGCGAGTCTGTGGACCAGGCGGCCAGCGCCTTCAACAGGCGTTCGTAGATGCCCGTAAGGAAGGCGATGGTGCCGCCGGAAACGCCGGGTATCACCTCGGCAATGCCCATCGCGGCGCCCCGAGCCGCGATCCCGAGCCACAGGCCGAACCGTGCGCGCCGGACTTTTTGAGGCAGGCTCACCTGGCCCCGGCCCCGGCGGTCTCCGCCCTTCGGGCGGCATCGCGGAACTCTCCGACCTCACGCAGGACCGTGGTGGCGTAGGCGCCCGGACTCAGCGAGAACTCCACCGTGAGCGCGTCGCCATCGAACCGCCATGACAGGTCCTTGGGAATGGCGGCCAGCGGGCGCCGCTGCTGGCGCAGTCCGACATGCTCGAGGGCGAGGGTGATCTCGTGGTGGGCCCGCAACGCGCACTCTTCCAGCCCGCGCGCCGCGCCGGTGCTCTGCGGTCTGCCCCGGCCCCAGAGCGGCCCGGTCGGCAACCCGTCGAGTTCGGCCTCTCCATCCATCGGGCATCGCCAGGTACCGTCCGTAACGCGTTTCGCGAGCACCTCGTTGAACATGAAGCTGCGCAGGCTCGACAGGTAGACGGAGCGGAGGAAGGGCGGGATTCCGGGCTTCCCGGCGCGTATCCATTGGATGGCTGCCGCCACGTTCCCGCCGGTCGCGCCGAAGCGCTGCTCGCCGAAGTAGTTCGGCGCGCCGGCCGCGCGCAACTTATCGAGGGAAGTTGCGGGATCTCCGGCAAGATCGCGGATGCGAATGCAGAAGTGGTTTCCCTCAAGCTCGCCTCTGCGCAGTTTGCGCCGATGCCGGGCACAACGCAGGATGCGCACGTCGCGGCCTGGATCGATGTCTTCGCGCCGGGGAAGGCGCACGCTGAACCACTGGCGCGCCACCGCGTGCCTGTCCTTCATGCCTGCATATGAGACGTCCCGGGCGGGGACCTGGCAACCGCGGGCGAGCATTTTCTGCACCGCGTTCGTCGTGACGCCGCGCTTCTCCGCGAAAACGTACAGGTGTTCGCCTTCCCCGACTGGTTCGAACGCGAGCGACTCGGTCACCTTGAAGTCGTCGCAGGTCGAGCGCAGAGACCCGGTGACGTTCGACGCGCCTGCATGGGCGCGGGGCCACTCCATCACGGAGTCTCAAGCCCGCCTCGGCCCTCCCGTCCGGTTTGTTCGTCGTCGACCACGAGAAAGAACGTCTCGCCTTCCGAGATCATGCCGAGAGAGGTCCGCGCGCGTGCCTCCACGGCATCGAGGCCGTCCTTGAGGGCGACGATCTCGGCCGCCAGCCGGCGGTTCCGCCGATCATAAAGGTCATTGCGAACCTGTTCCTCCGCGACCCTCTCCGTCAGTTTCACCACGGCGAAATGACCGGTGTCGCCGAGCCAGAAGCGGTACTGCAGCACCACGATGGCGAGCAGGCCCAGGCAAATGAAGAACTTCACGACGCCGCCCGTCCCCCTGTCGAGATCTCGTCCTGTGCGGTGCGGGGTCTGCCCATCACGACGCCCCGCGCACGGCGTCGAGCTCCGCCATCCCTCTATAGACCGCCTCGTCGTCGAGGAGCGACTCGATCCGGAGCAGCCGATTGTACTTGGCGGTTCGATCCGAGCGGCAAAGCCCGCCGGTCTTGATCTGTCCGGCGCCGGTGCCGACCGCGAGGTCCGCGATGGTGGTGTCCTCCGTTTCTCCGGAACGGTGGGATATGACCACACCGTAGTCCGTGTCCTGCGCCATGCGCACGGCGGCCAGGGTTTCCGTCAACGTGCCGACCTGGTTCAGCTTGACCAGGATCGCGTTGGCTGCGCCGTCCATGATGCCGCGCTGCAACAGCGTCGTGTCGGTGACGAACAGGTCGTCGCCGACAAGTTGCACACGTTCGCCGAGCGCATCCGTCAGCCTGGACCAGCCATCCCAGTCGTCTTCGTCCAGCCCGTCTTCGATGGACGAGATCGGATAGCCATCGACGAGTCCGGCAAGGTATGCGCGGAACTCATCGCCCGAATAGGTCGTTGCCTCGCCGGCCAACGCATACTTGCCGTCGTCGAAAAACGTGGAGGCCGCGCAATCCACCGCGAGCATCACGTCCTTGCCGAGTTCGTAACCGGCGGCTTCGACGGCGCGGGAGATCACGTCCAGGGCGGCGGCGTTCGACGGCAGGTCCGGAGCGAAGCCGCCTTCGTCGCCTACGGCAGTGGACAGTCCCTGTCCGCCCAGCTCGCGTTTGAGCGCATGGAAGATCTCCACGCCGCATCTCATCGCCTCGCTGAACGACGACATCGATACGGGTTGCACCATAAACTCCTGGATGTCCACGTTGTTGTTCGCGTGCTCGCCGCCGTTCAGGATGTTCATCATCGGCACGGGCAGGCGCATGTCGCCGCCATCGAAGATGTCGTGGATGTGCTCGAACAACGGCACCTGCCGGTGCATGGCGGCGGCTTTCGCGGCGGCGAGGGACACGGCCAGGATCGCGTTGGCGCCGAGACGCGACTTGTCGCTGGTGCCGTCCAGGTTGATCATCGCGTGATCGAGGATCTCCTGGTCCAGTGCGTCGATGCCCCGGATCGCCGGGGCGATCTGGCCTTCGATGCCGGCAATAGCCTTCAGGACGCCCTTGCCAGCAAAGCGTTTTGAATCGTTGTCGCGAAGCTCGAGCGCCTCGCGGGAGCCCGTGGAGGCGCCGGAGGGGACGCAGGCGTCACCGTGCGCGCCGCCGCGCAGGACGACTTCCGCTCGCACCGTGGGGTTGCCGCGGGAGTCGAGGACTTCCTGCGCCGCCACGTCGCGGATGATGCTCATGGCATGTCGGTCCCCGAATGGGTTCCGGGACGGGATTCCATGAAACCACGGGATTTCACCGTGGCATCGATGGCGAGCAGGTCTTCGACGAGGCCTCCCATCAGGTCCATCGGCCAGGAATTCGGACCGTCGGAGAGCGCTTCCTCGGGGTTCGGGTGCGTCTCCATGAACACCCCAGCAACCCCGGCGGCCACCGCCGCCCGCGCCAGCACGGGCACCATTTCCCGTTGCCCGCCCGAGCGCGCGCCCAGGCCGCCGGGCATCTGCACCGAGTGCGTGGCGTCGAACACGACCGGACAACCCGTGCCGCGCATGATCGCGATCGATCGCATGTCCGACACCAGGTTGTTGTAGCCGAAGCTGGCGCCCCGTTCGCACACGAGGATCTCCTCGTTGCCGGTGGCGCGCGCCTTGTTCACCACGTGCGTCATGTCGGCGGGCGCCAGGAACTGGCCCTTCTTGATGTTGACGGGACGATTGCGCCTGCAGACGTTCTGGATGAAGTTCGTCTGGCGGCACAGGAACGCCGGCGTCTGCAGCACGGAAACCACGTCCGCCACTTCATCGAGCGGGGTGTCTTCGTGCACGTCCGTCAGCACGGGCACATCCACTTCGTTCCGCACGCGCTCGAGGATCCGCAGGCCACGCTCGAGGCCGGGCCCTCGGTAGCTCTCGTGGGAGGAGCGGTTGGCCTTGTCGAAGGAACTCTTGTAAATGAAGGGAATCCCGAGTGAGCCGGTGATCTCCTTCAGGCGCGACGACGTCTCCATCGCCAGGGCCTCGCTTTCGATGACGCAAGGTCCGGCGATGAGGAACATGGGCTCGGCATTGCCGGCTTCGAAGGAGCAGAGTTTCAGGCTATCCCCCCTGCAAGGCTTGTCCGATCGTGGATCCCTGGCCGTTGGCGGCGCGTTCGTCGCGCTGCCTGTCTTCGATCATCGCCTTTGACCGCCTGCGCGCGTAGCGGTTCGACGCTTCGATGAACCCGGTGAAGAGCGGATGGCCATCCCTCGGCGACGATGTGAACTCGGGGTGGAACTGGCAGGCCACGAACCAGTCGTTGCCGGGGAACTCGATCATCTCGACCAGCGAGTCGCGCGCGCTCCGCGCGGAGACCTTCAGGCCCTCGCTCTCAAGTCTGGGAATGTAGACCTCGTTCACCTCGTAGCGATGCCGGTGGCGCTCCCTGACGCGTGCCGTGCCGTACATTCGATGGGCCAGCGAACCTGGCTCCAGGGTGCATGCCTGTTCGCCCAGGCGCATGGTGCCGCCAAGGTCCTCGGAACCGTCCCGTGTCTGGCGTCTTGCCATGCTGCCGGAGCCGTCCATCCACTCCTCGACCAGGCCGATAACGGGATGACGGGCGTCGGGTTCGATCTCGGTTGACCCCGCGCCCTCGAGCCCCGCGGCGTTCCGGGCGAACTCGATGACGGCGGCGTGCAGCCCGTAACAGATGCCGAGATACGGCACGTCGTTGGTTCGCGCATACCGCGCAGCCTCGATCTTGCCCTCGAAACCCCGCTCGCCGAACCCGCCCGGGACGAGAATCGCGTTTACATCGCGCAAGACCCCGGCGCCGCCCTGCTCGATCGTCTCCGCATCGAGATAATCGATCTCGACCCGCGTGCGCGTCCGGATACCGGCGTGGGCCAGTGCCTCGACCAGGGACTTGTAGGCGTCGGGCGTGTCGAGGTACTTGCCGACGATGGCGATGCGCGTGGTCTGTGCCGGATTGTGCAGCGCCTCGACGACGCGTTGCCATTCACTGAGATCGGCTTCACCGCAGTCGAGCTTCAGTTTCTCGGCGACGATATCGTCCAGGTGCTCCGCATGCAGCTTGAGCGGACCCTCGTAGATGGCGTCGAGATCCTCGAAGGGGATCACCGCCCGCTCCTCGACGTTTGTGAACAGCGCGATCTTGCTCCGAGTGGGTTGCGTGATCGACTCTTCGGAGCGGCACACCAGGATGTCCGGCTGGAGTCCGATGGTTCGCATCTCCTTGACCGAGTGCTGCGTCGGCTTGGTCTTGGTTTCGCCGGCCGCGCTCAGGTAGGGCACCAGCGTCAGGTGAATGAAAAGGGTGCGCGATGCGCCGACCTCGAGCCGCAGTTGCCGCACCGCCTCGAGGAAGGGCAGCGACTCGATGTCGCCCACGGTGCCGCCGATCTCCACCAGCACGACATCGACGTCATCACCGACGGCGAGGATGCGGCGCTTGATCTCGTCGGTTATGTGGGGGATGACCTGCACCGTGCCCCCGAGGTAGTCGCCGCGGCGCTCGTTCCGGATGACTTCGGCATACACGCTGCCGGTCGTGAAGTTGTTGTGTTGCGACATGCGCCGGCGGATGAACCGCTCGTAGTGCCCGAGGTCGAGATCCGTCTCCGCGCCGTCCGCGGTGACATAGACTTCGCCGTGCTGGAAGGGGCTCATTGTGCCGGGATCCACGTTGATGTAGGGATCCATCTTGAGGATGTTGACCTTGAGATTGCGGGATTCGAGGATGGCCGCCAGGGAGGCGGTGAGGATACCCTTCCCCAGAGAAGAAGTGACGCCACCGGTAACGAAAATGTAGTGCGTCAACGAGCCACCCGATGCCACCCCTGGTGCCGTCCCGAATGAACGGCGCAATGCCGATACGGCGTGCGGCAAGACGGGGGCACACAATAGCAAAAAGCCGGTGGCGGCTCAAACGGCATCGACGCTCGAGGGACGTTTCAGTCGGTGCCGGGTGACGCGATTTCGGGCCGTGGAAGGTCACCGACAACCGGGAATCCTCGCGACAATTGTCGGGAACAGCCATTAGTTTTTCCTATGGGACCGAGACAATTTGTTGCGCGGGAGGGGAAGCGCATTGAAGAAATGCGGTTTTCGATGCATTGTTGCACGCGATTTCACGGCAATTGGGGATGAGTAGCGTGACGCAGCGAAGGAACAGTAGTGACTTGGAATCGATGCGCGGCAAGGGGTCTGTCGAGGGCGGCGGCATCGTACGGAACGCACCGGCCGCCGCATCGATCGCGATCCTGCTGGCGTGTCTGACCGGAGGTCCGGTTGCCTCTGCGCAGGAGGAAGCTGCTCCGGTTGCGCAGGCATCGAGCCAGATCGAAGAGGTGGTCGTGGTCGGCTCGCGGCGCAGGGACCGCTCGGCAGCCGACTCGCCCGTACCGGTGGACGTGATCGGCGGCGACGACTTCCTGGCGCACGGCAACACCGACATGGACGACCTCTTGGCGGCGCTGGTGCCGTCGTACAACGTCGCCCAGGAACCGATCAGCGACGCCGCCACCTTCATCCGTCCCGCGACCCTGCGTTCGCTGCCGCCGGATGCGACGCTGGTGCTGGTCAACGGCAAGCGCCGCCACCGCGCGGCGGTCATCGCCCTGCTCGGCGCAGGTATTTCCGGTGGTTCGCAGGGGCCCGACCTGTCGGCGATTCCCGCCATTGCGCTGGACCGGCTCGAAGTGCTCCGTGACGGCGCATCGGCGCAGTACGGATCCGACGCCATCGCCGGCATCCTCAACTTCGTTCTCAAGGAAGACAGCAGCGGCTCTTCGGTGGATCTCAAGTGGGGCAGCCAATACGAGGGCGATGGTGACTCACTGACCGTCGCTGCGAACGCGGGCTTCGCCCTCAGCGACGCCGGTTTCGCCAACCTCAGTTTCGAGTGGAAGGAGGTCGACCCGACCAGCCGCAGCGCCCAGCGCGGCGACGCCCAGGCGCTGATCAACGCCGGCAACACCCACGTGCGGCAGCCGGCGGCGCAGATATGGGGCGCACCGGAGGTCTCGGACGACTTCAAGTTCGTCGGCAACTTCGGCATCGATCTCGGCAACGGCAGCGAGGCCTACGCCTTCGGCAACTGGTCCGAGCGCCAGGTGGAAGGAGGCTTCTACTTCCGGAATCCCCATACCCGGGGCGGCGTGTTCCGGGGACCGGTGCTGGACGCTAGCGGAATCCCGGTGTTCAAGCTCGATGATGGCGATCTGGTTTCCCCCGGCCAGGGAGATCTCGACGACGGTGTCGACCTGTTCTATGAAGACGGCTCGCCGGTTGTCGACACGACTGGTGTCACTCGCACGGTCAAGGTCGCGGACTTGACCGGTGACATGTCCGGCAATTGCCCGCCGGTGCGGATCGTCGACTACGTCGCTGACCAGGGGGCGCTGTCGCAGATCTCCGGCAATCCCAACTGCTATTCGCTCATCGAGAAGTTCCCGGGCGGCTTCACGCCGCAGTTCGGCGGCTACGTGCACGACATCGCCCTGGTCGGAGGTGTTCGGGGCCACCTCGGGAACGCCTGGTTCTACGACCTGAGCGCCTCGGCGGGCCGCAGCAACGCGCAGTTCTATATCTACAACACCATCAATCCGCAACTGTTCACGCAGCGCAACGACATCGATGTCTACTACGATGCCGGCGCCTACACGGAAACGGACAGGGTCCTCAACGCCGACCTGTCGCGGCCCTTCGATGTCGGCTTCTGGGGGCCCCTGAACGTGGCGTTCGGCCTCGAGTATCGCGACGAGACGTTCCGCATCGACAACGGCGAGCCGAACTCGTTCTTCATCGATCCCAACCTGGCCGCGCAGGGCTTCGGCGTCGGGTCCAACGGCTTCCCGGGCTTCCAGCCGGGCGATGCGGGCGAAAACACCGTTCGCGCCTTCGCCGCCTGGCTCGACCTCGAGTCCGATGTCAGCGAACACCTGCTGCTCGGCGGCGCCCTGCGGTACGAAAACTATGCGGATTTTGGCAATACGCTCGACGGCAAGGTCGCCGTCCGCCTGCAGGTCAGCGAAAACGTCGCACTGCGCGGTGCGGTGAGCACCGGTTTCCGCGTCCCCACGGCGGGACAGGCGAACCTGCGCAACGTGACCACCGAGTTCCAGGCGGGGATGCTGGCCGACATCGCCACCCTGCCGCCGACAAATCCGATCGCGCAGCAGAAGGGCGCGCAGGCCCTGACGCCGGAAGAGTCCACGAATGTCACGCTGGGTGCCGTGTTCCATGCTGGTGCGCTGGATGTGACCGTGGACTACTACAACATCACGATCGAAGATCGGATCTCGTTCACGAGCCGCTTCATTCTGACGGATGCGGATATCCAGGCCCTGCTGGCGGTCGGTGTATCTGACGCCACCAGCTTCGCTTCGGTGCGGTTCTTCTCGAACCAGCAGACGGTGAAGGCGTCGGGCATCGACGTGGTTGCCACACTGCCGTTCGACCTTGCCGGAGGCGTATCGAACCTGACTTTGACCGCCAACTGGCAGGAGGTCGAACTCGAGGAGTTCAACCCGGACTTCACGAGCGACAACCGCCGGTCCCAGATCGAGCTGGGCCGGCCGGATTCTCGCTTCACGCTGAGCTGGACCCACTTGCAGGGACAGTGGCGGCTGATGGCGCGGGCGCGCCACTACGGCGAGTACTACGACGCGCCGACGAACGACGGCAGCGTGTCGTTCTTCCCGCAGCCCGAACTCCTGTTCGACGCCGAACTCGCCTACCAGGTGACGCCGAGGCTGTCGCTGCTGCTCGGTTTGCAGAACGCGTTTGACGAATATCCGGATGAGAACCCGCACGGTGAGGTCGCCGGACTGATTTACCCGGAGCAGTCTCCGTTCGGGTTCAACGGCGGCTACCGGTACCTGCGCGCAACGTGGAGCTGCGAGTAGTCGCATAGCGCCATTCGGGGGACCCGGCCCCGCCGGGTTCCTCGTGCGGCGGGCTGGTCAGGAAATCAGCGCTCGAGCAGTTCGCGCTTGTTCGCGACTTCCCGCCACTCGGCCTCGTCGGACGGCGGGTCTTTCGCTTCGGTGATGTTCGGCCAGATGTCCGCGAGTTCGGCGTTGAGTTCGAGGAACTCTTCCTGGTCCTCGGGCAGTTCGTCCTCCGAGTAGATCGCGTCCACCGGACATTCGGGTTCGCACAGGGCGCAATCGATGCACTCGTCGGGATGGATGACGAGCATGTTCGGCCCCTCGTAGAAGCAGTCGACGGGACACACCTCGACGCAGTCCGTCAGTTTGCACTTGATGCAGGCTTCGCCGATCACGAATGTCATGGGTGTCCTCGTCCGATTGCGGCGGCGTATTTTACAGCAGGTTCCTGAGGTCAAACACGAGTTCGAGCGCCGCCCTCGGCGTCAGCTCGTCGGGATCGACTTCCAGCAGGCGTTCGCGCAGGGCGTCTTCGGCTTCAACGATTTCGGATGATTCCGTGGCGGGCTCGGGCGGTGGGGCGAACAGGTCCGCCTGGCGCGCGTCCGGGCGCCTGTGTTGCGACTCCAGGCCGGCGAGCCGGGTGCGCGCCAGCGCCAGCACGGCTTCCGGGACGCCGGCCAGCTTCGCCACCTGCACGCCGTAGCTCTGGTTTGCGGGCCCCTCCTTGACGATGTGCAGGAACACCACATCCGCGCCGTGTTCCACGGCGTCGAGGTGGACGTTGGCGATGCCGGGGAATTCATCCGGGAGCGCCGTCAGTTCGAAATAGTGGGTCGCGAACAGGGTGAACGCCCGCAACCGGATAGCCAGGTGGCGCGCCGCCGCCCATGCCAGCGCGAGACCGTCGTAGGTGCTCGTGCCGCGGCCGATCTCGTCGAGCAGCACGAGGCTCTCGGGCGTCGCGTTGTGGAGGATCTCCGCGGTCTCGCTCATTTCGACCATGAAGGTGGAACGTCCGCTGGTGAGGTCGTCGGAAGCGCCGATACGGGTGAAGATGCGGTCGACCGGCCCGACGACGGCGGACGTCGCCGGCACGAAGCAGCCGGTCCGGGCGAGCAGGACGATGAGCGCGGTCTGGCGCATGTAGGTGGACTTTCCGCCCATGTTGGGACCGGTGATCACCAGCATGCGCCGCGACTCGTCGAGGTCGAGGTCGTTGGGCACGAACGGCGTGCCCGACTCAGCCTCGACGACCAGGTGCCGTCCGCCGCGAATCTGCACGCCCGGGACGTCGGTCAACTCTGGCGCGACGAGTCCCAGCGCCTCGGCGCGGTCGGCGAACGCCGCCAGCACGTCGAGGGCGGCGAGCGCCTCGCCCGCGGCCCGCAATGCCGCACCGGATCCGTTCAGACGGGTCAACAAGTCGCCGTAAAGCTCCCGCTCCCGGCGCAGCGCGCGGGCCTGGCTCGTCAGCGCTTCGTCCTCGAACTTCTTCAGCGTCGGCGTGATGTAGCGTTCGGCGTTCTTCAGCGTCTGCCGTCGAATGTACTCCGCGGGCACTTGCTCCGCGGCCGCGCGGTTCGTCTCGATGTAGTAGCCGTGGACCCGGTTATAACCGACCTTGAGCGACGCGATCCCCGTGCGTTCGCGTTCCTTCGCTTCCAGGTCCGACAGGAATCCGCTGGCGTTCTCGGTGAGGTCGCGCAGGCTGTCGAGCCTGTCGTCGTAACCGCGCGCGATGACGCCGCCCTCGCGCAGCGTCGCCGGGGGTTGATCGACCACGGCGCGGCTCAGGAGGTCGTGTTCCTCCTGGAACGTTGGTAAGGCGGCGAACGTTTCGGCCAGCGCCGGGGCATCGAGGGACTCGGCCAGCGCCCGGATATCGGGCCACACGGCGAGGCCGGCGCGCAACCTGGCGAGGTCGCGCGGCGATGCGCTGCCCAGCGCGATCCGCGTGACGATGCGCTCCATGTCGCCCGTCTCGCTCAAGCTCGCGCGCAGCCGTTCCGGCCCGCGCGACTCGATGAGCGCGATGACCGCGCGCTGGCGTTCGCGCACGGCATCGGCGGCCCGGAGCGGTGCCGCCAGCCAGCGCTTCAGGAGCCGCGCGCCCATGGGTGTTCGGGTCTCGTTCAGGATGCCGTAAACCGTGCCCCTGGACGAGGCCTCCCCGTCGAGGCGGGAGTCGATCTCGAGGTTGCGCCGAGTGCGCGGATCGAGAATCACGTGGTCGTCCGGCGCGTAGCGTCGGACCGAGACGATGTAATCGAGAGATTGCCGCCTCGCATTCTGTGCGTAGCGGAGCACCGCGCCGGCCGCGCCGACGCCCGCGGTCGCTTCTTGTATGCCGAACCCCGTGAGGTCGCGCACGCCGAAGTGATCGGCCAGGAACCTCGCGGCGAGGTCGACATCGAAGTCGAGGTCGGGACGGCGGGTGATCTCCCGGCCCCCGTCGAGGTCCACCGCTTCCGCCGCGACCAGTTCGGCGGCGCCGATTCGGTCCAGTTCGGCGAGGAGCGCATCGGTCGAGTCGCACTCGCGGACATGGAACTCCCCGGAAGAAACGTTGAGCCAGCTCAGTCCCCAGCCGTCCCCGTCCGGATGCAGGCCCGCGAGCACGCTCTCCCGGTCCGGATCCAGCAGTCCGTCTTCCGCCAGCGTCCCGGGCGTGACGATACGCGTCACGCGGCGGTCTACGGGTCCCTTGGAGGTGGCCGGATCGCCGATCTGCTCACAGATCGCGACGGACCGTCCCAGTCGCGCGAGCCGCGCCAGGTAGCCGTCGACGCTGTGGAAGGGCACGCCGGCCATGGGGATGGGACGCCCGGCCGAGCGCCCCCGGGCGGTGAGCGTGATGTCGAGCAGGCGCGCCGCCTCGCGGGCGTCGTCGAAGAACAGCTCGTAGAAGTCGCCCATGCGGTAGAACAGCAGGATATCCGGGAACTCGGCCTTGATGCCGAGGTACTGCCGGATCATCGGGGTGTGGGCGGCGGCGTTCACTTCTTCTTTGGGGTCATGCGGGACAACGCCGGTTCAGGTATGTGGAAATCGATTCGACTGCAACGGGTTTCCCCCCGTTCAGGAAAAAGGAAACTGGAAGACCGCCTATTGTAAGCCAGCGCTGAAAATGTCGTGGGAGATGACGCTTTCGTCGATTTTCTTCACGGCCACGGTTGCACTTCTTACTGTCCGGATATACAGTATCGCGAAATCCTGATCACAGCGGAGATTCTTGAGACATGGCGGGAACCGAAAAAAACCGCGCCCTGAAGGCGGCGCTGACGCAGATAGAGCGGCAATTCGGCAAGGGGTCGATGATGCGGCTCGGCGACCGCGAGCAGGAGCTGGTTCCAACGGTGTCGACAGGTTCCCTCGGCCTCGATGCCGCGCTCGGTGTCGGCGGCCTGCCCCGGGGCCGCGTCGTCGAGATCTACGGGCCGGAATCCTCGGGCAAGACCACGCTTACCTTGCAGGTCATCGCCGAAGCGCAGCGCGAAGGCGGCACCTGCGCGTTCATCGACGCCGAGCATGCCCTCGATCCCATCTATGCGGAGTGCGTCGGCGTCAATACCGACGACCTGCTTGTCTCGCAGCCGGACACCGGCGAACAGGCGCTTGAAATCTGCGACATGATCGTGCGTTCCGGCGCCGTCGATGTCGTCGTCATAGACTCCGTCGCCGCGCTCACGCCGAAGGCGGAAATCGAAGGCGACATGGGCGACTCCCACGTCGGCCTGCAGGCGCGTCTCATGAGCCAGGCGCTGCGAAAGATGACGGCGAACATCAAGCAGTCCAATACGCTGGTGATCTTCATCAACCAGATCCGCATGAAGATTGGCGTGATGTTCGGCTCGCCGGAAACGACCACCGGCGGCAACGCGCTCAAGTTCTACTCTTCCGTGCGCCTCGATATCCGCCGCATCGGCGCCATCAAGGACGGCGACGAGGTTGTCGGCAACGAGACACGGGTAAAGGTGCTCAAGAA
>JAPOYI010000086.1 GCA_026706665.1 Gammaproteobacteria bacterium | reverse complement strand
AGGCGCTGGAGGCATGCCAAAATAATGACTAGGTATTTATGCGACTGTACACTAGTATGGTTCGCCACGCTCATGTACGCGGAACCCCGCGTGGCCCAAGCGATCGCGGACGCGCACGGCGGGGCGACGGACGATCCGCGCATTCGGGAGCTTGTGTTTTCGCTCGGATATGGAGAGGTCAAAAGGCAGCTTGTAGACAACATCACCATCGGACTCGCCGGTCCGATCCTCCTTTCGGCGGGGCTGGCCCTGCACTGGCTCGGCTTCCTTAGTCTGAGGGGACATCCCGGCCGCGCAACCCCGGTGCCAGTCCGCCCATAAGTTTCAACCTGCGAAGTGTTCGGGCGGCCATCCCCGCTGGCGCTTCCCGCCGTGATGAGAAGGATTTTGTTACGTCAAACCGGGTCGACCTTGACGGCGTACGAGTGGATTCAGGCCAAGTCGCAGGACTGATGGATCCCTAGGAACACAATCTGGTTGAGCAGGCGCGGCGACGACGACAGGGCACGGTGGTGCTTCGCTGGCGGTTCGGCGGTCTTGGTGGGGTTTGTGCTACAACCCGTTGCGGTGTTCGTTCTGTGGGCATGTTGGGACGTTGGGAGACACGAGCATCAGAGCGCCGCTTCGAACCTATTAGTCCAAGCGTATCGATGTGGGGGATTTGATTCCCCCGGCGACCCGTCACTACTCGCCGATAGTCGCAGGACGTAGCAATTCCTGCGGGGCCCGAAGCGAACGCGCGCGGATTCCGGTAGTGACGTATATGCTCCGCCCGCCGTATGCAAGGCCGAACCGCAAACGTGGGGGCAGCGATGCCGCTCGCCGGGGACACAAGCCTCCGACGCCTGTTCGTTCCAACGCTCAGTGTCGACCGGGTTGCGCCAGTGTCGCTATGACGTGCGGATGAGGTCGTTGCAGACATATATCCGGCCTCTCGCTGGGAGCGTCACACTCCCGGGCCCCGATGGTTTCCGCACACGCCCGCCTCATCAGGGCGGCGGACTCGAAGTCCTCGTCACTACCCAGGCTCTTGGCGTGTCGGTCCGACCTGTTTTCCATCACTCCCGCTTCACACTACGCAACGCCCGGCGCACCCGCCGGGATTCGATTCCTATCCGGCCGGGCCACTGATGGCCGGAAGCTTGCTTTCGGCCATCTTCAACCGGTTCGCCGCCGGCGGCGCCGGGTCACCCGCAGGACCGCAGCGCAGCGAAGGAGCCTCGGAGCGGCTTGACGCGGCGTTCCCGGCGGCGTTCCCGGCACCTTGATCGTCCGTCGTCACGCGGCTTTCCCGATGTGCGCGGCATCGAACTCGGCCTCACGCGCCAGCACTGCCCAAGCGGCCCGCACGTTCTTGTTTGCCAAAGCCACCACCGCGATGTTCCACCCCCGGCGTTCCCTGGTCGCGACCGCCCAGCGGCTGCGCCGGTCCCGCCCCCGCGGCGCGCGCAGCAGCGCTCTGCGTGCGCCGGGGATCAACAGCGTCCGCAAGTGGCGATCACCTCTCTTGCTGATCCCCAGAAGGGTCGGTCTCCCGCCCGTCGAACGCTGCCGCGGCACCAGGCCGAGCCACGCGGCCATCTCCCGGCCGTTGCGGAACTGGGTCGCATCTCCCACTGCGGCGACCAGCGCCGTCGCGGTCACCTGGCCCACGCCCGGAATCGCCATCAGCCGCCGGCACGCCGGCGTCCGGCGAGCCAGGGCCTCGATCTGCGCGTCGAACCCGCGCACGCGCTCGTCCAGCCGCCTCAGTTCGTCGCCCAGCTCCCGCAGCAGCGCGCGGCCCTCGTAGGGAAGTTCGTTGTCCGCGTCATTCACGTCGTTCTTGTTCGATTTCACGTACGGCGCCGCGAACTGCGGACTCATCAGCCGCACCCGGTGCCCGTGCCGAGCCGCGAACCGGCCCCAGTGGTTCGCGCTGCCGCACGCCTCCATCGCCACCACGCAGCCTCTCGGCAGCAGCGCCAGGTAAGACTGCAGCCCCGCCCGACGCAGCTTCTTGCGCTCCATCACCGCCCCGCTGTCATCCAGCGCCGTGACGTGGAAAACCTGCTTCGCCAGATCGATCCCGACCCGTGCTATGTTCGTCATTCGCTCCGCTCCGTTGTTGAAGAACCCCGTCATTCTGGCCCTTGAGGCCGCTCCGAATGAAGCGGGGCGGAGCATTCCATTAGGGCGCAAGATCCGCCTCCAGGCCAGTGGCGGCAAAGGGTTTGCTAAGCACGCGACTGATGCGGGCGTAATGACGGGATGCTACAGTGCACCGCAATCACGTTGCCGCCTTCAGGGCGGCGTTGCCGGGGCCGTAGCGAGCATCGCGAGCCCCGCGAACCCGCGGCGCCACTCGGGGGGGCCGTGTTAATCTGCGCCCGGCGGTCCCTTCGGTTCCACCCAGCAGCGACGCACTAGGCAGCATGCTGTTCTGGAGCCAACCCAGCGGACCCATGCGTCCACCGCTTGCCGCTGCTACGCTTCGAATCCCTCAGCCACTACCTCGACCATGGACGTCTCGGCTTACCGCTTGCTTTACGACAACATCCACGACTTCAAGACGACGGCTCGTCTCGTCGAATCCGAGATCAAACGTCACGGCATACGGGATGACAGCCAAGACCCCGTCCCAACCATGAAGGGCCGCATCCACCACGACATGTGGGTTTCGATGAAGACGGTCTCGCATTTCAATCTCGCCATAGCGTTGGAGTCGCTGCTAAAGCTGCTGCTATTCCTCAACAAGGTGCCGCTCCCGCGCGAGCACCTTCTCGTCAGCCTCCACGACAAGCTCCCTGCGAAATGCCGGACGCAGTTGGAAGCGACATATCAGGCCACCAACGCAGGCTATGAACTTATCGCATACGTCAACGTACCATCGCCCACTACACCGGTTGACAAGCCACCCGCTCGAGACATCTCGTCCCTGCGCGGCTTTTTCGAGTACTTCGACGAGGACATGGTCCTCTGGCAAAAGCGCTACTCATGGGAACTGGTCGAACAACAGCGGCACCGCCACTACGTCAGCGACCTTTCGGTATTCATCGCCTTCATCGGCCGCGTGATGGGCGATATCGAGCGGTTCTGATTCGCCTGACCCTCTGGTCGGAGTCCAACCGCGGTCAACCCAATGATTTGATTGAAATACGTGAAGATGTGCAAGACGATTACTGCTAGGCGGTAAGCGTTCGGTCGTGCCGGTATGGGCGGTCCTAGCGGGGCGAACCCCCCGTCAAGATAGACGCGAAGCGACCCCGCGATCGACGGAGCCGCTTCGTCATTAGATCACTTCGAGCGCGGTGGATTGTTGCCGCGCCTCCCACCCGACGGGTTGCCGGTCGTGCTGGGGGCATTTGGCGGGCGTCCGCCGCCCGCGGACCTACCACCGCCGGATCTTCCGCCTCGACCGCCCGCGCTTCCTCCTCGTCTGCTCATGTCGTGCTCCTATCGTAGTTGATCAGCGGGTGTCCGCCGCTTCTCCGGCTTCCACCGGTAGGCGGTACGCTACACCGATTCACATGAACATAGAGTGAACACTAGGCCCAGCCGCCACGGCGAGTTTCGTACCGGCAGGACCGAACGCTTGCTAAAGGCGCAACGTGGTTCGCCGTTTGTCGGGGATCGCTGGCGGTGGCCGGGGCTGGCGGCGGGTGTTTCGCGATGCGATGGTCGCTGCTGGACGATCTTGATTAGGCTTTTCCGAGTCGCGTTCCCCCACCGTGATACTCTCCCGGCCGCCCGGTTCGTAGGGGCGAGGGAGGTGAGCATGGGACGGATGGTTTTGGGCGCTTTGCTGGCGGCAATCGCAAGCGCGGCGGCAGCAGAGACGCCGACACTCGCAAGGGATGCGACCGTACTCCCGGAGGGCGCGGAAGTGCCCTCGGCGACTCTCGACCGCCTCGGAGAAATCCTCCGCGAGCATTATCTCGGGTGCGGCGAAGTCTCGATGATCCGATTCGACCGGCGAAACCGGATCGAGGCGGTTAGCTGCCGCGATCCGTGGTCCGGCCATTCGTGCCGGTACAGCTTCCTCGCCGGCACTCTGGTCTGCCAGAACGGGCCGAGGACATGCATGGAGAAATGCGGGGAGCCGCTCGCCGAGGACACAATCGCAATTCCCGATGAACTGATGCGCGAACTGCAACGGTTCGGTCGTCCCGGTACGCGCACGCCATACTGACCCGCATCGCGACGGAGAACACGGCGGCGGGGGACATCTGCGGGATCGCACGCGTTCGAAGCACAGGCACGTACCGAGGTCGCCCGAACGGTTACAGGAATCGGAAAAATCGCGGTCGACCATGGAGTGATGCTGCGGGCGCGGTAGTCGGAAGCTGGCGGCGCGGAGAGCGGCCTCGTTCGATACCTGGGGCCGCGTTTTCAGAGACCAGGGCACTGTGGCGCGCGATTCGGTGGGCACTCCGTGGAGATCCTGTGGAAAAGCGCCGCTTTCGGGCAAGAGGCGGAGTGGTCGCGGTGGCGGTCGGAACAGGGATCGGGCGATGGACAAGCGCGCGCGCGCGCCCATTGCGCCAGTGGCGAGAGGCGGAGCCCACGCGCCGTCACTACCTGGTTGTCGCACGAAGTTGCGCGCCTCGATGCGTGGCCAATCGGCTAGCGCGGAGATCCGGTAGTGACGGGGCGCAAAACCGGGCTCCAGGCCAGTGGCGGCAAGCGTTTCGGTAAGAAAAAAGTTGGTGCCGGCGCGGTGACGCGGTGCTAGAGTGCCCCGCATCACGTTTGTCGCCACAGGCGACGTGCCGGGACGAGAGAGCCCGGCGTGATGGCGTCACACAAGGTGACGAGCAAGTGCCAAGCTGCAACGCTGCAGCGTAGGCGGTCGACGCATCGCAAGGCACGGTCCGCCACATCCGCGGTAGCGCGCGGATGGGGGCGATACCACCGACGGCAAGGAAGCCGCAAGGCGCGGAAACGCGCAACGCCGGGAAATCGGCGTGGCGGCAGAAGGATCGTGGCGCGACGCATCGCGCCGGGCGGGGAGCGATCCCTGTCGTGCCCGAAGACGGGCGACGCGCGGCGCGGCGCGTGCCGAAAAGGCTGGCGGGCCAGATGTCGGAAGACACGCCGCGGCCGCCGCAGGAGACGGCGAGGGAATACGCGTCGACGGGCATTGCCGCACGAGAGTGCGGGGTCCGGACACCCCGACGGGTGCCGGGTCGCCCATTAGAACTAAACACACAGGTCCCGCTCCCGGCCGCCTCAAGCGGCCGCGGGGCGCGATCGGAGCGGCCGCGCCGCGCCATCCAGAACTTCCACTAATGAACTGCGTTCCGGCGATGGCGGCGGCGCTTACCGTTTCGGCAATAACGTGGTCGTTGACCCTCTCGGACGCCCTCTCTAGGTTCGGAAGCCGAGATCGGACAACCCCGACTGGAGATGGGAAACGATGCGCCAACTGCACTTCGACCTGCTGCGGCTGCTGGACGACGACCGGCGAGGCTCGCACGCGGCGCTACGTCCTGGCGCAGGCGGCGGAAACGCTGCACGGCCTCGGCTACCGGGGCCTGCGGGCGCGCGGGTTCAAGGGCCGGCACGTGGACGCCCTGGTCGAGGAGTGGCGGCGCCAAGGCCTGTCGGACGGCACGGTCCAATGCAGCCGGAGAACCCGGTTGAGCGGAGAAAGGCGAATGTCGTGCATGTCGTCCCAGGCAATGGACGATGTTCGCCGATCTCAACCCGATGGCCCATCACACTCTCAGGGCGTATAGTCGCTGAGGCGTGGGCTAACGGTCCTCTCCGCTACTTCGAAAGGGAAACACCTCCCCACTCGCCAGCCCCTTGGACTGGGGCAGTTTCCTGTTCGCGCTCGAACACGAACGCTTGAGACGGCTTCGTGACGCACCTGATGGTTCCGCGAAAGCGCGCGTCTGGAAGGTGACGCTTTGTGGGATAGACTAGCTGCAAAACGCGATAAAAATATTATTAATCAATGAGTTATTTCGCGTTAGGAGAGTGCGCCGTAGGTGGGCTTGGGCGGGGGTGGAAGATGGCCCGCGCCCTCGGCCATGACGGATTTCATGGCCTACGACGTCTGCCACATCAAGAGCGCGATGATGACGAAACTCAAGAGCACCATGGCGATGAAAGCGCTGACGAGGTACGCCTCCCGCATGGCATACCTCTGCACGCGCGCCTCGACTTCTTCGGGATCCTGGGCCGACGTTGCCGAGGTCAGGCGATAGCGGGTCAGGCCGTCGCGTTTCGGCAGGCGGACGAAGAGTTCGGGCGTTGCGTCGAGGCGATCCTTCACTTCGATCATCGGGATCCCCGTGTTGCGCGCGATCTGTTGCGGGTGCAGGCCGACCCCGGACTCTTCCCGGAACGCCCCGTGGATCGCGAGAAGGCGGCGTGTCTTGCCCCAGTATCGCGGCATCAGCAACATGGCGCGCCGCCGCCGGCATCCGCCAGGAAGTGTCTCTTCATGAAGTCGATGATAGCGGTACGGCGTGCGCCGGGACAGTCGCGCCGGGCTTGCGCCGTGGTATCGTCCGGGAGTTTTGGTATCTTGGTCGCATGATGACCGCGAACGTCGATCTCGCCAATCCGGACCTGTACATCAATCGGGAGATCTCCTTTCTCCAGTTCAACCGGCGCGTGCTGGAGCAGGCAAAGAACGCCGATGTGCCGCTCCTGGAACGGCTTCGTTTCCTCTGTATCACGAGTTCGAACCTGGACGAGTTTTTCGAGATCCGCGTGGCGGGCCTGAAGCAGCGGAACGCGCTTGGTTCCACGCAGCGCGGCCCGGACAACCTGACGCCCGCGGAACAGTTGCGGGCCATCTCGGCGGAAGCGCACGACCTCGTGGCCGAGCAGTACCGCGTGCTCAACGACATCCTGTTCCCGGTCCTGGAACAGGAGGGCATCCGGTTCCTCGGGAGCGAGCGGTGGGACAAGAAGCAGAATCGGTGGCTGAAGCGATACTTCAACTACGAACTGGAGCCTATCCTCACGCCTATCGGGCTCGACCCGGCGCATCCGTTTCCGCGCCTCCTGAACAAGAACCTGACCTTCATCGTCACCCTGGAGGGCAAGGACGCGTTCGGACGCAGTAGCGGCATGGCGGTCCTGCAGGCGCCGCGGGCCTTGCCGAGAGTCGTGCGCCTGCCGGAGAGCAACGGCGCGACCACATACGAGCTGGTGTTCCTCTCGTCGATCATCCACGCGTATGTCGATGAACTGTTCTCGGGCATGCGTGTTACCGGCTGCTACCAGTTCCGGGTGACGCGCAACAGCGATCTCTTCGTGGACGAGGAGGAGGTGGACGACCTCCTGCGGGCCGTCGAGGGCGAACTGCTCTCGCGCCGGTTCGGGGACGCCGTGCGCCTCGAACTGGACGAGGATTGCCCGGCCGATGTCGCGCACTTCCTGCAGATGCAGTTCAACCTCGGCGACGACGACGTGTACCGGTGCGACGGCCCGGTGAACCTGATGCGGCTCAATACGATACCGGACGACGTTGCGCGTCCGGACCTCAAGTACGCAGGCTTCACTCCGCAGACGCTGAGCCGCATCCAGCGCGCCTCCGACCTGTTTTCGGCCATCCGCGAGGGAGACATCCTGCTGCATCACCCGTTCGACTCGTTCCTCCCGGTCATCGATTTTCTTCGTCAGGCGGCTTCGGACCCGGCGGTGCTGTCGATCCGCCAGACGCTGTACCGCACGGGTGCCGACTCGGCGGTTGTGAGCGCGCTGATCGAAGCGGCGCGCAACGGCAAGGAGGTCCTGGTAGTCATTGAACTGCGCGCCCGTTTCGACGAGGCGGCGAACATCGAACTCGCCACCAGCCTGCAGGAAGTGGGGGCGCAGGTTGTTTACGGGGTCGTCGGATTCAAGACGCACGCCAAGATGTCCATGGTGATTCGCCGCGAGGGCAGGCGCCTGGCGCGGTACGTCCACCTCGGAACGGGCAATTACCACATGCGCACGGCGCGGCTCTATACGGACTACGGGCTGTTCACCTGCGATCCGAAGATCACCGAGGATGTGCAACGCGTATTCAAGCAGCTCACGACGATGGGCAGCGCCGGCGAGCTCAAGAAAATGCTGCAGGCGCCGTTCACCCTGCAAAGCACGATGCATCGCCATATCGAGAACGAGATTGCGACTGCCGAGGCGGGCCGTCCGGCCCGGGTTATCGCGAAGATGAACGCATTGATCGATCCCGAGACGATTCGAGCCCTTTACCGGGCCTCACAGGCGGGGGTCAAGGTGGACCTCATCGTACGCGGGCTCTGTGCCCTTCGGCCGGGAGTCAAGGGCGTTTCGGAGAACATCCGCGTGATTTCGGTGATCGGCCGGTTCCTTGAGCACACGCGCGTATTCTATTTCCACAACGACGGTGATCCGCTCGTGTACATCTCCAGCGCGGACTGGATGCAGAGGAACTTCGTGGACCGTGTCGAGACCTGCGTTCCGATCGAGGACAGGGGATTGCGTGACCGGCTGATGGAAGACGTGCAGCTATACCTCGACGATACCGCCGCCTGGGAACTCAAGCCCGAGGGAGGCTACGAGCGCCGCAAGAACGGGGGCAAGCCTCTCATCGCCCAGGAACAGTTGCTGGAAACGGCGCGGTAGCCTTTCTGGCGGGGCATCCCCCCGTTTTCGCGGCCCAACCTGTTCGGGTTGCCGGCCTCGCCCTATCGCTTCGGAACCGTGAGGCGGATGGGCGACCACTCCAGGTACTCCGCCTCCTGTTCCAGGTCGAGCTGGGTCAGCGGATGCTGGCTGATCCAGTTCCTCGGAAAAGACAGCCGGATGAAGTCGTCTTCGGCGCGGACTTCGAAGGGCGGCAGCGCCATTTCCGACCGGCTGCGGTGCAGTACAACGGCAGTTCGGAGCAGTACGCACAGCTTGGCGAGGTCGAGCGCATCGACGAATTCCTCGGCGGGGAACTTGCGCCGGTGCGCGCGCACCAGCAGCGACAGCCGGTGCTGCTCGGAACGCGAGAAACCCGGCATGTCCATGTTGTCCAACAGGTAGCCGCCGTGCTTGTGGTACTGGCTGTGGGCGATATCGAGTCCTATCTCGTGCAGCAGGGCGCTCCAGCGCAGCAATGGGACGACGTTGGGATCGAGATCGTCCCAGTAGGGCGCGACGCGATCGAAAAGATCGTGTGCCGTCGCCGCGACCCGCGCGGCATGGTCCGCGTCGACGTTGAATCGGCGGGCGAGGTCGAGCACCGTCTTCTCGCGGATGTCCTGGTCGTGGACCCTTCCGAGGACGTCGTGAAGCAGCCCTTCTCGCAAGGCGCCATTGGATGCGGCCAGGCTTCGGATGCCGAGGGCGTCGAACAGCGCGCGCAGTATGGCCACGCCGCCGGGAAAAACCGGGGCGCGTTGGCTGTCGACGCCGACGAAGTCAAAGTTGTCGACATGGCCGGTCTCGATCATCCGTTGCGTGACGTGATCCAGGCCTTCGGGCGTAATGTCCTTGCTGCCGAGCTCCGCTTCGATGATGTCGTGCACGGCGATGATGGTGCCGGAAGCCCCGACGGCGTTGTCCCAGCCGTGGGCGAGAAAGATCCTCTCGACAATCTCGAATTCCTGCCGCGCGACGCGCTCGGCCGCCGCCATGCTGTCCGCGTCGACGCGGCCGCCCTCGAAGAACCTGTCGGAAATGTCCGCGCATCCGATGTACAGGCTTTCGGCGAGCTGCGGCTGGAAATGCTGCCCCAGGATCAGTTCGGTGCTGCCACCGCCTATGTCGATGACGAGGCGCGTGTCGTGGTTGTCTTCCAGCGAGTGCGATACGCCGAGATAGATCAGCCTCGCTTCCTCCCGGCCGCTGATGACTTCCACCTGGTGGCCCAGGATTTCCTCCGCGCGAGCGATGAACTGCAGGCTGTTGCGCGCCTTGCGCAGCGTATTGGTTCCGACCACGCGCACGTTGCGCGCGGGCAGCAGCCGGAGGCGCTGGCTCAGCCGCTCAAGGCATTCCAGCGCCCGGGCGATGGTCTTGGGATTAAGCATGTTGGCGGGGCCCAGACCCTCGGCCAGACGAACCATTTCACGGTGCTTGTCGATCACCTGGAGGCGATCGCCCCAGTCAAGGGCGACGATGAGGTGAAAGCTGTTGGAACCGAGGTCCAGCGCTGCGTAGGTTTGCTTTGCGTCGTTTTGCGGACGGGCGCTGACTTCGGCCATCCGGGGAAATTCTACTCTCTTGTCCCGGACGCAGGCCACATTCCGGGGCCGGAGACCCACTGGCCGGCCGGCTCGAAACACCCGTCCCGGAGGCCGTGCGGTAACATGGCGCGGATACCGGAGGGACACATGACGGAATTCCGCGATCGGGAGTTTCGCGACACAGTGGGCCAGTTCTGTACCGGCGTCGTCATCGTCGCCGGCCTGGACCAGGGCGAAATGACTGGATTCGCGGCCCAGTCCTTCGTGTCGTTGTCGCTGGAACCACCGCTGATCGCGGTCTGCCCGGCCAAGTCGAGCACGAGCTGGCCACGAATCCGCAATACCGGTCATTTCTGCATCAACGTGCTGGCGGACGATCAGCGCGGGGTCAGCGAGACCTTCGCCCGGAGCGGCGAGGTTGCGGACATCGGCTGGCGCGCGGGCGTGTCGGGCGCCCCGATACTCGATGGCGTGCTCGCGTACGTGGACTGCGCGCTGGACGCGGAGCACGACGCCGGCGATCACACCATCGCCGTCGGCCGCGTCGTGGACATCGACATCCTCGACGGATCGGGCGACCCGCTGCTGTTTTTCAGGGGCGCCTACGGCGGCTTTCTCGATACGCCGCCGCGATGACGGAGACGGCGGGCGGCTTGCGGGCCCGGCGACGGAAACGGTATTTTGCTTGATCCTTCGGACAGCGACAGCGAGGCATCATGAGGGAGCGGGTTCAGCGGGGCGGATTGCGAGTGGCGAAAGCGCTCGACGATCTCGTGGCGGAGAAGATGTTGCCGGGAACGGGAGTCGGGTTGGACGCGTTCTGGAGCGGGTTCGAGACCATCGTCGACGACCTGACGCCGAAGAACCGCGCGTTGCTCGCGACGCGCGATGCGCTGCAGCAACAGATCGACGCGTGGCACCTGGCCCGCAGGGGACAACCCCACGATCCCGACGCGTACAAGGCGTTTCTCTCCGAGATCGGCTACATCGTTGCCGAAGGGGCCGACTTCGAGATCGGGACCGACAACGTCGACCCGGAGATCGCCTCGGTGGCCGGACCGCAACTCGTGGTCCCGGTGATGAACGCGCGGTACGCGCTGAACGCGGCCAATGCGCGGTGGGGAAGCCTCTACGACGCCTTCTACGGCACCGACATCATTGACGAGACCCCGGGGCGCGAGAAGGGGAACAGCTACAACCCGGCCCGGGGCGAGTTGGTCGTGGAACGGACTGCCGGGGTGCTGGATGAGATCGTGCCGTTGGCGCAAGGCTCCCACGCGGACGTGTCGAGCTATGGCCTGGATGCCTCAGACGGGGATCTTGCGCTCGGCGTGACGCTGTCGTCCGGAGACCGGACAGGATTGGCCGATCCCTCGCAGTTCGCCGGGTTTGTCGGTGAAGGGGAACCGTCGGTTGTTCTGCTGCGTCACAACAACCTGCATATCGAGATCCAGGTTGATCGGGACCACGACGTGGGTGCCGTTCACGCGGCGGGAGTGAAGGACGTCGTATTCGAATCGGCCCTGACCGTAATCCAGGATTGCGAGGACTCCGTTGCCGCTGTCGATGCCGAGGACAAGGCGCTCGTCTACGGCAACTGGCTCGGCCTCATGCGAGGCGACCTGACGGAGACTTTCGAGAAGGGCGGCGAAACCATCGTCCGCCGACTGACGCCGGATCGAACGTACACGGCGCCGGATGGCAAGTCGCTGACGTTGCCCGGGCGCAGCCTGATGCTCGTGCGCAACGTGGGCCATCTCATGACCAACGACGCCGTCCTCGACAGCCGCGGCGACGAGGTGTTCGAGGGAATCCTTGACGCGGCCATGACAGGCCTGGCGGCGGTGCACGACCTTCGGCGCAACGGAAGTTTCGTCAACAGCCGCGCGGGCAGCGTTTACATCGTCAAGCCCAAGATGCACGGGCCGGAAGAAACCGCTTTCACTTGCGAACTCTTCGACCGCGTGGAGGACCTCCTCGGCCTCGGCCGCAACACCCTGAAGGTCGGCGTGATGGACGAGGAGCGGCGCACGAGTCTCAATCTTCGCGAGTGCATTCGCGTGGCGCGCGAGCGGGTGGTGTTCATCAACACGGGCTTCCTCGACCGCACGGGCGACGAGATACACACCAGCATGCAGGCTGGCGCCATGGTCCGAAAGGAACCGATGAAGCAGGAGACCTGGATCACCGCCTACGAGGACGCCAATGTCGACGCGGGGCTGGCCACCGGCTTCCCCGGCAGGGCGCAGATCGGCAAGGGCATGTGGCCGAAGCCCGACGAGATGAAGGAGATGCTCGAAACAAAGTCCAACCATCCGTCCGCCGGCGCCGACTGCGCCTGGGTGCCGTCTCCCACGGCCGCGACGCTGCACGCGCTGCATTACCACGCGGTGGATGTCGCCGCCCGGCAGCGTGAGCTGAAATCCCGACTCCGCGCTTCAGTGGACGACATCCTCAAGATTCCCCTGCTGATGGGCGAGAACCTGTCGCCGGACGACGTGCAGGCGGAACTGGACAACAATGCCCAGGGCATTCTCGGCTACGTGGTGCGCTGGGTTAACCACGGCGTCGGCTGTTCCAAGGTTCCCGACATCAATGACGTCGGGCTGATGGAGGACAGGGCCACCTGCCGGATCTCGAGCCAGCACATCGCGAACTGGCTGCACCACGGCATCGTCAGCCACCCCCAGGTACGATCGACCATGGAACGCATGGCGGCGGTCGTCGATGGACAGAACGCCGACGATGACGAGTACATGGACATGGCGCCGCGATTCGATGACAGCCTCGCCTTCCAGGCGGCCTGCGACCTCGTCTTCAAGGGACTGGACCAGCCCAACGGCTACACGGAGCCGATCCTGCACGCGCGGCGACGGGAGCTGAAGGCGCTGCAGGGCTAAAACAGCCTCTCTGCCACGGTGGACTCCCGGTCCTCCGCCAATCGGGACAACCTCAGCGTGGCTCTATCACCGTGAGGTCAATCCCTGCGAAGTCGCGCAGATTCATCGTGGCAAGCGAGAAGCCGTTGCTCCGGGGCGATGCCGGCAATCTGCGAGTCGGCGAGACTCATGGGCAGGCCTTTCTGCTGACGCTGGCTGCGAATCCTCGCACTTTCGATTGCTGCGTCCGTGTCGAACGTCAGGACTCGCCCGGAGAAAACACCGATGATCTCGGCGAAGATGCGCGCCAGGCGACTTCTCCGCCGCCCAGCGGGCAGAACTTCGATCCCGAGAGTGATTTCGTCGACGGTAACGGCGGACAGAAACAGGGTTGATGCGGGTTGACGATCCATCCACCGCGTCACATTCGCATCGCCCTCGGCTCGCATGCTCGCCGAGATCACGTTTGTGTCGAGGAGGATCATCCTCAATCCGGGCCGTAGTCGCCTGATGCGAAGTTGATCGGTGGGTAGACCTCGCGTTTCGGAAGCTCGAGGTCCATGCCGTCCCTTCCGACGATTTGACGGATCGTCGTGCCCAGAGGTGCCTCATCCACGACCGCTGCTCGCAGTATGCGTCGCACGGTTTCCTCCAACGAAAGGGATTCTCGCTTCGCTCGGGCTTTCAGTCGTGCCAGAGTCTCGTCCTCCAGACGCCGTATGCTCAGACTTGCCATGCGATGCTGCATAAGTTTCTCTTTTCGATTTGAACGATGCTAGCATTCTGAGTGAAATGCTGGCATTTCCTGAAAGAACTCGAGCCGCAGCCACTTGGTTGTCGTGACTAGTGTCGTTCCCAAACTTGCTCGTGTCCGCAGGTCTCCGTTGGTAGCCTGACTCTGGCAGCGTCCGCGAAATACCCTGCAGATTCATCGCGCGTGTCACATCCTCCGGCCAAGGTCGTACACGAATATCCGCCTCGTCCTACACTGCCCGCGCCTGTGATGTTTCAGGGGAGTTGAAGGTGCCACACGAGAAAGGACGACGATGAGGTTCATCAATTGGCGATCGGGGCACCTCCGCTCCGTCAAAGCACTTCGTCGAAAAGCGATTGGACGATCACCCGGGGGTCGGTGTCGCCGTCGAGGGCGTAGACGCCCACTTGGTGCTGGTGTATGAAGTCCGGCCGCTCCAACCAAGGCGCACCGCCGCCACACGGCACCAAGAGCGCCGCACGATCCGCTCGTTGTTCGTGCCAACGCAACGCGTCCCTGTAGATATGCGCTGAACTCATGGCGTCCAGAACGTTGGACCGGCCTGTCCGGTATTTTGCATCGAGCACAGCCCACCTGAATGTCTGACCTGGCTCGGTGCAAGCCAATACGATGTCGGGTTCTCGCCGACCTGAGATTGAGTGGAAGCCAGAGTTTGAGCTACGGTCGCCGGAAGGAAACGTCGGCTGCAAAAGAAGTTCGATTCGAGGCTCCCCCGCATTGGATCCAATGAAGGAAACGGTTGCGCGAGACCTGTGATTCCTGGAAGTTGACCACTCGTATTCTTGTTTGAGCGATTGGACAGCTTTGCAGAGTCGCACGAAACACCACCGTTCGTAGACTTCCCAGGTTGGAGAAATCCACAGGCGTTCCGCATCGTGAGGGCCTTCGATGCCGCGTGGCAGTATTCGCCAACCAGAACCGTATGCGTTGGAGTAAGCCGGATCCGCAGAAACGGCGTTCAGTCCTGCGGCGGAGATTTCGCGACGGGAAACGTCAACGAGGGGTGAGACGCGCTGAAACTGTCGCAACTTCCCGATCACCCGCCCACCGCTCCGCGCGGCAGCTATTCGCCAGCGATAGCCTTAGCCCACTCTGGCAATGCACCCGGGTCGATATCGAACACGACCAGCCCCAGGGTGTAGACCACGCTGGCAATGACCACCGCGCCGATCAGGTTGAGGAAGATCCCCGCCCGTGCCATCTGCGCGATGCTGATCCGGTTGCTGCCGAAGACGATGGCGTTCGGCGGCGTCGCGACCGGCATCATGAACGCGCACGACGCGGACATCGTCGCCGGGATCATGAGTACGAGGGGGTGCGTACCCGAAACCACGGCCACGGCGGCCAGGATCGGCAGGATCATCTCGGTGGTGGCGGTGTTGCTTGTCAGTTCCGTCAGGAAGGTGAGCGACAGGCAGACCAGGAGGATCAGCAGGAAGACGGGCAGTTCGCCCGCCGCGCCGAACTGGCCCCCGATCATTTCGGCGAGGCCCGTCTGCTGAAAGCCGGTCGCCAGGGCGAAGCCGCCGCCGATCAGGAGTACGACATTCCACGGCAATCGCGGAATGACCCCGGCGTCCTGCAGGCGCGTCGGGCGGCCTTCGGCGTCGCGGGCCGGAATGAGGAACATGAGCGACGCCATGGCGATGGCGACGGTGCCGTCGTCGATGAGCTTCGGCCAGGGCAGGAGACCGGACCAGCCGGGAAGCGTGAACGCGCCCAGGTTGAGGTCGGCACGAAAGACCCAGAGGAGCGCGGTGGTGGTGAAGACGGTCAGGACGGCGCGTTCTTCGAAGGACATCGGTCCCAGTCGCGCCCGCTCCTGGTCGATGACGCCGCGGTCGGCCGCGATCTCCGCCGGTGCCCGATACAGTACCTGCGTGATCAATAGCCAGGCCGCGAGCAGCATGATGACGCCGACCGGGAAGGCGACGATCAGCCACTGGCCGAACGCGATCTCCGGCGCGTCGGGAAACATGATCTGGTAGATGCGCGCGAACGACAGGTTGGGAGGCGTGCCCACGAGGGTGGTCATGCCGCCGGTCGAACAGCCGTAGGCGATGCCGAGCATGAGCCCGGTCGAGAACTGCCTCGCCCGTTCGCCGGCGCGTTCTTCCATCTGCGAGACGATCGCGAGGCCGATCGGCACCATCGTGACGGCCGTTGCGGTGTTCGATATCCACATGGAGAGGAACGCCGCGGCGACCATGAAGCCGAGCACGATGCGGGCGGGGCCGCCGCCGACGTAGTGGATGATGGCCAGCGCGATGCGCCGGTGCAGGTTCCACTTCTCCATGGTCAGGGCGATCATGAAGCCGCCGATGAACAGCACGATGGTGCTGTTTATGTAGACGGGCGCGGTCTCGCGCCCGGCCATGATGCCGAGCAGGGGGAACAGGACCAGCGGCATCAGCGCGGTGGCGAACAGCGGGATGGCTTCGGTGATCCACCAGATCGCCATGAGTGCCGCCACCGCGGCGAGCCGGCTCGCAGCCAGGTTGCCCGGGTCCACGGGGAATATGAGCAACAGCGCGAACGCCGCGATTCCCAGCCAGAAGCCGAATAAGCGCGCCTTGTCCCTCGTGGTTCGCTCGGTCATGGATTGACGGGTGTCTTCATCCGGCTTGTTTGGATGTTCGGCAGGCGACTCGAACCGCAGGTTCGAGTCATCGTAGCACGCGGTCCGGATTCGCAAGGCCGTCGGCCGCAAGCCGTGCGCTACACTCGACGCGAACCAGCGAGACCCATCATGCCAATCGTTGACATCGAAGTCGTGACATGCCCGGCCGATTCGGAGGTGGTCGACAAGGAGACGCCTCAGCTTCTTGCCGACGACCTTGGGAGGTTGTTCGGTGGTGAGCCTGGAAGCACCTGGGTCAGGCTGCGTTCGATCGGCCAGGACGCGTATGCGGAGAACAGCGGCGGTGTTCCCGGATCACAGGCCCAGCCCGCCTTTGTCAGCATCCTGCGGGCCGAATCGCCGGAACGCGCAGCGCTGGGGCGAGAAATGGCGGGCGTGGCGAGATCGTTGCCCGGATGCTGGACCGTCCCCGAGAGAACATTCGCGTGCTCTATGCGCCGGAAGCGAGGGGCCGCATCGGCTTCGGCGGGGTATTCCTCGAGTGATTCGGTCAGCCGCTCTGTAGTTCGACGAAGTCGCGGTACGCACTACCCGGTTTGGTCATGAGTTCGTCGTGGCTGCCGATATCCCTTATTTCCCCGTCTTCCAGGAACACAATGCGGTCGGCGTGGCGAATGGTGGAGAGCCGATGCGCAATGACAATGACGAGCCGCTCTTGGGCGGCAGCCCGCAGCGAAGCAACCAGCGCGTTCTCGGTTTGCGGATCCAGGGCCGCGGTCGGCTCGTCGAGGATCAGGATCTTCGCGTCCCGGACGAGGCCCCGGGCGATGGACAGACGCTGTTGCTGGCCGACCGAAAGGCTGTCACCCGAGCGCCCCAGCTTCGTGTCGATGCCATCGGGCAGATCGTTGATGAAGTCCATGCAGCCCGCCGTTTCGAGAGCTGCCATCACCTGTGCTTCAGTCGCTTCGGGATTGGCAAGCAGGAGGTTCTCACGAATCGTCTCGGACAAGAGCACGTGTTCCTGGAAGACGTATGTGATGTGGCGCCGCAGACTATCGACATCCAGTTCTATGGCGTCCCGGCCGTCGATCAGCACCCGGCCGGTCGTCGGGATCAGGAGAGAGGGAACGAGATAGGCGAGGGTGGTCTTGCCCGCTCCCGTGGGGCCGACGATGGCGACCAGCTCTCCCATGGCCAGCTTGAGATCGATGCCCCGAAGCGCTTCCTGCCCGTCCGGGTAAGAGAACCCGACGCCTTCGAGTTCGACCCCGCGCTGGATGTCGTCGAGCGCGACGCCGCCGAGACGTTCATGTTCCGAGGGGTGGTCGAGGAAGAAAAAGACCCGGCGAACGGCGGCGATCGTGTCCTGCAGCTTGATCCACCAGGCGCCGACATACGCTGCGGCGATGGTGATGCTCCAGTAGATTCCGAACAGGACCGCGAAATCGCCGGGCGACATCGTGCCTTCGATGACGCCGTCCGAGAACAGGACGGTTACGTAGATGGCAGCAACGCCGAAAGCGCCACCGGCGATGAGTGAGGTCACAATGACGACGAGGATGGCGTAGCGTTCACGCAGGAAGGTCTCGCTGCTGCGTTCCGCGAAACGCCTGTTCTCCTCCTTGCCGGCGCCCAGGCTCTGGACGGCGGTGATGTTGCTCATGGACTCCTCCATGGCATTGGTCGTGGCGGACCCCGCGGCGCGCATGTTCTGGTTGGTTCGCCGCAGCGCCCCGGAAAACGGGAATGTGGCGATGAAGGCCACCGGGGCTGTCAGCCAGGCGATCACGACCAGTTGCGGCGACACGGCGCCGTATGAATATTGCAGGACGTAGAGGTTGATCAGCGCCCCGAGCAGCATGAAGAACGGCACCAGCGTCACGCGATACGCCAGCTCGGGTGCCAGTGGCGCGTCGTAGAGCACGCGAAAGACGCTGTCCCCGGTGCGGTGATCGTCGAGCACCGTCATGGGCAGGCGTGTAAGCCGGTCGAACAGGCGCGAACGAAACCGATTCGCGATGGACTGGGTCAGGCGGACGTGCGCCATGAATTCGACCATGCCGAGCAGTCCGCCACCGTCGCTGTGACCGGCGCTGATCTGGTTCTCGGCCTTTGTCGCGGCGTCGCGTCCCTGCAACAGTCCGGCGTCTGTCTCGCCCATCCGGCTGCCGGCAATCAGCAGCATGACGAAATAGAGTGTCGTGAGGGTGAGCATGATGCCGAGCGGGTCCTGTCCCTCGACCAGCTTGAGGATCGGATACACGAAAGGAGGATAGAGAACCTCCGTCTGGCCGAAGGGCTGCTGCAGCATCACGTTGTCGACGACGATCTTCGCCATCCACGGCAACAGCAATCCCGGGAAAATCATCAGCAACTGCAGCAGGGCCTTCAGCATGAACAGCCACTTCACCTCGGCCAGCAGCTTTATGCACCTGCCGATGATGATGAGCGCGGCAGCCGTCCTGATGTCCGGCTGCGTATCTAACCGGTCATCGAAACGGGGCTTGCCGAATACGTTGCGGAGCAGTCCCGCGGTCCTTTGCAGCACGGATCTCCCGGGCGCGGACGGGGTGCCGGGGGGCGATCCCGGCGAGGCAGTCGGCAGCGCTTCTTCACTCATCTTCGCGTCCTGAATGGGAAACCGACGGCTCCTCGGTTTCGGCGCCGACGAAAGCACGATACCGTCCGTCCGGAACGGCCATCAGTGTGTCGTGGGCACCCCGCTCGACGATCCGTCCGCCGTCGATCAGGGCGATCTGATCCGCGTTCCTGATGGTCGACAGCCGATGCGTGATGACGAAAATCACCCGGCCCCGGCCCCAGTCGGCCAAGTTCGCGAGCACCTGTTGCTCGGTGCGGGCATCCAGCGAGGCCGTGGGCTCATCCAGGATCAGGATCGGCGTGTCGCGCACGATGGCCCGCGCGATGGAGAGTCTTTGCCGCTGTCCCGACGACAGCTTGCCGCCGCGTTCTCCGAGTTCCGTGTCGTAGCCATTCGGCATCGTCTCGATGAAGGCGTCGGCGCAGGCAATTCTGGCGGCGGTTTCGATGTCGGCGCGCCGTGCGCCCGGCGTGCCGAATCTGATGTTGTTGGCGACGGTGTCCGCGAACAGGATGTTCTTCTGCAGCGCAACCGTGACGTTGGCGCGGATGTCGTCGATGGCCATGTCCTTGAGGTCGACGCCGTTGATCGCGATGGAACCGGCGCCGGGATCGTACAGCCGCAGCAGGAGGGTCATCAGCGTGGACTTGCCGGTTCCCGTAGCGCCGACGATGGCGGTGACGGTGCCGGCGTTGGCATCCAGATCGATGTCGCGCAGCACGGGCTTGTCGGTTTCGTAGGCGAACTGGATGCCGTGCCAACTCACACGCCCGATCGGGCTCGGAAAGCGCACCGGATCGTCCGGGTCCACGACTTCGGGCTCCTGGTCGAGGAGATAGAAGGCACGCTCCAGGGCGAGGAAGAGGTCCTGCATCCGCATCCAGACGCCGAGCAGGTGTCGGGAGCTGCCAACGAGCCCTTCCGTGCGTTCGGTTGCGATCCGCACCGCTCCCACGTTCCAGACCACGAACCCGATGAACGCCGCGACCAGCGCCCCAAGAAAGGTCTCCCGTCCGTCAATCACCCAGGAGACGATGATGTACTCGGCAAAAATAAACATGCCGCCACCCAGCAGTGCCACGGCCAGAATCAGCAGAGCCATGTCCAGCCGGAGGAAGTACGCCGCGTCCAGCGCGCGGGTGGAATCCCGGTGGAAGCGGTCAAAGATGCGGGCCTCGGCACGATTGGCCTTGACCACCTTGATTGCGGCGAAGGCTTCCTGCAGACGGGAGGTCAGGTTGCTGTTGGCTATGCGGTTGGCCAGGGCACGCCGGCGTATCCGGGGCGTGGATGCCACCGTCAACCAGCCGATGGGTACGCCGACGATGACGACCATGAGTGCCAGCCAGGGGTCGAAGGCCGCGACGAACGCTACGCCCAAGAGAATCCCGTAGAGCGTCCACAGCGGGGCGATGACCCCTTGCTCAAGGAGGTTGATGATCATCGCGCTGTCCTGGTAGACCCGGAAGATGGCGTCTCCCACCCGGGAATCGTTGTGGAACCTGAGCGACAGGGACTCCGCGCGTTCGACCATCGCCACGCGCAGGTTCTGGTTGATGCTCTGCCAGACCCAGAGGCTGTAGTACCAGGCGGCCGCGCCGACAATCGCACCAACCACGCCCGCGATCGCCCCCCAGATCAGGATTCGATTGCGCACCGTCTTGCGTTGCGCGTGGGTCAATTCGGGATCGACATCGGCTGATTCGGAGTCTTGCTTATCGTCGGCTGAAGGCTCCTTGGAGGTCTTCTTGCCCAGCTTCAACGGATCCGTGGTGACGTATTCCTCGCCGAGAAAGAGCACGGTTGCCTGAATGGGCTGTAGTTTTTCGCCGATCAGAACCTTGTTGTAGAACAGGTCCGTGCCGACAAACGCTCCAACGACACCGGTCAGACCACCGGAGAAGGCAAGTGCAAGCAGCACCAGGAGGTGCTTCAGCATGGGCCGCATGAAGGGCCAGGTCTTGATCCCCAGGTGGAACATTCTCCGGAAGGTCATCGTCGGCGGAAGTTCCACGGCACCCTGGTCCGTGTAGCCGCCGATGAATCGGAGATCGTTCATGTCGCCGCCTTGCAGCGAGCCAGCGGCCCGCGTTGGTGTTCGCCCGGGAGCGTCCCGACCGGGACGCCTACGGTATGGTTCCTCCTGAGACGGTCAAGGCGACGCTTCCCAAATTCACCCAGATTCACCCGCGCGGTTCCCGAATCCGAAATCACTGCCTGGATTGTCAACGGTCTGCGCGAAGCTGCGTGTCAACGCCCTTTGAAAACCGGATCGCGCTCCTCACGGGCGGCCGCGCGGGCTTCTTGCGTGTCCTCGGCCTTGCCAAGCACCGAGAGCGACAGTGTCTCGTAGCTCAACTGGGTCTCTATGTCGGATTGCAGCCCCTGCTTGAGACCCCGCTTGTTCAAGCGCACGGACATGGGAGAGAAACCCGCGATGGTGGTCGCGGTTTCCCACGATACCTGCGCCAGTTGATCGGCGGGCACGACCTGGTTCACGAGCCCGATCTCCAAAGCCTCCGGCGCCTCGACGGTCTTTGACAACAGGATCATCTCGGACGCCTTCCCCTGACCGATCAGGCGGGGCAGCGTATAGGTTGATCCGAGTTCGGCGTGGATACCGAGCCTCGTGAAGGGAAGCCGGAAGCGCGCCTCTTCCGACGCGATGCGAAGGTCGCAGAGCAGGGTCATGGTGCAGCCGCCGCCGACGGCCCAGCCGTTGATCGCGGCGATGACGGGTTTCTCCAGGTCGTTGAAACACTGGAACATGCGCTCGGCAAGGCCGGGCGCGTTGCTGGCCCTGGGCTCGCTGGGTCCTCCGCCCCTTTGATCGGCACCCGAACTGAATCCGCGGCCCGCGCCGGTGATGATGAATACCCGGGTGTCGTCGTCCTGGTCCTTTTCGTGCAGCGCGTCGAAGAGTTCGTTCGCAAGCTGCAGGTTCAACGCGTTCAGGCGCTCGGGACGGTTCAGCGTGATCGTCGTCACGAAGTCCTTGTTGTCGACGATGATTGTTTCGTAGGCCATTCGAGTCTCCGGTTTTTCAGTGGCGCAGTATATCCGGGGAGCATCCATTGACGATGTCGGGGCAGGTCTGACGTTGATAGTCAGGCACGGTCCGTGATCCGGTCGCCGAAATGTTGCGGCGTATCATTGGTTCCCGTGAGTGACGAAATGATCTGGATTCCCGAAGGGGAACTTCAGTTGGGCAGCGAGGGTTTCTATCCGGAGGAACGCCCCGTGCTTGCCGTCCGGGTGGACGGCTTCTGGATGGACCCTGCGCCGGTGACCAACCAGGACTTCGCGCGCTTCGTCGAAGCAACGGGATACGTGACGGTGGCGGAGAGGGACTTGGTCGCCGAGGACTATCCCGGTTTCGACGAAACGGATCTTGCGGCTGGGTCGCTGGTGTTCACCCAGACCCCGGGGCCCGTGGACTTGGACAACCCGGGCAATTGGTGGCGATTCGTCAGGGGGGCCAATTGGCGCGAACAGGCTGCGTCCCCGGACCATCCGGTGGTGCACGTCGCCTACGAAGATGCGAGCGCCTATGCTGACTGGCTCGGCAAATCGTTGCCGACGGAAGCGGAGTGGGAATATGCGGCAAGAGGCGGCCTGGACGGGGCAACGTACCCTTGGGGCAACGACTTTTACCCTGACGGCAAGGCCATGGCGAATACCTGGGAAGGTGATTTCCCTTGGCGGAATACCGAGCGCGACGGCTACACCCGTACTTCCCCCGTGGAAACCTATCCGCCGAACGACTACGGCCTGTTCGACATGGTGGGCAACGTATGGGAGTGGACGCAGGACTGGTGGAGCGCATCGCATGGCGAAAAGGCGTCGGTCGTCGGGCCCTCCGAGGAAACGACCGGCATGCCCTGCTGCGGGTCGGTCAGTCGGGGAGCCGCCGGACGCCACATCGGGCGAACCGTCACGAATCCACGCGGCGGGCCAGAACGCTCAAGCTTCGATCCATCGCAGCCCGAGATCAGGATTCCGCGCAAGGTCCTCAAAGGGGGATCGCACCTCTGCGCGCCGAGCTACTGCCTTCGCTATCGTCCCGCCGCCCGCATCCCGCAGATGATCGATACGGCGACGTCGCACATCGGCTTTCGCTGCGTCGTTCGTGATGGCTGACTGATGGTGCTCGATGCGGTTGTCCAGCCCATTAGGCGATGCTCTGACACACTCCTGGCACCTGTCGGCGAATCTCTCGCTGCCTGGCTTTCGCGTTCCGGAGCCTCGCTTGCCAAGGACGCATGGAATCGGTTGTGGCGAGGCTTTCCAGCGCTTTCGATGCCTCGGTAGACGCAATCATCGAGAGCCTCCCTATGAGATGTTCCACCAGTTCGGCGGCTTCCATGTTCCCGGAGACAATGGATGCGCCAGATCCGGTCATGCGGCTTGAGGGCCTGTACGAACGCCCCAGGGTTTGAATCAGCAGATCAAGTGCGGGCACATTCAATTCGCTGATCCACAAGGCCCTATCGTCGGCGACAAGGTAGGAGGCGACGTGACGGACTCGTCTCTCGCCTCCTCCGGCGATCTCTTTCCGCAGTCGGACGGTGAACGCCGCCGGCTCCACCAGCAATCCGGTGCAGCACCAGTAGATTCGCTGTGCCACGTTCAGGCTCCGAATTGCCAGTTTTCGGTCGATGATTTGAACAAGTTCCTTTTGGGGACAATGCCGAATCGCCGCCCGGAGCACGTGTCTCAGTGCGGGAAGTTGTCTTGCGGTGGCGCGTGGCGGGAATGAGCGAAGCAACCGTGGTACTGCCAATGCGGCCACGGCGGCATGTTGGTCATCAGCAAGTTCGAACAGTGTCGCGTGATCAACACTTTTCCGAGTCCAGCTCTGCCGAACTGTTCGGACGAGGACGTCCGCGACCAATCCGGGTCGATGCGACACGATTGACGAGTACCACTGGATCCTCCCCACCTGCCGCAGCCGGTTGAAATGGATGGTGATGGCAAGACGTAACTGGCGTTCGTCGAGTTCCGCGGCATCGAGTTCTTCCAAACCTGCCATGAACGGGTAGTTCAGGTAATGCACCTCGCTCGCTGCCGCTAGCCGGGCAATTTCTGATTCGTCGGGTAGATCGCTGCGAACGGTTGTTGAGCGAAAGGCCGCAATGACCGTGTCGACGAGTTGATCGTCGCCTTCGAGCAGGCTTAGTAGTCGGCTCCTTGGCGTGTCGCCCTCAGCGTCGATGTAGTCGCCGAAATACGCGGTGGCCAGGTGATGAAGAAGCGCAGGCGGAGCCCGGTTTTCCCGCAGTGAGGGCGCCTGGGACGTAACTCGTTTGTGCCAGGCTTCTCGCGGTTGCCGTTCCCTGGCATCGTACTCTGGGGCCGGTTCTCCGATCGTGGCCGCGTGTTGTTCTCGAACCTGCAAGTGGTCTCTTGCCCGTTCCTTGCGGAAGTTCGTGATCGTGGCGCTGCCGGCGCCTGCCTGCTCGAACCAGTGGCTTGCCGGAACCGACATGAACTCTTCGATGGAAATGCCGTCGCGGCCGACGAGCAGCGACCGTTCGGGATTGAAACTCTTCGCGAACTCCTTGCGGCCACCGAGGTTGATTCCGCGTCCGTTGCTCTTCACTTCCATGGACACGAGTCGTCGCCCGCGCTCCAGGACGAAATCCACTTCGTGGTTCCCGCGGCGCCAGTAGTAGAGACGGACTTCGGGCATGCCGGTGTTGTACAGGTGTGCGCCGACGGCGCTCTCCACCAGTCTTCCCCAGAAGGTTCGGTCCGCCTGCGCTTCGCTGAACGTGTATCCCGAATGCACAGCCATCAAGGCCGTGTTCAGTACATTCAGCTTCGGGCTTGACGACCGCTGCCGTCGCGCGAGACCTTCGTATTTCAGGAGTCCTGCCACCAGGCCAGCCCCTTCCAGCAATTGCAGGTAGCGCGCCAGAGTCGTGGTGTTGCCTGCGTCGTCGAGTTGGCCGACCATCTTGCTGTAGGCAAGGATCTCGCCGGAGAACTCGGCGCTCAGTTCGAAGAGCCGCTTGAGCAGCGCGGGCTTGTCGATTCGGTCCATGGCCACGATGTCGCGCTCGATATTCGGTTCCACCAGCGCGCTTGCGACGTAGTCGCGCCAGCGGGGCTCTTCGTGAATGAGCGGGGCAGCGCCCGGGTAGCCGCCAAAGTAGATGTACTGCGGGAAGTCGAAGCCGAATGCCGCTGCCATTTCCTGAAAGGACCAGTGTGCGAGCCTGATGGCTTCGAAGCGGCCAGCCAGGCTCTCGGTAATGCCTTTCTGCATCAGCAGGGGGCTGGAACCGAGCAACACGACGTGCAGGTCCCTCTGTTCCCGGCGGTCGGCATCCCATAGGCCTTTTACAGTCTCCGACCAGTTTGGAATCTTCTGGATTTCGTCGAATACGAGGACGAATCCCTGCTTCGATCGGGCGGCGTGTATCCGCGCACGTTCCCAGGCCTGTACGACCCAGCGGGAATCGCGTTCGCCGGAATACGTAGCCTCGGCGAGGCTCGGGGTCTCATCACCAACCACCTTCCGAAGTCGGGGGAGGGCCATTGACTCCGGTTCATCGACCGGCAGGTATAGACTGGGACGGGGTAGACGTTCGAGGGATTGGTCAACAACGGTGGTTTTGCCCGTCTGCCGGGGACCCGTGACGAATATCAGCCGTTGCGGCGCTTCATTGAGCCGGTCGAGGAGCGTCAAGACCTGTGCGCGCTCGAAACTCATATAGTTACTTTATTGAGCAAATTAACTCAGTACTGTAACAAGGAGATATTTTAGGTGCAATCTGGCCTTCATTCAGCGATCCAAGGCAAGCAATAGGCAAGCAATAGGGTGATGGCACTCAGGGTCACAAGGGAACAGAACACGAGCGGAGACCCGGAGGCGGCCAGCCAGGGTTTCGGTCGGATCAACGCTTCGCTGGCAGAGCATTTTGATCCGGAGGAGCAGCAGGACTCGGCGCTCGCCTTCTTCGGGGAATACGGGTTTGCCGTGCTGGATGGTTGCCTGAGCCCGGCGGAGATCGCGCACCTGAACGAGTTCTATGACCGCACGCAACGCGAGCGGCCCGATGCCTGGGGCCTCTCCGGCGACAGGAAGTTCTTCCACAGGAACGCCGGCATCATGTTTTCCCAGCCGCTGCTGGACTATCCGGAACTCGATCCCTATACCCAGCACCGGAGTTCGTATCGGGTTGTCGCGCAAATCCTGGGCGGAGAGGACCGGGTCCGTTTCAGCGAGTTCAACTTTCGCGAAGCGCCCGCCGAATCGGGCCAGGGCGCCATGAACTTCCATCACGACAGGGTCGCTCCCGACCGCTTCGATCGGGAGCCCTACAACCCCTGTGACTGGTTATGCGCGATCCACTACCTGACCGACGTGGACGAGACCACGCCGGCGTTCTGCGTCGTCCCGAAGAGCAACCGCTACGCAACACTTCGAGATGCGTTCGAGGGACTCGGCACCGACTACCATGAGGTGCCCGTGTACGGTCCGGCCGGAACCTGCGTGCTGTACGACACCGCCATCTTCCACACTCGCCTCGACGGTGACGGCAGGAAGCGCCGCCGCACGTGGCACCAGTACTATGCGCGCGGGGGATGGCTCAGGAGTTCGCGGCCGGGTGTCCGCGAATACGTGCGTCCGCCCGCGCCGGTCCTGACCGACTGGAACCTGTTTCCGGAACGCCTGGCCCTGCATCCGGATCCGCGAAAACGCCTGTTCTTTTCCCACTGGAACACCGCCCAGTGCGAGTGGGTCGCGTCCGGGTTCGATCCGGACGTGCGCCGCACAATGCCACGCGGCGAATACTGAAGCCGGCTAAGTGCCGCGGACGGTCGGTGCCCTCGTCAGGTGTCGAGCGCGTAGCGGATCATCACGCGCGAACCGTCGACCAGGCCTTCCCGGAAACGGGGTCCCCACCTGCTCCATCCGGATTCCGCGTACTTGCCGCCCATTGCCTCGAGGATGCGGGCATGCACGGCGTCGTCCGTCTCGATGGACGATGTCGCCATGAACTCGGGCGCGTCGCGGAAGGCGCCGTTGGAACGGGTCCAGTTGCCGAAGTCACCCACCCAGATTCGAGCCCTGTTGAGCCCCTGGCGCACGGCCTGGGCGCGCCACGCGTCCGGCGGCGTGACGACATAGACGTTGCCGGCCTCGTGGGCGAACCAGATTTCGGCCTTGCACTGGCTTTCATCGCCATTGCTCTTGATCGGCGTGAGGTACACAAGCCCGGACGTTTCGAGCTTGTCTTCGGCGGTTGCCACCTCCCCGGCCCAGGCGGCGCGGGTCAGCAACGGAACAGCGGGTGCCAGCGAGATGCCGGCGAGAATGGTTCGGCGCGTGATCATGGAGTCGTCACCTCCGTGGTGTCGTGTTCTGCAAGTCTACTCGGTGAATCCGGCGCAGGGGCAGTCTAGTTGAACGGCATTACCACCGACCTGTCGGATTGGACCTGCTCCGGGATGTCGTCGTAATAGGGGACGGGTTCCGCGATGGCCCGGGTCGCGCCGGCCGGATTCGAACCGGACCGTTCGGGGATTTCCGTTCCCTTCCTTGCAAGCCTTGCGGCCAATGAGATCCTCCCGTCCGTCATCGGCCAGGTCTCGGGCGCCTGTGCGCCGAAGAAACCGGGGCGCCAGTCCTCCTCCCTGTGTCCGTAGGCCAGGCTGCGATGTAGCAACGAAGAATGAAACACCGCGAACTGGCCTCGCCTGAATGCCAGCGGGGTGATCCTGTCGTGCACCACCTCGGGCAGTTCACCCGATATGCGGGGCATGTCGCGATCGAAGCCATCGATCGGCAGATGCGATCCCCTCACGTACTCGAGTCTGCCCTGGTCCATCCCCAGGTCGGTCAACGCGATGACGAAGGAGAAGTGATTGCCGGTGTCATAGATGTTGATCGGGTCGCTGCCGTTCTCGAACTGGCGGTCATGGTGCCACTTGTTCTCTCCAACACCTTCATATTTGAGGAAAAATGTCGTCTGCCAGAGCAGTAGATCGGTGCCGAAACACTCGGCCACCACGGACTGCAGGTTGGCGTCCCGGAAGAGTTCGCCCATCGCGTCGAACGCCATGTGCCGGTTGATCAACGTGGTCCAGCGCTGTTGATCCGGTTGCCCTGCCAGTCTGGCCAAACGGTTCTGCTGGCGCTGCAGCGCCTTCAGTTCCAAGGCCACCTCGCAGACCGCGTCGAGTCCCGACTTGTCTGCCAGTTCGAATGGGCCAGCCAGGCCATCCTGTTGCAACTGAGCGACTGGCATGGTTGTTCTCTCCCTCAAATCGAACTGGCTCCCGGCATTCTGCTCTTTGCGTTACTCGTTATCCGCCCCCGCCGCGTCCAGGCGGTCGAGAATCCCGTCGGACAGGGTCAGCTCGAAACCGATCAGGCTCTCGCTAAGCTGGTGCGCCTTGCTGGCGCCCGATATTGGAATGACGCCGCGCCCGGTAAGCCAGGCGAGGATCACCTGGTTGGGTGTGGCGCCGATCTCGTCGGCGATCTGAAACAGCGTTGCCTTGCGGATATCCGAATCGCGATGCCGGTATTGCCGCTGGATGTCGCGGTCTTCCCGAATGTACGCGCCACCCAATAGAGGCGAGTAAGCGATCAATTGAAGATCCCGCTCTCTGCAGTATTCGAGCAAGTCGTCGTTGGTGGATTTCTGGAATCCAAAATCCGCATCCACCCGCGGCCGCAGGTACGTATAGCGCTGCTGCACGCAGCAGAATGCAGTGATGTTGTTGGCCGCGCTCACCCCGGCGGCTTCCGCCAGCCGCCAGGCGCGGAAGTTGCTGGCACCGACGTGACGCACCTTCCCTTCCCGGACGAGCTCGTCCATGGCGCCGAGCTGATCCCCGAGCGGCACGGAACGGTCGTCGCAATGGAAGTAGTACAGATCGATGCGATCGGTTCGCAGCCGCTTGAGGCTGCCCTCGCACTCGCGGCGAATGTGCTCCGGTTTCGATGACATGGGGGCGTCCTTTGCGCGCCCGCCCATCTTGGTTGCAAGGACCATCCGGTCCCGATTGCCGCGATCGGTCATCCAGTTGCCCAGCATGGCTTCGCTTTCGCCGCCTTCCCCATTCCAGATGGCGTAATTGTTGGCGGTATCAAGAAAGTTGCCGCCACCCTCGACAAACTGGTCCAGCATGGCATAGGAGACGGTCTTGTCGTCGCGGGAACCGAAGCTCTGGCCGCCGAGGCAGAACATGCTGACGTGAAGGTCCGTATTCTTGATGGTGGTGGTTTTCATTTGCGATGGCTGGAATCTGGTGGGAGGTCGTGGGTCGTCGGCGGGTAGAAGCTAACTCTTGTATACCTGACTCTGGGCAATGCGCTCCAGAATCCTGAGCCGCATTGCATCCGCGACGCTCCGGTACTCACTCAAGCCGGCGAGATTGTGTTCTTCGCCGGGGTCATTCCTGCGGTCGAATAGCATGTAGGTCTCGCCTTCTCCGTTGAGCGCGATCTTCCATTCGTCGTTCATCAGCATGAACTCGCCCTCGATCTCGGAGAGGGCGTCCTCACGATGCCGGCTGCCGTCAAGCGCGCCGGCCAGGGATATCCCGAACTGCCGATACCCCAGTTCGCCGCCGGCGAGTTCCACCAGCGTCGGTCCCAGGTCGACGGTTTCCGCCGGACTGTCGTTCACGACCCCCGAATACTGGCTGCCGGGCGTCCTGACGATCAGCGGCACCCGGACCGCGCCGTCATAGAAGTTGCTCTTGGCGATGAGACCATGGTCGCCATTCATCTCCCCGTGATCCGAGGTGAAGGCGATGACCGTGGAGTCCATTTCTCCGCGTTCTTCGATGACGGCGAGGATCTCGCCGATCTGGTCGTCGATCAGGGAAACGCTGCCGGCGTAGTCGGCCCGCATCGCGCCCACTTCGCCGGCCTCGAAGGCCGGAAAGGTCCGTCTCTGCTCGAACATGCGGTCAATCCATCCCTTCGGCCGCGGCGGGTCACGTTGGTGCTTCGCAGGCTGCGGCATGGACTCGGGATCGTACATGCTCGCATAGGGTTCAGGCGTGTCCCAGGGCTGGTGCGGGCCGCCCCAACTGACCCAGCAGAACCAGGGCTCGTCCCTGTCGTAGGATGACAGGTACGCTTGGGCCTGCTGACCGACGTAGACGTCGTAATAGTCCGCGAGCGGCAGAACCGAGGGACGAACCACGTGTGGCTTGTTGGCAGCCCGCTCCCGGAAGTCCTCGCGGTACGCTTCGAGCAGACCCTTCTTCTCCCAGATCGCGGTCATATGGCTCATCGCGGTCGTGGAGGCGCGAGGACCGCCGATCTCGTCCACATCGTCCAGGCCCAGGGCGTGCAGGAGATTCTCCTTGTCCCGGAGGTCCGAGCGGCCGTGCGGATGCAGATGCGTTTTGCCGAACAGGCTTGTTCTAAACCCAAGATTCCTGATTTCGCGAATCCAGTGATCGGCGTCCGCCGGGACGGAGTAGGGGATGTGACCCCAGACACCATTGCTGTGCGGGTACCTGCCGGTTGCCAGCGTCACCCGCGCCGGTACGCACAGCGGCGATGTCGTGACCGCACTGCTGAAGCTCACCCCTTGTCCTGCGATACGATCCAGGTTTGGCGTATTCACCCAGCCGCCGCTGGAACCCATCGCGTCCCAGCGCTGCTGGTCGGTCATCAGAAAGAGAATGTTGTGCATGGGGACCCAGTGCCGTGTCCCGCGAGCCTAGACGCCCGGCTCAAGCGGGTCATAGTCGGGGTGGTAAGACGGCAAGACCCGGTCCAACTCCCTATCCGTCCACTCCCAGCTTGTTGGCACCGGACGCCGTGGCGCGCCGATCAGGTGATTCAGCTCCTTCAATTCATCGGGTGTGAGGTCCCACTCGGCTGCTCCCACGTTGTCCTCGAGCTGGGACAGCTTGCTGACACCGGCGATGACCGAGCTGACCATGGGGCGGTGCAGCAGCCAGGCTATCGCGAGTTGTGCGGGCGTGTGGCCGCGAGCCCGGGCAAATTCCTCCAGCGCTTCGATGGTGTCGTAGCCGGCCTTGGTGCCGTAGTAATCGAAATAACGCGTCGAACCGCCCCGCCCGGATCCTGCCCTGCTATCTTTCGGCGGTTCCTCCCCGCGCGTATATCTTCCGGCGAGGAGTCCGCAACCCAGCGGGAAAAAGGGCAATATGCCAACGCCTGCCCATTGACAATACTGGCTGACGTCCGACTCAACTTCCCGCTCGAACATGTGGTAGTGCTGCTGCACGCTGATGGCCCTGTCCCAGCCATGGAACTCGGCCAGGTCGTTGCAGCGGCAGAGCTGCCAGCAGTAGATGTTGGACAGGCCCACGTAGCGGACCTTGCCGCTGCGCACCATGTCGTTCAGCGTCTGCATCATCTCCTCCATGGGAAATGTTGCGTTGTACAGGACGTGCACCTGGTACAGGTCGACGTAGTCGGTATTCAACCGTTTCAGGCTGCTCTCGAGTTGTCTGGTGAGATTGACCCGGTTCGGGATGCCGTGGGCATGGTGTCCACCCTTCGTTGCGATCACGAACTCGTCCCGGCGGCCCGCGATGGCGCTGCCGATGAACTCTTCGGAATCTCCACCACCGTACAGGTACGCGGTATCGATGAGCGTAATCCCCATATCACTGGCTGCGCCGATGATCTCGTTTACGGTTTGCTTGTCTACACGGCGGCGGCTGAAGGTGTCGGTACCAAGGCCGACGATAGAGACTTCAAGACCGGATGTTCCTAACGTGCGGTGCTTCATCTGAACCCCTGTACTGGTCGTAGGACGCCATTATTGTGCGGGTGCCTGCCGGTTGCCAGTTGCGGCGCGAGAACTGCCGCTACTTCCCCGCCGGTGTCAGCCTGCGGACCCGATCGGGATCGATCCACCAGCTATCCAGGATGCGCACGGCGCTGCCTACCAGGTACTCGTACTTCGCGACCGCCTCGTGCTCCGGCCTGACAAACTTGTCCCAGCGTACGAAACGCTCCTCGTCGGGGACGTGCAACGGGATGTGGTAGAAGCCCCACAGCAACACGCGATCGAGGGCCCGGCAGGCGGTCATCGCTTCCTCGATTGTCGCCGCCTCCTGCTCTGCCTTCTCGATGAGGGCATCGACGATGGGATCGCGTAGCCCGGCCATGTTTCCGCCCAGTTCCAGGTCTGCCGTGCGCGAGCCAAAGTAACTCACGAGCTCCCCTAAAGGAGGATTCAGGAAGTCGTGCCCCCTGACGTACGCATCGAAGTTGCGTATGCGCTGGTGGTTTACCCACGCAACGTTTTCCAGCAGCCGCAGTCTGGCGTCTATGCCGAGTGTCTTCAGGGACTCGATGTACGGCAGGAGGATGCGGCGCTGGGACGGGACCTGGGTCGTCAACTCCAGCGCGAACTGCTGCCCGGCGGCATTGACCAGGCGTCCGCCCCGTATCGTCCAGCCGGCCTCGGCAAACAGGTCTCGTGCCCGTTCCAGGGCCGAGCGGTGCATTCCGGCACCGTGCGAGACCGGCAGTTGAAATGCCTCGGTGAAGACCCGCTCCGGGAGACGGTCGCGGTGGGGGGCAAGCAGGGCGAGCTCGGCCCGCGTCGGCAGTCCGCTCGCGGCAAAAGACGAGTTGGCGAAGTAGCTCAGCGCGCGCGCTTGTGATCCGTACTGAAAGACCCGGTTCTGCCACTCGAAATCCAGCGCCAGGGTCAGCGCCTCGCGAACCCGTACATCCTGGAATCTGTCGCGATCGAGATTCAGTACGATCGCCGACGCGAGGCCGATGAATTTCTGCAGAGACCGCGTTTCCATGACGAGCGATCCCGCTTCCACCGCCGGGATGTCGTAAGACGAAACCCAATGCCGAATGTCGGTCTCGAAATAGATGTCAAACAGCCCCTTGCGAATGGCCTCCCTCGCCACCGTCGCGTCGCGATAGACGTCGTACTGGATGACATCGAAGTTGTATCGGCCCCGATTGACCGGGATGTCCCGTCCCCAATAGTCCTTGACCCGTTCGTAACGGACAAAGTCGCTATCGAAGTCGGCCACCCGGTAGGGGCCGCTGCCCACCGGCGGCACCAGCGCGCGGGTCGAGTCCTTGCCCGCGTAATAGTGCGCCGGCCGGATGGGAAACCAGGTCAGTGCCACCAGGTTCGAATTGGTGAACACGCCCCGATGATGGACGATCATCTCCTTGGCGTTGACTATCTGAAGCGACTTGATCCACGACTGCAGGTAGACCTTGCCGAAGGGGAGCTTCAGCAGTTCGTCATGGGAGAACTTCACGTCCCCGGTCGTCACCGGCACGCCATCGTGCCAGCGCGCGCGCTCGTGTATCCGGATAAAGAGGGACTTCCCGTCGGCGGACAGGGCAACGCCGTCGGCGAGCTGGCCGTATAGGCCGGACAGCTCGTCCGCCGAGCGGATCATCAGCCTGTCGACCGTTCTGCCGAGGCCCTGTACGCCCGGGATACCCGTTCCCGGGACACCCGAGAAGTTCCGAATGGGCGAGGTCGCCGAAAGCCGCAGCTCGCCGCCTTTCGGCGCGTCGGGGTTGGCGTATTCGAAGTGCTCGAAGTCGGCGGGATACTTCAGTTCATGCAGCAGCGAGATGCCGTGCCGATAGGCGGGCTGTTCGGCCATGGACACGAGCGCATGCAGCAGAATCGCGCCCGCCAGGCAACGCTTGTGCAGCCTGCCAAGCAGGTAGTTGATCGCGATCTTTCCTCTCATGCTCTTTCTTGTTAAAAAGTGGTCGATATACATGATAATCGTGAATATCGACAATATATTTGCCAGAAGAACGAGTACAATAGTTTTTGGTATTCACTAATTACGTGAAAAATGGGCATTAGGGCACAAAACGCCAGCTTGATCCTCGCGGATGATCTGGTCGCCGACGGAAAAATCCTCTTTACCTTCGAGGAAGCTCAACGACGCCTTGGACGATCTCGAGCGGCGACCGGCAACGTCCTCAAGCGCATGGTCACTGCAGGCCTCATTGATCGCGTCCGGCACGGTCACTACGTTGTCAGGCAACTGGGCCTGTTGGGAACGCCGTCGGTGGCCGAGGAAATTGCCTTGGCGGTGGCTGCGGCATTTGCCAGCATTCCACATCGAATGGCGTACCGCACGGCGTTGGATGAGCATGACCTCATCACCCACCCATCGCGATCGATCCAGGTTGCTAGCACAAAGCGAATTCGTGCCAGGACATTGTCGGGTCGAGCCCTGCGCATCGTCAAGGAATCGGAGAACATGATCGGGGTTGGCGCAATCGTCAGTGGGGAGTCGCGCATCTCTGATCTCGAACGGGCACTACTCGACGCTGCCAGACGCCCCATGCTTGTCGGTGGCGCCGCCGTGCTCGCGGAAGCGGTTGCCGCTGGCGGAGAGAGTATCGATCCCACTCGCCTCGCGCAGTACGCACAGACGCTTGGTTGGTCATCGGCGCTGCGTCGAGTTGGCTCGATCGCCGATGCCCTTGCGCTCCAAGGAGTGGCAGGGCGTCTCAGCCCCCCAAAGGCCATTTCAGCGGATCTTGACCTGGAGCCTGGGTCGTCGCAGACCTGCGCTTGGCGAGACGCGCGTTGGCGAATTCGGTGGCCGCAGCCCGTTGACGAAATAAAGGCCGTTGTTCTGCAGTGATTACCCGCGCGCACATCACCCGGCGAGCAGCAAGGGATGACGTGCCGGCCAGAACGGTCGAGCGGGACTATGTACTGGCGCATATCGTCGCCGGTTTCGCCGGTCTCGAGCGAAGCGCCGGCTTAGTCTTCAAGGGTGGCACGGCACTCCGACTTTGCCACTTCAACGACTACCGCTACTCGGCTGATCTCGATTTCTCTATCGTCGCTGGTACGGTCGAAGATGCCTACTCAACCATTGAGGAAGCGCTTGCCGCCACAGGCGGTACGACTGAAGGATTGCACCTCACCGCCCATAAGCCGCCAAGAGTTGGTTACGTCGGTCCTTTGGGACGAGAACGAACACTCAAGCTCGATCTCGCCGCCGACGAATTGGTTTTGAACGTCGAACAACAGGCACTGTTGCCGCGCTGGGACGACCTACCAGACCATGTGACCGTCTCGGTCTACACGTTGCTGGAGATTGCCGGCGAGAAGCTCCGATGCGTCCTGCAACGCCTGCAATGCAGGGATTTGTTTGACTTGTCTGCTTTGTTGATCGAGGGCGGCGTCGACATCGTTGATGCTGCGGAGATATTTCAGTCCAAGGCGGAGCACCGCAGCATCGACCCGAATGTGTTTGCGGCGAGATATGCCGAGCGTCTGGATCAGTACCGACATCGGTGGGAGGGCGAACTCGGTGAAAATGTCCCCGGCGAGATTCCGCATTTTGACAATCTCGCGCGCAGGGTTTCGCAGCAGTTGCGCAAAGCGGGTTTGCTCTAAATGAGTGACCGGACCCATTGCGAGTCAGCGTTGCCCGAAATGGCAAGGGTCAATGACCACCCGCAAAGCGGAGGGTCTGGCTGGCCCGGATATCCGCGTGCGCGCACGTGCCCCCTCCACATGGTCCGTCGGCCTGCCTTCATGCGCCCGCCTGGTACCTTGCGGCGTGGCCTCTCAGCATCGCGACGCTGGCATCGACCTGGTCCTCTCTGAGGCCGTGAAGAATGACCGGTACGTCAAAGGGCAGGGCGCAGAGCAACGCGACGTAGTGTGCGTAGTCCAGTTTGCCGGTTCCGGCCGCGAGGTGGCCCGCATCGCCGTCCCGATCGAGATCCTTGCCATGTGCGATGGCGATGTGGTCGCCCAGCAGTTCAAACGCTTCGTCGAGTATCTGCGTCATGCGAGGCAGATCGCCTTCGCCGAACAGGTTCGACGCATCCATGACCACGCCGAGACTCGGCGAGCCCATCTCGTCAATCAGTCGCCGGGCCTTCTTCGCCGTGTTGACGACATTGTTCACCTCCGGTTCGAAGGCGATGACGACACCGGACGCTTCCGCGACCGGCAATACGTGTTCCAGCGTATTCCGCAACACCTGCCAGGTTGCTTCCGTCTCGTTGTCCGGGTGCCTGCGCCACATGCTGTCGGGATCCCGGGACCCGGTGCACGTCGCGATCACCGAAGTGCCCAGGGGACCGCACGCGGATGTCAGGAGTTTCAGTTTCTCGATTGCCTGGTGGCGCTGCGCCTCATCGGGCGCCACCATGTTGGCGGGGCCGCCCACCGCCGAGATCGTCATGCCGCGCTTGTCCGTTTCCTCGCGGACCATCGGCGCCTTCGCGAGCTTGTCCGCCAGCGGTCCCTCCACGTTTACCGACCCCGGGTTGAATTGAAGATGACGGATGTCGTGCCCGAGAATCGCATCGAGCGCTTCCTCCAGGGTGGGTCGCTTGAAGTGACCCGACATGATTCCTACTTGCATGATGTGTCCCCTGGTTGTCGAGCCGCCTCTCGGGAGGCGACTATGGGTTGAGATTCCCTTATCTTTGAAAGACGTTTGACGGAGCACTAGTTGAAGGTCATTACGACTGACCTGTTGCCGCGGTCCTGATCCGTGACGGCATCGAAATAGGGGACGGGCTCCGCGATGGCGTACGCCGCCCCGGCCGGATTCGAGCCCCATCTTTCGGGGATGACCGTGCCCTTCCTGGCGAGCCTTGCTGCCATCGAGATTCTCCCGGACCGTATGTCGGCGTTCCTTCGGAGTTCCGGGTCGGGGGCGCCGAAGTAGCCGGGGCGCCAGTCCTCCTCCCTGTGTTCGTACGCCAGGCTGCGATGCAGCAAGGCGGAATGGAATACCGCGAACTCGCCTTTCCTGAACGTCAGTGGAGTGATCCTTTCATGGACCACCTCCGGCATCTCGTCGAACAGGCGCGGCATCTCCCTGTCGAAACCGTCGATGGGCATATGTGATCCCCTTATGTACTCGATCCTGCCGTGTTCCATGCCGAGGTCGGACAGGGCCACGACAAAGGAGAAGTGGTTGCTGGTGTCATAGAGCCTGATCGGGTCATTGCCGTTTTCGATGATGCGATCATGGTGCCACCGGTTCTCTCCGACACCCGCGTACTTCGGAAAGAACTTGGTCTGCCAGAGCACGAGGTCCTTGCCGAAACAGTCGGACACGACGGACTGCAGGTTGGCGTCGAAAAAGAGGTCCCTTACCGCGGTAAACGCCATGTGCCTGTTGATCAGCGTGGTGTGGCGGAGTTCGTCTTCCTGTCCAGCCAGCGTTGCCAGTGAATTCTGCGCCCGCTGCAGTGCCTGTAGTCCGATGGCCACTTCGGACACCGCGTCGAGTATCGACTTGTCGGCCAGCTCGAACGGCCCCGCGAGGCCATCCCTTTGCAACTGATTGATAAAGCTGGGCATTTCGACTACTCCGGTGTCACCGTGATCTCAAATGTCGTCTCAAGGCTGTCGTGGTACCCGATCCTCGATACCACTGTCCTGAGGCGATGGCTGCCGGCGGGCAGGCTGATGGGCGCCTTGTACAACTCCCAGGAGCCTTCAGCCGGGGGAGCTTCCAAGACCGCTGACGCGTGCGGAAGTGCCGGTTCTTCCCCCGTCGCCGGAGGCGTGCTTCCATGCAAGCGCTGGTCACCCTGATCCAGGGTGAAACAGATGCTGCATCCCTGGGTCGGGCTGAACAGTTGCAGCCGGTGTCGCCGTGGCAGGCTGAACGCATCCGGTGCCCGTTCCTCCCCGTACGAGTCGGCTGAAAAAACCAGGCATCTGGCCTCCGTGCAGACCGGTTTCTCGCCATCCGGGTAGTGGATGGACTTCATGACCTTTTCATCGAGCAGACCAAGATCCCGGGTCTCTTCCTGCCAGGTGTCGAGTTCTTCGCGCATGCGGTCAAGCACCTCCCGGTAGCGATCATCTTCCACGAGGTTGTGGACCTCCCAGGGGTCGGTCCGGGTGTCGTAGAGTTCTTCGACGGGCCGTTTTTCGGCGAACATGATCGACTGCGTCTCGTTGAGCGTGCCCTCCATCCAGCAGCGGTACCACTCCTGCATGATGGGATGCCGGTTCCGGAAGGCATTCCAGAGGAGGTACGGCTTTTCCGGAAACCCGTTCTTGATGTACTTGTACGTCTTGTCCCTGACCGCCCTGACCATGTCGTTGTCGGCATCGGAACGGTCTACCGAGGCATGGATGTATTCCCTCTCGGGCGTGTCCTGCGCGCCCAGAAAGGCCCGCCCCTGCATGTGCGGCGGCACGGTGATTCCGCAGGCGCTGAGCATGGTGGGACCCAGGTCAACGGTGCTCACCAACCTGTCGCTGGTCGTGCCCGGCTCGATCACCCCCGGCCAGCGAATGATCATCGGCGAGTGTATCCCTTGGTCATAGGGATGGCGCTTGCCCCTGGGCATCGGCCCGTGATCGCTCCAGTGCACGACAATGGTGTTGTCGGCCAGGCCGTCTTCCTCAAGCTGACCGAGCAGCGCTTCCATGACCTGGTCGCACAGGGCCATGTTGTCGTAGTTCCTGGCGATACTACTTCTGACCCGGGGCGTATCCGGAAAGTACGGCGGCACCTCGACGGAATCCGGATCGGTGGTTTCCTTCAGGCTCGGCACGATGTAGTTGAACGGCCATGTGCGCTGTTCCTCCCACATGCCGGACTCGTGGGTGTATTCGGGGTTGAAGACAGCGAAAAAAGGCGTCGCTGGATCTGGCCGGTTTCTCCAGTGGGCGGTGTTGGAGCAATCGTCCCAGGCGGCAAAAGGCGGTTCGAACTGGTAGTCCGTCTTGACGTTGTTGGTGCAGTAGTAACCCTCTCCTCTGAAGTACTCTCCAAGACACTTGGCGTAGTGGGGGACCGGTGCGTCGTAGGCCTTCCCCCGGGTCGTTCGCATATGGTGGGCGCCGATGCTGGTGGGATACATCCCGGTGATCACGGCGGCCCGCGCCGGGGCGCAGATCGGGGCGGTCGAGAACGCATTGGGATAGATGCACCCCTCTAATGCCAGCCGGTCGACGGCCGGCGTCCTCGCTATCGGGTCGCCATAGCAGCCGTAGAGCGGCAGGCAGTCTTCAAAACTGATCCAAAGAACGTTGGGTTTTCTGGCCACTGATTGCATATGTCGTCCCGATGTTGCCACTAGTCGATCCAGGGAAACCGATAGGCGAAGGCACCTTCCCGCGTCGCATGGTCAAGCTGACCGCGACCGGTAACGGGAAGCCTGGATCCATCGAGCTCGGGGTCCACGTAGCTGGCGAACCAGTCGTCGAGTTCCCGGCGCAGGGCCCGAATGCGGCCGGCGTGGCCGCGCCGGCCGAACAGGTTGACACGTTCCTCCGGGTCTTCCGCGACATTGTAGAGTTCATGGGCTCCCGCGGGGTAGCGCCAGACGAGCTTCCACTCCTCGGAGCGAATCATGCGTACGGGTCCGTACTCGTCGAATACGTAGATGCTCTTCCGCTCGCCGATGGGCCGGCCGTCGAGCAGCGGCGAAAACGAACGTCCGGGCAAGCCGCCGGGGACGCGCCTGGCCGCGCCGGTGTATTCCATGAGCGTCGGCAGCCAGTCGTACTGGCTCAGGAGATCGGTCGCGACCTGGTTTTCCGGGACATGTCCCGGCCGGCTGATCAGGCAGGGCACCTTGACGCTGGTGTCGAACATGTTCTGCGGCCAGGTCGCGTTGCCCTTTCCATAGAGGCCGTGATGGCCCATGTTCATGCCGTTGTCGCTCATGAAAACGACCAGCGTATTGCTCCTCAGGTCCTGTTCTTCGAGCCAGTCCAGCAGCCGGCCAACGTGCCGGTCCATCCCTTCGATCGCGGCGAAATATCCCGCAAGATGTTGTTTTCGCGTTTCGGCATCGACGGGACCGGCCTGGAAGCCGACCGGTAGAGGTTCGTCCGGGCCCGGGACCGAGTCGAAGGGGCAGCGATCGTAGTAGTCGTCCCACAACGACCGCGGATGGTGTTCGCGTCCCCAGGGCTTGTGCGGTGCCGTGTAGTGGACGGCGAGGCAGAACGGCCGTTCCTCGCCCGCCTGTTCCCCAAGGAACTTCAGCGCGTTGTCGGTGAACAGCTCCGTTGCATAGGTTTCGTGCTTGTCGAGACGACCGTTTGCCACGACCGGCACGTTGAAATAGCTGGTGCCGCCGTAGGGCATGGGGTTCCATGTATCAAAACCGCATCGTGGTTCGAGGCCGTCGCCGAGATGCCACTTGCCTGAAAGGCAGGTGTCGTAGCCCATATCGCTAAGCAGTTCTGCGTAGGTCGGCATCCCGAGCAGGAACTGGACGCTGTCCGCCGGCACCTCGCGGTCGAGTCCGGCCTTGCTCGTGTCCGACTGCCACATCAGGGCGTCATGCACTCCATGTTGGGATGGAATCCTGCCGGTCAGAATCGACGCCCGGGCCGGGGAGCAGACCGGCGACGTGCAGAAGAAATTGTCGAAGCGGATCCCTTTCCGCGCCAGCCGGTCCAGGTTGGGCGACCTGATTTCCGCGTTGCCGGCGCAGCCCATCGCCCACGCGCCCTGGTCATCGCTCATCAGGAACAGGAGATTCGGTCGGTCGTCACTACGACTGGCCATGGGGATCGTTGCCTGGCTGGTTCATCATCAGTTCGGTGAGCTCCCGCTGCTGCCTGGCATCGAGTTCCTGGTAGACGGGACTCTCGTGCAGCCGCCCGCAGACCGGCCGGGTATCCCGCTTTGGCTTAACGTCCGCCGTCTGGAACGACATCAGCATGGCGGCACGTTTGCGGTCGCTGTGGTTGAAGCCGGCGCGGTGCCAGGTCCTGGCATCGTACAGGACGATGCTGCCGGCGGGCGCCTCGATCACGTCGGCGTCGGGACCGCTGTACGGCCGCGCGGCAGGGTCCGGTCCATGACGGCCCGGATTCCACTCCGGCGGTGGCAACGTATCCGCCAGGTGCGAGCCCAGCTTGTACGCCGTGGCGCCGTTGCGCTTGCTGAAGTCGGATATGCAGACGTTGCGCTGGACGGCCTTGATGGGCCCCTTTCGGTCCGCGACGACGTTTCCACCCGCGGAAGGGATATACGGGATGTCGGAGTGCCAGCCCTGGACCGGTCTCTTGCCGTCCCAGGGCGCAAGGCAGTTGCAGTTCGGCGGATGTCCAAGGTGCAGGTTCCGCGTCCCTACGTATTGCCTTATGAGCCAGAGCGAGACGGGTTCGCAGATGGCCCGGCCCACGGCGCTGTGCTGGCAGACCATCGGCATGTCTCTTGTCGTCGGCACGCCTTCGTGGCGGTCCGAACCCGCGACACGCTGGAGCCCGTCGACGATGTCCGGCGACAGAATGCAGCTGAGACATACCCAGCCCTCGTGCTTCAGGTGTTCGAGATACTCGGAGGGCAGTTTCTCGGGGCCGCGGGAGATCGTGAAAACGGTCTCATCCGAATTGACCGGCAGGGCGCACGTGTCTCGGGCGATCTCGGCTGCGAAGGCCTTGCCGGTGGCGACATGCCTGACGCCCCCCGGTGTCCGGTCCCAGATGACGCGATCATCCGCTTCGTCATGCAGCGCGAGAGCGCCATCGTCGTCGAGGCCCAGCATGGCGCCATCGTGCGCGACCAGGAATGCGAAGTGGTGGTTCGGCCGCTCGAAGGTCACGGGCCGTTCCCGAAACTCCTGCTGCTGGTCCATTCATGCTCCTCGCAAGAAGACGAATCCCCTGATGACATCGCCTTGTGTGAGAGGTAGGGCGAAATCACCAGGGGACCGGTGTTCGCCTGGAACCACGCGGGTTGCCCCGTTCGTTTGCCTGGCGAACTGAACTCCAGGAGACACCGCCTCGCCAGGAGGCGATGTCGCAATGGAGAGGGGGGCTACAGCTTGTACCGCACGGCGAACTGGAACCGCCGCCCGGCGTTGATCGCGCTCGAGAAGTGGTCCTGCTGTCCCGATCCGACCCGGTTGTAGTAGAAAACGCTCTCATCCGTCAGGTTGATCCCTTCCAGGGCGAACGAGAAGTTGTCGTTCGGCGCATAGCCGAAGGACGCGTCGTACTGCTTGTACGGGTGGACGAAGTAGGGATGTGGTTGCCAGGCGACCCCGATGTTGTCCAGGAAGTCGTCGCGGGAGTTGTAGGAGATCCTGCCGCTCCAGGGACCCTTCTCGTAGAACACGGTGAAGTTGATCGTGTTCTCGGACAGCCCTGGAATGCTGTACGAGGCCATCGTCTTCGCGCTCTCGAAGTCAGCGCCGGAGTTGATGTGGGTGTAATTGGCGATCACGCCGAGCCCATCGAACGGCGCCGGGAGCAGACCTTCCATGGTCCGCTGGAACGCCAGTTCCATGCCGACCAGGCCGGACTCTCCGGTGTTCAGCGGTCTGAAGGCCTCCAGGACCAGGGGCTGGTTCGTTTCCGGATCGACCACGCCCGGGAAGGGGACCAGTTCGATGTCGTTCTGCACGAACCCTTCTATGTCCTTGGCGAAGAGGCCGAAGGACGCGATCGAGTATTCCGCGAAATACCATTCCAGTGCCAGGTCGAACTGCGTTCCGACAGTCGGGTTGAGCTGGCCGTTGCCGCCCGACATGGTGCGGTTGTTTGGCTGCACGCTGGCATTCGGATTCAGCTCCCGGAACGCCGGTCGGCTGAACACTTTTGCAAGGGCAACCCGCACAACGACATCGTCACGCGGATCGAATCGAAGATTCAGGGAAGGCAGAACTTCGGTGTACTCGTGACCCACCTCGAGATACGCCGGATCCGCCAGGATGAGTTCTGGCGCCGTTGGGTCGGAATAATCGATCGTGAGGGGTTGTACGATCAGACCCTCGGATCCGGTGCTGTTATCCACGTAGCGCACCCCGACATTGCCGGAGTACGGCGTGCCGTTCAGGTCTCCGCTGAACGTGACCATGGCGTAGACGGCGTTGCCGTCGTCCTCGTGATTGATGTCCTCGTTGAAGCGGCCGGACGTGTATTCGTCCAGGGACTTGCCGGTTCCCGTGTTGAAGCCACCCCCTGCCCGAATCTCGTCGGCGCGGGTAATGAAGGTTTCCTGCAGCGCATGGAGGTTAGGGCTCAGGACAGGCGAAGGAAACTCGACGCCCAGCGCGTCGAGGAAGTCCGACTCCGCCGGAAACGGAAGACCGCCGCCGAACTCCGTGATCGGCTTGTTGATGAAAGCCCTGCTGTTCAGGTATCTCGCCCGGTCACGGCGTTCCTGCCGGTAGGTCCGGACACCGGCCTGGACCGTGTCGAACCAGCCATCAAGCTCATAGGTCGCGTCGGCCCTGAACTGGACGTTCGAATCATCGACCACGTGCTCTTGTCGAGACTGTTTCACGACGCTCCAATGGTTGACGTCGGTCAACGGCGCAGACGAAGTCAGCGACGGAACCGCGCCCGGGCCGTTCTGGCGGTAAGTCATCTGGGTGCGGGTGTTGCGCATCAGGGCGTCCCGGTTCTCGATCGGAACTTCCGTATCGGACACCGCCACGTCGAAATTGAGGGAAAGGCGATCCGAGGCCTGGATCTGCAGGTTGGCGCCGTAGTTCACCGCCACGTTCTCGACCGTCTCGGTGGCGTGCTGGATGAACGCGCCCGCGCCGGAGGTGGAAAGCATGGTGAAGATGCCGGTTCCGTTGTCATCCGTAACCGCTGCGTCGGTGAGCCGGCCAAGCCCCTGCGATATCCGCATGGACCGCAGGTATTCGGTCTCGTCGGCCACGTTGCTGGCATACAGCACGTCGAAAGTCAGGTCGACGCGGTCTGAGGGTCGAAACTGCAGGGATCCGGAAACATTCAGGCGATCGCGGTCCGTGTAATGCAAAACGCCATTGAGGTGATTCAGGGAGTAGCCGGTCATTGACACGCCGTTGACGTTGACGGTCCGGGGATCACGAATGTACCCGTTCTGGTGCAGGGAGTCGGACCGGAAGACCCGGTTGTCCCACTGCGCCGAAACCATCACGCCGACGTTGTCGGTCAGGACATCGCTGAAAAGCGCGAATACGCCGGGTGCCGTGTCGTTCGACAACTCGTTTCGCGTCGTGTCGAGGGAAAGTGCAACGCGCCGCTCGCCGATGTCGAAGGGCTTGCGCGGCTGGATGTCGACGAATCCACCGAGGCCGCCCTCGACGTGGTCAGCACGTGGCGACTTATGAATTTCCACCGCCTGCACCAGCCCGGACTGGAATGCGTGAAAGCCGACCGCGCGGGATTTCGGGTTCGAATTGCCCCTGCCGTCGTGGCTTCCTGGAGCGACGTTGGACGCAGAGACACGCCCGGCAATCGTCGCCTGCACGAATTGGGGACCAAGGCCGCGAACGCTCACGAACGCGCCTTCGCCGCTCTTGCGGTCGATGGCGACGCCGCTGATCCGCTGCAGGGCTTCGGCCAGGTTCTGGTCCGGAAACGCACCGATGTCTTCGGCGGTAATCGCGTCGACAAAGTGGTCGGCGTTTCTCTTGCGTTCCAGCGACTGCTGCATGCTGCCGCGGATGCCTCTCACGACGATCTCTTCGACGATGCCGTCATCATCCTCCGCAGCCTCCGCGTCCGTTTCCTGGGCGAGCACCGTGCCGCTGACCAGCATGGCCGCGACAACCGGTACGATACGCCAGGGAGCGGACAGTACTTTTGTCTTCTCCAACATGAATGATCTCTCCTTGTTCATGGAACCTGGTGATGCCACGCGAAAGCCCGTGGCTGAAAAAAACCAATTTGAAAGTGGGTTTTGGTTCGCCGCGCCATGGTGACCAGTCGACAACCTCCCACGCCAGCCCCGGTGCGGACATGCAGCCGAGGCTGGTCTCTCCAAACGATCGCCCCCGAAGGCGCGCGCGGGTGCTTTCTAGCGCATGTCCCGGTCGGCGGCAAGGTGCGAGTTGACGCGTGATGAGGCAAAGTCACCCAAAACTCCTCGGCAAGGATTGGTCGGCGGAAAGTGAAGTGGCGCTGGGCTTCCCGCACGTGCTGAAATACCCGGTCCGGCACTCCAGAACGCGACCTGCGTCGGCTCCGGGAATACGTACATGCATCGATCAACCGGCTACTTCCTGATCCAGAATGCTGCCGGGGCGTTGATCAATGTCATCCATGGCAGTCTCGCTGCGACGGCCCGCGGCGACGACAGTTGCCTGTGGCGACGTGAAGGCAGTCGCCTTGTTCACCTGGAGGGCTCGGTGCGCCTGGTTTCCGGGCCAGGGAAGGGCGACGGGCTCAGTGGCCTGGCACTTGAGGATGGCTCTGCGGTGGAAGGACCTCCCTTTCGGGTCATCAAGGGGCCTGAACAGGCGCCGTCCTCGCATCTCGAGGAACTTCGGTCGCAGGGATTCACCGTTGTACGAAACGTGATGGACGAGATCCAGATCGCGCGCCTCAAGGCTCGTATGCGCGAGGCTCGTGCCGAATGGCACGCCGAAGAGAGCAGTCACGACGGCAACTTCTGGATGGTCGACGCGCTCGTCTGGAGCGTGGAGGCCGTGCGTGCCTCGAGTCACCCGGTGGCGCTCTGGATCATGCGGCAGTACATGGACACGGAAGAGATCCATTTCTGCCACCAGCCCGTGATCACCACCGTGAAGCCGGCCGACCGGCTCCGGGGGACGTTCCCAGAGAAGGGCTGGCACACCGACTATCCGTATCACCCAGGGATCTTCCCAGAGGACTCATGGCCGGAGCGCCCGATATTCGGTGTGCAGTTCAATGTCTGCGTGGATGCGTTTCGCGCCGACAATGCGGCCACGCAATACCTTCCCGGATCACACCTCAAGCGGAAGCGGCCGACACCTGAATTCAACGCCGGGGGTACCCGCATGGGTCATGGCTGGCACGCTCGCGTGCGGCAGTGGCTGGCGCCCGCCGGCGCCGGACTCATCTATGACGCGCGCATGTGGCACCGCGCCTGCAACGAATTGAATGCCAGCGGCCGGGACCGGGCCGCCATCCTGAACGCTGTGGCGCCGGCCTGGGTAGGGCCGATGCTGGACAAGAGGCCGTTGGCCAGGGCGTTCGCCGCTTCACCGGCCGCCCGTGGCCTGACCGTGCGGGAGCGGGTGGAGATAGAACGCCTCTGCTGTGCTCCGACGAAACCAACTCCAGTGGGAATGCCGCATTTGGCGAGGCCCCGGGAAGAGCGTCTCCTCAAACGGCCGGCCTGACGAGGTGCCTTGCTCCCGGGAGACTCGGCCGAGGGGTTTTCGAACCCGATTCGATACGCCGGAAGACGCCTACTTCGGCTTTTTCGACGCCGACAGGTCGCAGGACGCCGCCGCGTGGGCGGCGGTGATGCGCTACCCCCATGCGCGGGTCCGGGCGGTGGGCGAGACCGAGTATTTCGAGGCGGCCCGCGACTATGCCCAGGCCGCCGACTGGACCGCGCGCGTTGCGACGGGCTGGGTCAGGACGGCGGGGCGGCAACCAACCCGGTTGCACGAATCGCGTGACCGGGTACACCTGGTTGGCGGGTGGACGCGCTACAACGCCGAGGACGAGCCGATCTTGAGGAATATGGTCACCTACATCGTGACCAGACCCGCCGGTTCGTGGGGTATCCAGGCGCGTTTCGCGGTGGGAGCGTACGACGGTCGTGAGGACAGAACGTTTGCAGCGGCGGCCGACTCCGCGGTCGGGCAGGTACGGCGGTACTACGATGCACTGGACGAAAACGACGGCAAGGCCTGTGCGGAACTCTGTCGGTTTCCCATGATCGAGGTCGGCGTCGGTGAAGTCACTCGTATCGAAGACGGCATGCAACTGGCGCGTCGGGTCAGCCGCGGGAGGCCTCGGATCAACGATCTCGCTGTTGCGGCCGCGCAGTCCGGCGCCCGCGGTGCTATCGTGGCGGTGACTGCGGAATACGCTTCGGGCGGCGGTGAGCGGTCCGTCCTGGTGGTTGGCAGGGAAGCCGAGAGCTGGCGGATTGCCGGGATTTCAAGGATGGTGCAAGAGGCTTGACGGCACGCGACAGGAGAATCAACGATGTCCATGGATCAATTGTCGAGAGACGGAATCACGGGCCCGCACGAACTGGCCGACAAGTCGGGACTCGATGCGGTTTGCGAGGTGGTGCTGGAACTGAAGGCGCTGCAACGGCAGCAGAATATCGTGGCGAGGCTCACCGGCCTCCCGAACGAGGCCCAGAACCCGCTGATAGACCGGCACATGGACATCGACGTCATCAGGAACCTGTACTTCGACGACAACCTGCAGGCGGCACTCGCGGAGCACTTCGGCAACGGTCTTTTCATCTGGCGGACGAACTTCTTCGTAAAGAGCGATGGCACCGGGCAGAACAAGTGGCATCACGACCGGCACTTCGAGAACGGCAATGCGCCGCTCAACCTGTTCGATACGAGCAATCACTACTCCATCACGATCGCGCTGACGGATATCGACCTGAACGCGGGGCGAATCGAGTACGTAAGGGGATCGCACCTGCCGATCGACGGATGGGACCGGGACATCCCTCGTCACATCGACGAGGTGCCGGTCGTCGTACAGGACAGGGTCACCCCGCTGCCCCTGAAGCGCGGACAGTTCGTGCTGTTTCACGGCCAGTTGCTGCATCGCAGCCTGGAGTTCGGCCACGGTGACCGGAGGATCTCGATGGCGGCCAGGGTCCTGCGGGTCGGGACGCAGATTCCGGACTACGGCATACCGAATCCGGCCGGCGGGGCGCACTCCGCCGCGGAGCCGGTCGCCGAATTCCGGAGATCCGGGATACTGCCTCTCAACTGAGGTCCCGAAGTAGCGAGGCAAGGTACGTGAGCGTAGCGAAGATCGCGCTGGTAGGGTGCGGGAACCCGGCGCGGCGCTGGCACCTGCCGACCCTCGCCGAACTGGCGAAGCGAGGGGCGATCGACTTCGTCGCCCTGTGCGACCTCGACGAGACGCTCGCCGCCGAAAGCGGCGCGAAATACGGCGTTCCGCACTACACCGACATCGACGAAATGCTCGACCGCCACGGGGACATCATGGCGGTCGACATCGTGACGGGTGACCCGACGCACCACGTGATCGCGCGGCAGATCGCCGAGCGCGGCAAGCACGTCATGGTCGAAAAGCCGATGGCCATGACGCGCGGCTGCTGCGATGTGATCGTCGATGCGTGCCGCGAGAACGGCGTGCATTTCGAAGTGGCGGAGAACTACTTCCGCATGCCGAAGCAGCGGGCCATCATCAATCTCATCGAGCAAGGTGTCCTGGGCGATATCGTGCGCGTCTACTACGTCGAGGAGAAGGCGCGGAACCCGTTCGAGCCGAAGGCGACGCACCGGGGCCTGACGCGCCCCCTATCGAAGTTCGGCAACTCGTCAGGCATGTGCATGGACATGGGTGCGCACCGGTTGTCGCAGTTGCGCCTGTTCGCCCAGAGCGAGCCCAGGCAGATATCGGGGACGGTCAGACGCTACCGGTCGAGTTCCGAATTCGTTCACGAGGACTGGGCCCATGCCATGATCGATTTCGAGTCCGGGGCCGTCGGCGTCTACGAGACGTCGCGCCTGGGCGAGTCGCTGCACTACTACCAGGTCACGGGAACCAGGGGCAGCATTTGCGATGACGACTGGAGGGGCCGGCGGATACCGTTGCGTCTGCAGGCTGCTGACGGGATGAGGGATGTCGCCGTCGAGTTCGAGCATCATCGGGTGGACGGCGTGGATGTCATTTCCAGGATCGTGGCGCAAACGGACCCCGAGATCGTGTACGTCAATCCGTTCCGGGAGTACGCCATCGACGACTGGTGTGTCGGCCATGCCGACGAGATCATGAGCCTCGCCAACGCCGCGCTCACCGGCGAGCCGCCGGAATACGGCCTCGCGGGACGAAAGGACGTGGAGATGGCGATGGCGATCTACGAGTCCTCGCTCACCGGGACGGCGCCGGTCAGGCTCCCCATCGAGGGCATGACCTCCTACGAGCGGATGCTCCACGAGGACTACCACGCGCGGTTCGGCCGCGCCTACGACGCGGCGTAGCAACCTGGCCGGGAGCAGATTGCGGATCCTGGACAGGTGGCAGTTCGAACCGGAAAACGCGGCAAACAACGAGGAACAGAATCCAGATGGCTGAAATGACCGGGCGCTGCCTTTGCGGGGCCGTAACCTACACGGCCCGGGACGTCGAGAGACTCTGGGACATGGACCCCGCATGTCTCGACCATCGCCTCACGCCCGGGGAGCGCCGCGAGTTCGACGAACGCGGCTGCTTCGTCGTCAGGAACGTGCTGCCGCGGGACCTGGTGGCCCGCCTGGAGGATGCCGCCGATCGGCTGGATGCTGAGAATCGACCTCCCGGAGACACGCGCCCGATCAATCATATCGACTGCATCGGCTACGACGACGCGTTCCTCGAACTCCTTGAGTGGCCGAAGACCATCGCCAGGGTCATCGATATCCTCGGCTGGCACATCCAGCTCTATCACAGCCACGTCATGGTGACCCCGCCGCTACCCGAGGGCTACGTGTCGAAACCCAGGCGCATCGGCTGGCACCGGGATAGCGGCCGCCTGAACCTCGACCTGGAGGGGAACCCGCGGGTCTCCCTGAAGGTGGGTTTCTTTCTGACGGACACGTCGGAAGAGGATCGCGGGAACTTCCACTACATCCCGGGCAGCCACCTGGAGAAGAGCCTGGAATTCCCGGCTGCCGACGTCGAAGAACATCCGGATGCGACCCCGGTATGCGCCGCTGCGGGCGATGCCCTCTTTTTCGATCGCCGCCTCTGGCACGCGCGCGGGCGCAACCGCTCCCGTGTCACGCGCAAGGTCGTCTTCCTGGGCTACAGCTACCGGTGGCTGCGTCCGCGGGACAACATGACCGTGGACCGCTACCTGGCGGGTGCCGATCCGATACGACGCCAGTTGCTGGGCGCAAGCCCGACGGGTGGATTCGGCTATACGTCGCCGAGCGAGGAGGACATCCCCTTAAGGGCATGGCTCGTCGAGCAACTGGGCGAGGATGCGGTCGCGCCCTGATAAATGCAGCATCAGCGAACCAGCAGTTGGCATAAGTGATTCTTATGCCGTGGCTCGGCGGTTGCGGGGAAGCCGCATAATTCTTCTTGTCGCGTCTTGTATCGCGTCAAGGGGAGAGCGCTGATGATGAAGTATTCCCTTTGCTTCGTTTGCGTGCCGGTCCTGTTCGCCATGCCCGTGGGTGGACAGGACACCGGAACCGCCCGGGAAGCCGGGCGGAGCATCGAGGAGATCGTGGTCGTCGGCAGCCGCGCGCGCCTGGAAAACCAGGCTGACGAGTTGCCGGTGCCGGTCGATGTGCAGCATGGCCTCGACCTCGAGCACACCGGAGAGATCGACATCGGCGCGGCGCTCACCAAGCTCGCACCCTCGTTCAACTACACGCGCCTTTCCGTGGGTGATGGCGCCGTGCTGAATGCCGCCACGCTGCGGGGCCTGGCGCCGGACCAGACCCTCGTGCTGGTCAACGGCAAGCGCCGCCACAGCATGGCCTGGGTTCGCGTGCTGGACGGCGTCATCGGCTATGGCACGGGCGGCACGGACCTGCGCGCCATCCCATCAGCCGCCGTGGCCCGGGTCGAAGTGCTGCGCGATGGTGCTGCGGCGCAATACGGTTCCGACGCCATCGCCGGCGTCATCAACATCGCGCTGAAGGAAGACACCGGGGGCGAACTCATCGCGCACGTTGGCCGCACGGCAGGGGCCGACGCCACGCGCTTCGGCGTGTCGTTCAATACTGGCATGCCATTGGGCGCGGACGGGTTCCTGAACGTCACCGGCGAGTGGTACGACAGCGACCCGCTGCAGCGCAACGGCGGCAACGGCGGACACGACCCGGACTACCAGGACGAACTGATCACGTTCAGTTCGCCGTCGCACGGCGGCAGGTTGCTGTTCGCGAACGCGGCTTTGCCCGTCAGCGACGCGGCGGAAATCTACGCATTCGGCGGTGCCTCGATTCGGGAAGGGCGTTCCAGCGGCGCCTACCGGTTTCGCTACAACTACTGGCGAGGCGTCGAAACGGGTGATGCGACGTGGGACTTCGTGGTGCCGAACTTCATCAACTTCCACGAACGCAATACGCACCCCGTGTATCCGGACGGTTTTCTCCCTTATGAGGAATCGGAGATTCGCGACATTTCCGTTGTGGCCGGCTGGCGCGGTCCGTGGGGAGAATGGGAACTGGACCTGAGTGCCGGGTACGGCCGGAACAACTTCGACTTCGCGGCTTCCGACACGATCAATGCCTCGATCGGCGCCCACTACCTGGAGCGCAATCCGGACGCGAGCGTTGCCGACATCATCGCCAACGCGGGACCGCTCTCCGGCGATAGCGGCGGTATCGAGTTCGACCAGCTCACACTCAACCTGGACCTGCGCCGTGAATTCGAATTGACCGCGGTCGCGGTTGGCGTCGAGCGCCGGGCAGAGAGCTACGGCCAGAAGGCCGGCGACGAGGCCGCGTGGTCCTGCGGGCTGCCGCACGTATCCGATTTCAGCGCTTTCGCCGTCGGCCCGGACGGTTCCCCCATCGAAGGCACCATCGCTGCCTGTGGATTCCAGGGCTATCCCGGCTACAGCCCCCGCAACGCCGAATTGAGCGAGGACGACCGCCAGAGCTGGGCTGCGTACTGGGAACTGGAGGTCCGGCCTGGCGACGCCTTGTCTCTCGGTCTCGCGGTTCGGTCGGAGAACTATAGCGATGCCGGCGCCAAGACCACCGGCAAACTCGCCGCACGGCTCGAATTGACTGACAGCATTGCGCTCCGGGGCGCAGTTTCGACGGGCTTCCGGGCGCCGAGCCTCTCGCAGCGCCGCTTCAACTCGATCCTGTTCGTGGGAAGCGATGAGGGCCTGACGACGACTTTCTCCGCCAACGAGGGCCACGCGATCGCCCGGGCCTTCGGAGTGGAAGCGCTGCGGCACGAGACTTCCAGGAACTGGAGTGCGGGCATCGTGGGCCGGTGGCCCAGGAACAACGTCAGGATCACGGCAGACGTCTACAGTACGGACATCGCGGATCGCGTAGTGCGTTCCCAGGGGATCGGTTGCGCGGGCGTTCCTGCCTGCGACGCCGAGCAGGCGGGCACCGCCGCGTTCTTTTTCAATGGCGTCGACACCCGCACCCGGGGATTCGATGTCTCCGCGTCCTGGGGTCTACCCGCCGCGGGTGGCTATCTTTGGATTTCCGCGAACGGTCATTCCAACAAGACCGAGATCACGGACGAGAATCTCCCCGCCGACGCACGGGCGGGATTGAGTTTCGGCGATTATTTCGGCGGCTGGGCGGCGGACCTGCTGGAACGCGGACAGCCCCGCACGCAAGCGAACCTGAGTGCGGACTGGCGGCACGACACCTGGGGCGCGGTGCTGCGCGTAAACCACTTCGGCGAGACGGTGCAGCACCCGATTGACACGGGCATGGTGACCGTGGAGGCCGACAACACCGTGGACGTGGAAGCATGGTTCGAACGGCGGGCGTTCCGGGCGGCGTTCGGCGTCAACAACCTGTTCGATGCGTTGCCGACCGAACTCGACAAGACGCACCTTTCCAACGTTCTCTGGGGGATTCGCTATCCCACGGATACGCCCTACGGGCTGGCTGGCCGGTTCGCGTACCTGCGGTTGATCTTTGGATTCGGCCGGTAAACGAGTTCCATCGAACGACGCGGACCGAAAGCCGCCATCCAGGGCTACCGAGTCGCCAGGCGCTCCTTGAGCCGCCGCATGCCGCGTAGCCAGCGGTCGTAGTCGTTCGCCTTGCGCTGGAAGTAGGTCGCGACCTCCGGGTGCGGCAGCACGAGGAACCGTTCCTCGCGGATCGCCTCGATGCACGCGTCGGCGACCTCGTCAGGTTCCAGCACGCCGTCGAGCAGGGCAGGGTGCGATCCGTCGTCCGCAGCCGGGAAGTTGGGTGAGATGTTGGTTCGCACCGCCTGCGGGCAGAGTACCGATACGCGGATACCGTCGTCGTGGTAGTTGATGGCGATCCACTCCGCCAGCGCGACCGCCGCGTGCTTCGAAACGGAATAGGCGGCGGACTCCATCTGGGTCAGCAGCCCGGCCGCGGAAGCGGTGCTCAGCAGGTATCCGCCGCCGCGCCCGATCATGCCGGGCAGCGCCGCGCGTGCCGCCGCCAGGTGCGAGAAGGCATGCACCCGCATCATTCGCTCCCATTCCGGCGTGGGGAGTTCGAGGCCGCTGGGAAGTTCGTAACCCGCGTTGGACACCAGGAGGTCGATGCCTCCCCGGGTACGCTCCGTATCTGCAATGAGGGCATTGACCGCCGCTTCGTCGCTCACGTCCAGCACGGCAGCGGAGCCGGCGTCTCCGAGGCTGCGCGCGGTCGCCTCCGCGGTGTCGCCGTTCATGTCCGCGCATACGACCGCCCTCGCACCTTCTCTGGCCAACCGTTCCGCCAACGCACGCCCGATTCCGGAACCCGCGCCCGTCACCACCGCGATCTTGTCTCGGATGTCCATTGCTACCCCTGTTCCATTCGGTGCCTGTCACAATTCTGTCATGCGCGCGGCGTAACGTGTGCGAATTCCCCTACTGGAGATTTTCATGGGTCGCACACTTCGTTCGGGCGGAGTCGCCCTGTTCGTATCCGCAGTTTCGTTTTGGGGGTCCGCCTGGGCGGACGGCCGAATCGAGGGCCAGGTTTCGTCGTCCGGCGGCGCCTACCTAAAGGGCGCGGTGGTCCGCATCGCGGCGCTGGACCTCGAGGCAGTCACCCCCGCGGACGGAAGCTTCGTTTTCGCCCCGATGCCAGAGGGCAGCCACGAACTGACGGTCGACTACATCGGGTTTTCTCCCTACAGTGCCAGTATCGAGGTGTGGGACGACGAGACGACCCGCCACGACGTGGCCTTCGAGAAACCCCTGGAGGAAATGGTCGTCTACGGCAAGCAGACCGCGAGCACTGCGGCAGCGCTGAACCAGCAACGCGCGGCGGATGGCATCGTTTCCGTTGTGTCGGCCACGGACATCGGCCAGTTTCCGGACCGCAACGTCTCCGAGGCGCTGCAGCGCGTCTCGGGCGTCTTCCTGGAACGCGACCAGGGTGAGGGACGGTTTGTCGGCATTCGCGGCATAGACCCGAACCTCATCGTCACCACCATCAACGGCGTCAACGTGCCGGCGCCGGAAAACGACAAGCGCTCGGTGGCGCTGGACGTCATCCCGTCGGAATTGCTGTCGGCCCTGGAGGTGAGCAAGTCCATCACCCCTGACATGGACGGGGATGGCGTCGGCGGCTCGGTCAATATCAAGAGCGCCTCGGCCTTCGACTCCCGCGGCCGCAGGCTGAGCGCCAACGCGCACGCGAGCGCGAACCCGCTGCAGGGCGAGACGAGTCCGAAACTGTCGTTCATCTACTCCGACCTCTTCAATGTCGGCGACGGTGAGGACAACTTCGGCGTTGCGGCGGCCGTGTCATGGTTCGATCGCGACTTCGGGTCGGAGAACATCGAGACGGACGGTGGGTGGTTCGATGACCTGGCGCGCGAAGACGGCGTCGAGTTCAAGGGCGCGGAGGAGATCGAGCAACGCGACTACGTGGTGAACCGGGAACGGCTTGGCCTGGCCGCGAACTTCGACTACCGGCCGGACAGCGAGAATCGTTGGTACGTGCAAACGTTGCTCAGCGCGTTCTCCGACCAGGAGTACCGCACGCGCAACGAGTTCAAGTTCGACAAGGGCGATGCGATCGAAGGGGGAGATGGCTTCGCGACCTGGAAGGACGCCAGGCTGCAGAAAGAACTGAAGGACCGCTACGAGGAGCAGGACATCCTGAGCTTGGGCGCGGGTGGCGAGCAGGCGTTCGATCAGTGGAACCTGAAATACAGGGTCGGTTACTCGAAGGCGAGCGAGGCGGAACCCAACCGCCTGGACACCGTTTTCGAGATCAGGAACGTCGATCTCGGCTACACGCGCCATGGCGAGAATCCGGGCCTGTTCATGGACCCGGACACACTCGAGGCCGATGGCTTCAAGCTGGACGAGATCACGATCGAGGACAACTTTACCGAGGATGTGGAACACAGTTTCAGGATCGATCTGAAACGCGACATCGATACGCCTCGGTTTCAGGGGTACGTGGAAACGGGTGCCAAGTTCCGCCGCCGCGAGAAGTCGAACGATTTCAACATCCGGGTCTTTGACGGATTCCCCGGCGATCCCGCGTTCTCGGGTTTTGCATTGCCCTCGATCGACTACAGCCAGGGGGCTTTCGGACTCGGCGTGTCGGAAGGTGCCATCGACCGTTTCATCGCCAGCAACCTGTCCGAGTTCGAACTGAACGACGACGACACCCTGGCGGCGTCCACCGGCGGCGACTACGACATGAACGAGGATGTCGACGCGGTCTACGTCAAGAACCGCCTGGACATCGACGCACTGCGCATTGTCTACGGCCTGCGCTACGAACGCACGGCGTTCGGCGCCGAGGGTATGCGGGTCGTCTACGATGGCATCGGCGCCGACGGCGACCCGGCGCCGACGCGGGTGGCGTTCGAGAACGACTACGCGAGCGTTCTGCCGAGCATCAATCTGCGCTACGAGTTCGACGAGGACCTGCTGCTGCGCGCGGCCTTCTACCAGACCATGGCACGGCCGAAATTCGGAGACCTCGCACCGGGGGGCGAGGTGTCATTCGAGGATGACGATGGCGAATACGTGCTGCGGGCCGAAGTGGGCAACCCGGATCTCAAGCCCCTGCAGGCCCGGAACTTCGATCTGAGCATCGAGTACTACCGGGAAGACATCGGGCTGCTTTCGGCGAGCGCCTACTACAAGGCCCTCAAGGATTTCGTCGTATTGGCGGACACTGCGGGCATCAGCGACTTGACCCAGTTCGTCGGCGCCAATCGCGTGGACGACGCCGAGGTCATCCAGCCCATCAACGGCGATGACGCCAGCGTGCTGGGTCTGGAACTCGCCTGGGTGCAGCAGTTGTCGAACCTGCCGGGCCTGCTGCGGAACCTGCTGGTCAGCAGCAACGTGACGTTGACCACCGGCGAGGCGACGATTCCGTTCCGTGACGAGAAGATCCCGATGCCGCGCCAGGCCGACTTTGTGGCGAACTTCTCTCTGGGTTACGAGACCGAGCGCGTCAGCGCACGCATCGCGCTGGCGCACAAGAGCGAACGCCTGATCGGGCTCGAGGAACTCGACGACCCGGCATTCGACGTGTACCAGGACGCCCATACGCAGGTGGACCTGGGCGTGAAGTACTTCGTCGCGAATCAGTGGCAGGTGTATTTTGACGCCAACAACCTGACCGACGAACCGTATTACGCCTACTTTGGCGAGCGGGCCTACAACGCGCAGTACGAGACCTACGGCAGGACCTTTGCCCTGGGCATCCGCTATCAGCCGTAGGTTGATCGAAGGCGTCAGGCGTTCGCGTAAGGCGGCAGTCGAGACTTCTCTTCCCCGGACAGGCGTTGCGGCGCCGCGACCGGCTTGCCGGAACCGTCGAAGAATGGCGTGACCCTGTAGGCGCCGGTCAGGAGCGCACCGAGTATTCGCCGCACGCCGCCGATCAGGAACGGCAGGCCCCCTTCGGGCATGGCAAAGATGACGCTCGCGTCGCCGGTAGCGAACTTCTTGAACGCTCGTGCCCGGACTGGCCCGAGCATCTTGTCGACGGGCGCCTCTAGCTCGGAGAGGTCGAGGAAGACGTGGATGAGACCGAGGAAGTGCAGCTTGTACGAACCGGGAGTGTTGCCGATGGGCGTACCGCAGCAGGCGGCGTACCAGCGCAGCAGGTTGCGGCCGGTGAGGCGAACGCAGGCGAGATGCTGATCGCCTTCCGTGATCGTCAGGCGACTGGGCGAGACCTGGACGATCGACGTGCCGCCATAGTCGTCCAAGACGGTATCCGCGCGGCCCAGGTGGTGCGCGAAGGCCTGGCAATCGTCGCAATAGCAGACCGCCCGCACGACCCGGGAAGGCGAAACCGCGTTCAGTGTCCCGCGCACCGACCCGCATTCACAACGAACGGGTATGTCAAACGTTTCCATCGTGTCGGCACCGTATCACGGCGTGTCGGGGGCTGTCAGGCGTAGCGCTCCGCGTGCCGTCCAATCGACGGGATCCGAAACAGGTTGGCACGCAGGTTCGAAAATAATGCAACAAGAGCCCAACAAGACGTAATATGGCTTGTCCTCAATCTTGGGTAATCGATACACACGAGACTCATCAAAGCATGGGAAGGGGGACCATCATGCGCACGACGACCCATCGCCGCTGGCTGGCGGCAGTCATATTCCTTTTCGTCGCGCCGGTGACGGCAATCGCGCAGGAGGCCGACGATGATTCGGGGCAGGACGAAGAGGAGGCCCGGGAGCTGGAGGTCATGACCGTGACCGGTAGCCGGTTGCGTACCGGCCCCGAGGCTTCTCCAATCACCGTAATCACCCGCCCCGAGATCGATGCCCGGGGGCTGACGAGTATCGAGGACATCGTCCGCTACCTGCCGCAGAACTTCTCCACGATTACCAACGGGGGCAGTTACGACAATCGATCACCGCGGTTCCAGATCGGCTCGGTCACGATCAATCTCCGTGGCCTCGGAGAAGGGTCGACGCTGGTGCTGGTAAACGGCAGGCGACTCGCGGCCTCGCCCTCTGAGCGGGGCACCTTTACCGATGTTTCCACGCTTCCTTTCAGCGCGATCGAGCGGGTGGAAGTGATGACCGACGGCGCCAGCGCCGTGTACGGCTCCGACGCCGTGGGAGGCGTGGTCAACTTCATCATGAAGAAGGACTACCGGGGATCGGAGACGTCGGTACGCTACGAAGACAGCAGTTCCGGCGGACACCGAAGGGTCCTTGAGCAGACCTTCGGATTCTCCTGGAACACCGGCAACGTGACAGCGTCCGTCAGCTATCGCGAGGACGATCCGGTATTCGCGCGCGATGCGGGACTCGACACGGATGGCGATTACCGGGAGCAGGGAGGCAGACTCTACCCCAATAACTTTGCGCAACCGGGGAATATTCTGAGATTCGGACTTCCCTCGATAGCCCCACCGAATACGACCTATGGGATCCTGCCGCCAGGCGACGGCACCAACTTCAGTCCGGAGGATGTCATCTGGGTGTCGAATGAGGAGGTCGCGACCCAGTCCGGGAATTTCAATCTCCTGCAAAAGGGGCTTGCGGCTACCGCTAATGGCGAGGCAATTCCCGCTTCGGAACACTTGTCCGCTTACCTGAGTGTGACACAGGACATCGGGGAGAATCTGACTCTGAGCCTGTCCGGAACGTACGCGCGGCAAGATTCCGTCCAGGAGGCGGTCGGCGCGTCGTTCAGCGGTCCCGTTCCGGCAAGCAACTACTACAACCCATTTGGCGAGACGGTGTATATGGCCTACGGATTCAACCGTGAAATCGCCGATGGAAAGCTCGCCGGTTTTGCGCGGACGACCGACCTGGACCGCGTGAACGTGAGCACGTCCGTGACATGGGAAACGCCACTGGAGGGTTGGACGGCCGTCCTGTCTGCCAACTACGGCAAGGACAATCCGTATGGTGGCTATCCTGGCTCCTTCAACTACAGAAGTCCCGCTTTCCAGGCGGCGCTTGCCAGCAGCGATCCGGCGGAAGCGATCAATCCGTTCGGCGACGGCACCGTGCAGCGCGCCACGCTCAGCGAGTTTTCGGAATATGCGACGCGGGGAGCGCGGGAGGGTCTTCAGGATGTCGTTGGCCTGAGCTTGTCCGGTCCGCTGTTCGAACTTGCCGGCGGGCCCGTCGAACTGGCCGTGGGGGGTGAAACCCGGACCGACACGCTCGACTTCGATTCGTTCCTGTTGAATCCGTTTACCTTCCGTGTTCCGGATGCGCCGGAAATCGTTCCGGAGTCGGAGAACATGGCCTGGTTTTTCGAACTTTCGGTGCCGCTTGTCGGCGACGCGAACTCACGCCCCGGCATACATGGATTGCGGTTGTATGCGGCCGGCCGCTATGACGAATACGAGATCGAAGGACCTTTCGAGGGCATTCTGCAACCCGCGAGCA
>JAPOYI010000101.1 GCA_026706665.1 Gammaproteobacteria bacterium | reverse complement strand
CGTTGCCGCTGCCGACCGCTGGTATCGCCGGGTCGTCCGGTTCCACCCGCAGATCGTTGCGGACGTGCTGCGCCTGCACGGAGCCGCCGAACTGGGACGGGGAAACACAGCGGTCCCTGCGCTCTACGCACTGGCGCACAACGAGGATCACCGCCGGGTGGCCGCGCGCGCCGCGCTGCCGCTGTTGCGATCCTTTCCGACGCGCTGCCGCAACGCGCAGGTCGGCGCGCTGACCTCGTTGCTGCGGGCGGCCCTGCGGTGGGCCGACCGGCCGGAGCTGTGCGAGCTGATTGAGCAGAAGCTCGGCGCGCGGAGCATGAACGACGCGCAGCGCACGCCCTGGCTGGCTGCCGGTCTGGCAGCGGCGCCGGACCGCTGGCGCGCGCCGCTCGAGTCGTTCGTGCAAGGCCGGGACGCTCGCATCCGGCAACTGGCCGCGTTCTTCATCACGGACGAGGGACACCGTGTGTCTCGCGGCATGAGGGCACCCGAGTTGGCCCTGCTGATTCGTCTGCTGGGGACTGTCTTCGGTCCCTCCCAGGAGCTTGGCTTCGGCCACCTGTCTCTCGCTCTGGAGGTCTCGATCGGCATCGACGCGCTGCTGAACCGTCTCGCGTCGTCCCCGGACCCGGGCGTCGGCGACGCCCTGGCGGATCTGGCTTCCGACCCGTCCTTGTCCGCCTGGCGCGAAGCGCTGGTCCGCAAGTGCAACGAACAGCGGGTCGTACGGCGCGACGCCGACTACCGCCCGCCGGGCATCGAGCAGGTCTGCCGAACGCTGGCGAACGGTCCTCCTTCCAACGCCGGCGATCTGGCTGCGCTGCTGGCGGACCGGCTGTGCGAGATCGCGGCCGAGGTCCGAACGGGCAACGCCAATGGCTGGCGGCTGTTCTGGAACGAGCAGCGACACCGCCGGCCGTGCGAGCCGAAGCACGAGGACTCCTGCCGCGACGCGCTGCTGCTGCTGCTGCGCGAGCGCCTTGCCCCGGTTATCGACGCCCAGCCGGAAGGGCGCTACGCTAACGATCGCCGAGCGGATGTTCGGGTCGCGTGCCGCGACTTCCAGGTACCGATCGAGATCAAGAAAAACACGCACCGAGACCTGTGGAGCGCCATGCGCGGCCAGTTGCTGGCGCACTACACGCAGGATCCGGCGACGGACGGCTACGGGATCTACCTAGTGTTCTGGTTCGGCGCAGATGGCACGCCGCCCCCGCCGAACGGCTCGCCGCCGCGCAGCGGACCAGAACTCGAAGCACGCCTGACGGAATCGCTTTCCGCGGCCGAGGCGCGCCGGATCGTCGTCCGCGTGATCGACGTCGGCATGCCAGCGCCGCGGGCGGTCCCGGATGCCGCGGGTACAATCGACGCTGTGGACGACGGCCGGTGAGCGTGCCCGGATGCTCGACCACAGCTACTTCGCCAACTTGATCTGGCAGGTCGCCGACCTGCTGCGCGGTCCGTGCCGGCCGCCGCAGTACGAGCGGGTCATGCTGCCCATGACGGTTCTGCGCCGCTTCGACTGCGTGCTCGCGCCGACCAGGGCCAAGGTCCTCGCCGCCCACAAGCGGCCGGCGGGCGCCTCCAGGGCGACGCTCTCGATTCGGTGCTGAACCGGGTGGCCGGGCAGCGCTTCCACAACCACTCGCCGCTCGGACTTCGAGCGGCTGCAGGCGACCCCGACCACATCGACAAGCACCTCGTCAGCTACATCATCGGCTTCGCGCGCAACGTCCGCGACATCTTCGACTCTTCGAGTTCGAGGGCGAGATCGAGAAGATGCGCGAGGCGAACATCCTCTACATGATCGTTCATCGCCATGAACACGGCCATCATGAGCACCAAAGCCTCGAACCCGCTGCCTCGTCGGCGCCGGGGGCCGAATCCCGTATCATGCCGACCGCGCCGGCCCTGCGGAGACGCGAACTACAGCCGTGGACGCGCAGCGGATCCCGGCGTCGCTGCTGAGCGAGAGTGCAGCCCGGACGGCGACAATGTGCGCCAGAGAGAGGCCACATGGTGGACCCAGCGAGAGATGCAAGAGCCGGGCCATCCGGACCGACCGCAGCGTACCGCGCCGGAATCGAGCAACGCGTCGCAGCGGGAGCGAGCCACGCCCCAGGGGGACCTCGGGACGCTTGCGCCAAGAGTTCCCCGATTTTTGGCCAGAGACCCGCACCGGCAACTTCGACGGAGCCGATGAGCGGGCGGCGCTGCCCAGAGACGCCCATCGCTTCCACCTCCTCGGGCGCCTGTTCTAGGATCGACGCCAATGCCCGCTCCCGACTACAAGTCCGTTTTCGCCGACCCCGCATCCCATGTTGACTTCATCACCGTAGCCGATGATGGTGCATTCGAGGGGCAACATCTCGACCGCAAGCAAGCATCAAGGCCCGATCCTCACGGACGATTGCTCAGAGGCGACTTCGACAAGCTCAAGGAACTCATTGAATCCACCATGTCCGCGTTCGCCAACGCGGACGGTGGAGTGCTCGTGCTTGGCGTAACCACGGAAGGCGATGTCGCCGGCCTGAACCACTTGTCGGAAAGCCAGATCAACAGTCTGCTCAACCTCAAATCGATGGCAGGGGCAGTCATGACTTCGAAGCTGCATTCGATCATCGTGGGCGAAGATACTCAACGAATCGCTTTGTTCAAGGTTGACGCGCCGGAACGTAGCATTTGTTACCGAATCAAGGACGACGCGGTTTGGATCAGAAAGGGCACGTCGACACAACGCCTTCGTGGGCCCGAACTCGAACAGCTGCGGCGCGACCGTCGCGTTGTGGATTTCGAGATGACGCCGAGCGAGCGCTTCCAAGTCGAGGACGTCGACACGGGTGTTCTGGCGGAGTTTGTCAAGAGTCATGATGTGATCGATGATGACAGAGACACAGTTCAGATTCTGCGCAACGCAGGCGCGATTAGCGTGGACCCCGTTTCACCCAACTGGACGCACGCTGGCCTCCTGTTCTTCGCCTACAATCCCAGACGGGTCCTCGCGCAGGCCTACATCCGACTGCTTCGATTCGATTGCCCCTATGCAGACGAAGACGAGCGGCCGACACCTTCGTTCGAAAAGGACTTCGACGGCCCGCTGACGAAGCAAATCCGGGACTTTCGTGTATTCGTCCGCGAGTCCGGATTCTTCAAGACGTACCAGGTCCGCGCTCCCGGCGGCGGCTTCGCGAACGAACCTGAGTACCCAGCAATCGCGGTCGATGAGGCGGTAGTGAATGCCGTCGCACACCGAGATCATGGCGTCCCCCAGCCAATCACCTGCGAGAAATATGAAGATGCATTCCTGGTCAAAAGCCCCGGCCTATTGCGCCAACCCTTCCAGGTCCCTTCTGCGTTTCGCCTGAACGAACGACAGCTGGAAAGCTTTCCGAGGAATCGCAGAATCATGGACTGGCTTCGCTCGATGAAGGACGCCACCGGGACGCCATATGTAAAGGCGGTTCGCGAAGGTACGCGACGAATGCGGGACGAAATGCAGAAGCTCCGGCTACCGTCGCCATTGTACCGCTTGCGTGATGTCGAGACCGTAGTCGTGCTGCGCAATGACAGTGACCGACGAGGTGCCAAGCCCACCGGACTCGCGGCGGAAAGCGAGATTATCTCCAATGAGTTCACAAACCTCTTTCGCTTAACCGGACTCGATGCCAAACCGACGGCCGGCCGGGAAAACGAACAGCGCGGCCGGTTGCTCATCGCTCTTGTCAACAAAATGGAGGCGAATGGTTGGGTCATTGATGTTTTGGCCAAGGGGCGCGCCGTAGTGCACCTGAAGGGTGCGCAGGAACCATTGCCAGCTCGCCTGAAGGATACACTCCGAATTATTCCCGCCTACGCACTACATGTCCGCTCTTACCACGGCCGATTATATCTGATCGCGGATTACAAGGCACTAGTCCAGAGCATCCTGACGGCGCAGCAGGTTGTCACGGAATTCGGGCCGACGGCGTTGAAAGGACTGAAGGCCTTTGCGAGAATTGGAAGAGGATTGGCGCGAGGTCGAGTTCTTTCCGCAACGACCGACCATGTGACACTACGGCTCTTTGAGAGTGCTAATGAGGAATCGGTATCCGCGGGTCAGGTATATCCGAATCTTCGCCGGGAGCAGGTGGATGCGGTTGTCCACTCGAGGGCGCCGGACTTCGACCTTCCCAAGGCCATAAGGAAGGCGGCTCTCGCAACGGCGCCCGGGTCGGCGCGCGTACGGTCGGAGCGCATTCACGAGGCGGTGAGGACGATTGCGACGACAGTCTTTCCCCTCAGGGTGGGCAATAGTGAAGTCAACCTGGAGACAACACCGCTAAGGCTCATCGAGAACGGCGATGGCAAACGGGCGTGGCGTGTGGAGACCATTGATGAGCCGGACGTCGAGTTTCGACGCCACCATGTGACGGCTGATATTCGAAGTGGAATTACGACCTTCGGCGCTTTTGCCGACGAACCAAGAGATATCGAGATCGTGGCCGTCGTCCAGCCCGGCTATGAGCAGAAGTTGCGTGCCTTAGTTGCACGACTCCAGTCGGGTGCGTTCAAGTACAGAGGGTCTGAACGGACCTTTTCGACGCGCCTGCGACTGGCGCACGTCTTTGTGGGCCAAGGAATCGGGGTGGACGAAGAGTGTCGACGACTGGTTACGGAGTACGGCGAGTGGGCCGGGAACGAGAGGCTGGACCGGATTGTCCTGGTACATACGCCCGAGGCGGGTTACTCCCTGGACGATGTGAGTTCGCCGTACTTTGGTGCCAAGCGAGTGCTGCTCGAATCAGGGATTCCCTGCCAGATGCTGGATACGCCTACCCTGGTGGATCCGGACTGGAAGGACCTCAACCTTGCGCTCAATGTCGTCGCCAAGGTTGGAGTGCGGCCCTGGGTTCTACCGGAGTCCATTCCAGACGCGGACTTCTTTATTGGGCTTTCGTATACGAGCAGTCGCCAGGAGGCCGGGGATAGACTCTTGGGTTTTGCGAACGTGTTCAACGAGTACGGACGTTGGGAGTTCTATTCGGGCGGAAACACCGCAGTGCCGTACCAGGAACGCGAAGTGCACTACGAGAATTTGGTTGCGGCCACTATGGGGAAGCTAAGTTTACAAGAGCGACCGACCGTGTACTTTCACTATTCTGCGCGATATTCGCGGGCCGACCGAGACGCAATCTTACGAGGCGCACAGAGGATTAGACCCCGCGGAGTATACGTGTTCGTGTGGGTGAATAGCCACCACCCTGTGCGCCTTTTCGACGAACGCGCGGAGACCGACGGGTCCGCCGCCCGTGGTCGATATGCCATTGCGGCCGGCAATCAGATTTATCTCTCGACGACCGGCAACAACCCATTTCGGACGGCACTGGGCACCCCTCAGGCGTTGGAGGTAAATGTGTACGCGTCGCGGGACGTGCGGGCACAAGGGATTGATCATCGTGTGCTGGCACGGCAGATTCTGAGTTTGACTAAGCTCAATTGGGCATCGACGGACGCCCTTTGTGCGGATCCGATCACGATCAAATACGCGAAAGACATCGCGTATTTGACGGAGGCCTTCCAGCGGCAGGGTGCAGGTGAGTTCGCATTGCATCCAGTTCTGGAAAGGACGCCTTGGTTCATTTGACTTCTTGGTCTCGCCGCAGCCCGCACGGAGACGATGGCGATCGAGCGCCGGTCGTCGAGGTGAGACGTCGGCAGATCGGCCTCCAGGTCCGTTATGGGCGGCGCGTTTGGGCGCCGGCCAGCTTCCACTGCCAGCGGCCGGCGGCAAGGCGCAACTTCGACCGACGCGTACGCCGTGTGCTTCGGCGTCGACGCCTCACCGCATTTCCTCGCTGCCGTTGGCCTGGCCGAATCGATCCGTATTGAATTCGTCGTCACCGACGACGAGGGGGCGTTCCAGATGGTGTGCGGCGACCTGCCGCCGCGCGGCGAAGCCGCGCGCCTATGAGAATCGCATCTCACGAACTTTCACGGTCGACACTGGGCGGGAGTAGCCGTGCGATACACCTCTGAAGGACTACCAGGGGCGAGGAGTCTTGCCCCACTGGTGTCGACGAGCGGCCGCTCGGAGGGGTGGTCGAGGTCCCGGTTGGTCGTTGAGATGGTGATGGTCCCCCGCTCCCTGCAAGGGATCCATAGAGAGATCTGTCGTCATCGAGCACAACCTCGACGTCATCGCCGCCGCTGACTGGATCGTCGATCTCGGACCGGAAAGTGGGAGGGACGGCGGCACCATTGTCGCCGAGGGCACGCAGGAGACCATCGCCGCTCGCCACGCGCCCAGCCACACTGCCGCTATCCTGAGGGAACGCTTGGCCGAACCTTTCAATCCAACCACCGCCGCCCTCCCCGCGGCGAAGTCGTCCATCCCGGATGCCCGGAGGCGGTGACCGAGCTTCGGCGCTCTCGTCGGGCGTCTGATAACGGCCGATACCGTCCTACGTCCGTCGGACGAGGATTGGGGCCGAGTATCGAAGCGGGAACCGGGTCGCTCGCGCTCCCGACGTCGACACTGGCGGTCGCAGGCGAGCGACCCACCCGTGGCGCGATAGCAGGAAGTCGATGCCACGTTCGCTGGGAGTGCCCGGAATGACGTCGAGTCCGGTGCAGAGTCCGCCTTCCGATGCCGCGAGGTCGTCCCGATGCGCTGGGCGCCGCTTTTCTGCTCGCCGCCCAGACCCTTCGGGCGATCCGCGCCCCGTCGTTGGGGCACGCGACAACCCCGCCCAAGGGACGCTCATGCTTGTTCGCATATCCATGACGACGCCGCCGCGAAACGGAGCGATCACCTCCGCCTCATGAGCGGGAGCCTTGACCTTCCCAACAGTCTCTCCTATAGTGATCCTTGATGAGCACTGCCTGTGTGTAAACTGCGCCAGCACCGAACACGCGCCGACAGCTCCCCCGCCGGTCGCCATATGTCTCTTGGACCACGGAATCGACAGCTATGACAGAAATCGACAGGTCGATAACCAACCCAGGCATTCACAGGTCATTTCAGATGACTCGCTTTGGGGCTCGCGAACAAGAGTTAATCAGGCGTCTTGCTGGTCAATGGTACCTCACGTCAAGTGGCGCCCACATCCAGCTGGCTGCCTCTCGATATGACTATTTTCTAATGAAACCAACGCCAATGTTCGCTGAGATGTTCAACATCGAGCGAGAACTAATCGTAGCACTGAGCCCTTATACGACATTCGAGCCTCGCACGCTGGACGTGTTTGACGCCGCCCAGCGTCAGCTTTCCGACCTCCGTGTTGAGTCCGTCTGCAGAGTACTGATCAGCGATGATCCCGATGCTGAGCGTAAGGTCACCGACCTTCTCAAGACCGACCCGGAACAACCTGTCGTCATTCCATTTACATTCGATGAGCTGACCACCTCGTACGATGAGTTCTTTTTGCGAAATCGCTTCCGGCAACACTTCTATACTCGAGATCTCTTCGCATTTCTGTCCCCGTTGCGTCGGGATCTCTATTTCTTTGGTCGCAGCGAGCTCCTGCAAGAGATTATCAACAAGCATCGCTCCGGAGAGCATACTGGACTATTTGGACTTCGAAAGAGCGGCAAGACTTCGATAATCTACGCCGTCGAACGCCACCTGCGCATTCACGGCGGCGATTTCTTGTCGATCGACTGCGAGAATCCTTCAGTGCATGGCCTGCGGTGGTTTGAGCTGCTCGAAAAGCTCGTCCGCGACTACAAGAGAGTCCGCAACTCCCGGTTCCGGATCGCGCCTGGTCCCCGGTACACGGAGACCACAGCCGCCGACAGCTTCGCGGCTGACGTACTCAGCATCTATCGTTCTGCGGACCCCGCTCCCCTAATGATCCTGTTCGATGAGATCGAACGCCTGTCCCCAGGCACTGGTTCCTCTCTCCATTGGCGCGACGGTTCTGATTTCGTATTGTTCTGGCAAACGTTACGTGGCTTTTTCCAGCGGCACCAACAGGTACTCACGTACATGCTTGTTGGAACTAATCCAAGCTGCGTCGAGCAATCCATGATCGCAGGTCATGAGAACCCACTATTTGGCTCGATCCCAGGCCAGTACGTGCCTGCATTTACCGTCGAGCAAACTAGAGAAATGGTGCGGAAGCTCGGCCGCTACATGGGGCTTCATTTTGACGAAATGCTCTATGCGAAACTAGTCGAGGACTTTGGGGGGCATCCGTTCCTGATCCGCCAGTTCTGCAGCGATGTCCACAAGGCGTGTGCGGGCGACCGCCCTGTCAAGGTTGACAGGGCGTTGTACGGCAAGGTGATGACGACATTTCGGCGGACCGCGATTGACTACCTCTCAATGATCGTAAGCGTTCTTCGCGATTGGTATCCGGATGAGTACGATATGTTGCGATTCCTAGCTCAAGACGATCAGGACACGTTTGCCTCCTTTGCTCAGGATCACGCTACCTACACCAAGCATCTGATCGGGTACGGCCTGATGACCCAAAGTGCCCATGGCTACACATTCAACATTGAAGCTCTACGTGAGTATCTCAACAACCTACACAAATACGAACGTCTAAATCTATCGGATGACGAGAAGGTTGCGGAGATTTCGGCACGGCGCAATCGCATAGAGAGGCTCTTGCGGGTTGCTGTTAGGAACGCCCTGCGTGCCGCGTACGGGCGCAAGAAGGCCGGCGAGCGTGTTCGTGGGTCACTGTCAGAGAAGCGCAGAGTGTCCGTTGGGACATCCGATATTGACATTTTGCTTTCCCGGGATACGTCACCACTGTATTTCCGCGAGTTGATATCAGTTGTCACACGCGAGTGGTCGGCACTTCAAAATCTGTTTGAGCTGGAGAAGGGCAAGCTCCTGCTGATCCTGGAAGAGGTCAATGAATCCGGCCGGCCCGATGCACACGCCAAGTACGTTAGCGAGGATGAGTTTGCCCAGCTACGCCTCTACCTGAAGAAATTGGAGACCATTCTCGATGCGTGGACTCAGTAGGCAGGGACATATGGCAGGCTTCTTTATATGCAAGTCTGCTCGGAGTCTATCTGCTGCACGAGGGGCAGACGCCCGCCGCGGATGGATCTGCTGAAGCCCGCGCAGGCGCTCACGGCGGCGATTGCTGAGTACTTCGCCGCAGCGACCGGTGGCGGCATGCTAGTGGATCGTACTTGAGACAAGTTGCCCATGGCGCGGGGTGATTTTGCAGCCACTGGCGACGGAAAACCAGCGACAGGGCGGCAAAGTTAGCTCTGGGACAGTCCACTAGTGGACCGTACTTGATAAACGTTTTCCGTGCGGCTGTCGTCTTCTACGTATATGCCCTTTGAAGGACAGCCGATTCATCTGACCGACGCACAGCGCGATGACCTCGAGGAGATCGCCCGCTCGCACGCCTTGGCCGCCGGATTCGTCCAGCGCGCGAAGATTGTGCTGCTCCTTGCCGAGGGCGTGTCCGCGCGGGCGGTGGAGACGAAACTCGACGTTTCGCGACCCACGATCGCCAAGTGGCGTCGGCGGTTCCTGAAGCACGGCGTGGAGGGCCTGACCAAC
>JAPOYI010000083.1 GCA_026706665.1 Gammaproteobacteria bacterium | reverse complement strand
ACGCGCAAGCGATGGAAAATGCCGCCCGCGCCGTTGAACGCATTCCCCAGCCGCCGAGGCGTTTCGCTGGCGAACTCCCCCCGGCGCCGGCCACGTCAGGCGGCGATATCCCGCTTAACGAACTCATCCGCTTCTCCGCCAGCCCTGCGAAGTACTTCCTGCGCAACCGTCTTGGCCTGTATCTCGATGTGTACGACGACGAGACGGGCGACGACGAACCGTTCGAGTTGGATCACCTGGAAGCGTGGCAACTGAAAGCCGACCTGTTCGAACGCCAACGGAACAGGTCCGCAAGCGGCCAGGCGCTGGTGGCCGCCACCGGCCAGCTACCGCCGGAGAACCTGGGCCGCATCCAGTATCGCGAGACCGAGCGGGACGTCGCGGAGATCGTCGCCGCATTGGCGCCCTACAAGGACTATTGCACCGAAGTGGCGGTCGACGTCTCGATCGATGGCCTGCGAATAGTGGGCTCGGTTGGGCAGTGCCACAAGGACAGGGCCCGGTTCCTATGGCAGCGCATCGGCGATATACGCGAAAAGGACAGGGTGGAGGCCTGGCTCCTCCTGCTGGCGCTGACTTGCTCGGTCGCGCGCCCCGTCACTGCGATCCTGCTCGGCAGCAAGACGAACGCGCCGGCGATAATGACGGGTCCCGCGCCAGAACACGCGCGGTCACACCTGGATCGCTGGCTCAAGGCCTGGATGGACGGCCAGCGGGAACCCTTGCCGTTCTTTCCGACGACCTCCTGGAAATGGCTGACCGGAAACCCTTCCCAAGCCGAAGATGCCTGGTTCGGGCTGTACGGGGACGGTAAAGACGACTACCACCGGATAGCTTTTGGTGACGATCCCTTCACCGGCGCCTTCCGTTCTCTCGCGAAAGACTTGCTGGAACCCCTGGTGGAGGCCTTGCAATGAGGCGCACGGCACGCGCACGGCCGCTCGATGTGCCGCTCGACGGCGACCTCCTGGTCGAGGCGAGCGCCGGCACGGGCAAGACATACGCGTTGACCACGCTGGTCGCGCGCCTGATCGTGGAGTCCGGCCGGCGCATCGACGACCTGCTGATCGTCACGTTCACCGTCGCCGCCACCGGCGAATTGCGCACGCGCATCCGTGGCGCCATACGCGATGCGCTCGACCTCGCACGAGGCAATGGCCAGGGCCAGGGGTTGGGGGCAGAACTGATAAGACGTTGGGGCGACCAGCGGATCGATCAGGAGGAGATCGTGACGCGCCTCACTTCGGCCATCCGCGACTTCGACCGCGCCAATGTCATGACCATCCACGGCTTCTGCCAGCGCGCATTGACCGAGTTCGGCTTCGATGCGCGGATTCCTTTCGGTCTCGGGGTCACCGGCGATGATGCGGGCGATGTTGCGGCCGCGGTGCGCGACTTCTGGCGGACACACATCGCGCCCGAACCGATTCCGCTTCTGGAGGTCGCGCAGGCAGCCAGATTCGAGCTGGATTCGGTCAGCTCGTGGGTCGGCAGGCATCACGCCAAGCCGAGCGTGATTCGGGGCGGCGCGGATTTCGCCCGGAGATTCGCGTCCGCCAACAACGCGCGGCGCGCGTCGTTCCAGGCCGCCCGCGAAGCCTGGGGCGAGCCGGAGCAACAAGAACGTTTCCTCGATGCCCTGGATACCCTGACCTGGAACCAGAACGAGAACACGGGGCGCCTGGACGAAGTCCGCCGCGCGTTCGACGCCAACGATCCCGACCTGCTGCCGCTCGGACATGCTGGCTATTTCGGGCGACGTGAGCTCTCGACCAAACTGAGCAGGCGGCGGGCCCAGGAACTGCCCGACATCCCTCTCTACGATCACTTCGAAGCATTGGGAAACAGCACTGACCAGATATGCCAGTTGTGGCTCCCGGACCGGAGGCGGCGCGTCCTTGAAGCGACGAGAAGCTCACTGCGCCACGATACCTGGAAGTATCGCCACCTGAGCTTCAACGCCATGCTCACGGAACTCGATCACGCGCTTGCGGGGGAAGCAGGCGAGACGTTGGCCCAACGCCTCCGCGCGCGGTACCCGGTGGCCCTGATAGACGAGTTCCAGGATACGGATCGTCTGCAGGCCAGAATTTTCGAGACCATCTATCCGTCCCGAGAGGCCAGGGTCCAACCGGCCCGCGCCGAAGGCGGTCTCATGATCGTCGGCGATCCCAAGCAGTCCATCTATCGCTTCCGTGGCGCTGACGTCTTCGCTTACCTCGGCGCGACGGCGCACAGGCGCGACATGCGCAAGCTCTCGCTCCAACACAACTACCGATCCAGTCCCACGCTCCTGCGGGCTGTCAACGCGCTTTTTGATCGCGGCAATCCGTTCCTGCGCCCGGAGCAGATCACGTTCGAACAGGTGCAAGCCGCGCCGCGCGGCTCCGAGCACCTGCGAATACGGGACCAGGGCATGGATCCCAAACCCTTCCAGTTGCGGCTCTTCCCCGGCGCGGCAGACGGCAGGGTCTGGACCAAGGGCACGCTGACGGAAGTAGTCGCCGAACAGGCCGCCGACGAAATCGCAGAATTGCTCGCGCTGGCGCGCGATGGCAAGGCTGCCATCCATCGTGATGCCACCACGCGACTCCTTGCCGGCGGCGACATCGCGGTCCTCGTTCGCACCGGCGAACAGGGCCGCATCATCGCCAGGAAGCTGCGGGAACGCGGCGTCCAGAGCGTCGAGATGGGCATAGACAGCGTGTTCGAGACGCTCGAAGCCACCCAGCTGAAGCACCTCTTGCGCGCACTGGCGGCCGACCCGGCGGAATACAACTTTCCATCCATGTTGCGCGGCGCGCTGGCGACCGATCTGTTCGGCCTCACCATGTCCGACCTCGCGGAACTTCAGGACGACGACGACACCTGGGCGAGCTGGACCGCATGGGCGCAGGACTGCCGGGATACGTGGAGCGAACGCGGTGTCGCGACCCTGATCCGACGGCTGCTCTTCGACGAGAATACGGATTGCGCCGCTCACCTGCTCGAGTATCCCGACGGCGCACGCCGCCTGACCAACGTGCTGCATCTGACCGAGTTGATGCAGGAGGCCGAGACCGGCGAGCGGCTGTCGCCACAGGGTCTCGTCGAGTGGCTTGCCCGCGCCTCGGCGCACCCGGAGCCCGGGGACGAGGGCACGCAGCTTCGCCTGGAGAGCGATGAGCAACTGGTGAAGATCGTCACGATCCACCGCAGCAAGGGACTGGAGTTTCCCGTGGTGTTCTGTCCGTTTGCCTGGTTCAGGCGCCGACGGAGAACAGAGAGGACAGTCGAGTACCACGAGTTGGATGGCGACTTCACCGAGATTCTCGATCTGAATCCCTCGAGCGACGCCCGCGCCCGGGAATGGATCGAAGACCAGGCGGATGAGTTGCGTCTCATGTATGTCGCGCTTACCCGCGCAAAATACCGTTGCGTGGTGACGTGGGCGCGGGCGACTGACAGCCAGAATGCACCGCTCGCGTGGCTCATTCACCGTCCCGAGCTGCGGGCCGAAAGCACGCTCGGAGAACAACTGGACGCCAACGCCGCGCATGTCAAGTCGCTGGACAGCACGACATGGCTCTCGGAGGTCGAGCGGTTCGCGGAGGGAGCGTCCGACGCCATCGCCACGACCGTGCTCGATGGCGCGGCTTCGGTGCCCCGGCTTGTGAACGAAAACCTGGAGCTTCCAGGACTCGAGCCGCTCGCCGCGCGTACGCTCGGCCGCACGCTCCGGCGCATCCGCCAGCGGACCAGCTTCTCCGCCCTCACTTCCGACATGGGCGCCGCCGTGACATCCGCCGAGCACGAGGACGTCGACCAGCCGGATCACGACCAGGATGACGCCGCCATCGAAGAAGAAAGTGCGGCGCCAGCCAGGGCGACAGGCGACCGGCTCGACGTGTTCACCTTCCCGAGCGGCTTTCGCCCGGGCAATTGCCTGCACGAGATGTTCGAAAGGAACGTCGAGCCGGGCGCCGATCTCGACGACATCTGTCGGGATGTACTCGCAAAGTACCGCATCGACGCCAAGTGGGTGCCGGCCGCGCGAACGATGGTCGAGAACACCCTGAACGCGCCCCTCGAGAGCCAGGTTGACGGGCGCGTGTTTCGCGTCGGCGAGGTGGAACGGCCCATCGCGGAAATGGAATTTCACCTGCCGCTATACGGCATGGACCGCGCGCGCCTCGCCCGCTGCTTCGCCGCGCATGGCTACAGCCACGGTATTCCCGACAGTGCAAGCGGAATCGACGGCTTCCTGCACGGGTTTATCGACGTCGTGGCACGGCACGGCGACCGCTGGTACGTGATGGACTACAAGTCGAACTGGCTCGGCGACAACATTCACGCCTATTCGGGACAGGCCGTGCGGGCCGCCATGGCCGCGCACGGCTATGCGGCGCAGTACCTGTTCTACCTCACCGCCCTGCACCGCTTTCTGCGGTTGCGCCTGCCCGATTACGACTACGAGCGCCACGTCGGCGGCGTCTTCTACCTGTTCGTGCGGGGCATGTCGCCGGAGATTCCCGGTCAGGGGGTGTACCGCGATGCACCCACGCGGGCCTGCATCGAGGCAATCGACGCGTGTTTCAAGGGCGCCACGGCATGAACCAGGACGCATTGCTTTCGGACCTCGGCGAGACGGGCGCACTCGCGGACATCGACCGTTACTTCGCGCGACTGCTCACCGAACTTGGCGCGGCCCCGGCCACCAGCCTGGCGGGCGCCGTCGCAAGCGCGATGCATCGAAGCGGACACGCCTGCCTGCCCTTGGGCACTTGTGCTGGCAGACCGATCATCGAGATCCTGGAATGGTCTTCGGCGGAGTCGGGATATGCCGGTGGCGACCTGCCCGACCCCATCCGCCAGGCATGCCTGCCGGCGTTCGCGGACCTGAAGGTTGCGCTATCCGGAAGTCCCGTTGTCGCGTCCGGCCAGGCGCTCGAAGCCAAGCGTCCCCTCGTCCTGGATGGCGACAATCTATATCTGCACCGCATGTTCGCGGCGGAATCGCGGCTTGCCCTACGGATGCGGGAACTGGCGCGGGACACCGCCACACCCTGCGTCGATGTCGAGCGCTGGATGCGCGAAGTGCTTCTTGAGGAGTCGGAAGCCGCCATCGCCGCGGCGAAGATCGCGGTCTCGCGCCAGCTTTGCGTGGTCACCGGGGGCCCGGGCACAGGCAAGACCACGCTCGCTGCGAGCCTCATCGCCCTTTTGGCGGATCTGGGCATCGCCGCGCCGCGCCGCATTGCGCTCGCCGCCCCGACAGGCAAGGCGGCGGCGCGGCTGCAGGAATCGGTGAGGGCCCAGTTCCGAACAAGGGCGCTGGCCGACAAGGTGCCCGCGCTGCGCGACTTCACTCCCGTTGCCAGCACGCTTCACCGGCTGTTGTTGAGGACCGACACGCTTGCCGATGCGCTCCTCGTGGATGAGTGTTCGATGGTCGACCTGTCCCTGATGGCGCGGCTCCTGGATGGCCTTGAGGAGGGTAAACGATTGATACTGCTCGGAGATGCGGGGCAGCTATCCTCGGTCGAGCCGGGCTCCGTTTTCAGCGATCTCTGCGCCACGTCCGGTAGCGGAACCTCGCTGCTGGCGCCATGCATCGTGCGGCTCACAAAGAGCCATCGCTTCGGTCCATCCAGCGGGATCGGGCACCTCGCCGGCGCCATCGGCCGAGGCGATGCGGCCAGCGCCATCGACGTGCTCAAGGACAGCCTCGACACCAACCTGGAGCCCCTGGCCGACGAGGTCGCGTTCGGCCGGTTCGCGCATGAAGCCGCCGAGGGGTGGGCCGCGCACTTCGAGGATTCGCATGCGGGGGACGCGTTTCCCGCCCGACGCGTCCTCTGCGCCCATCGGCGCGGACCGTTCGGCGTCAACCGATTCAACCGCCTGGTGGAACGGCGCTTGCGAGACACGGGGAGCATTCCCGCCAATGACGAGTTCTACCCCGGCCGCCCCATCATCGTGACGCGCAACGACAGGGCGACGGGGCTATCCAACGGCGACACCGGCATCGTGATTCTCGACAGCCGGAACCGTCGCCGGGTGTGGTTCCCGGACCTCGCCGGGCAGGATGGCGACGACGCCCGGTTCCTCGTCTCGCCCTCCCGCCTCCCGGAGCACGAGAGTTTCTTCGCGCTCACGGTGCATCGCGCACAAGGCTCCGAGTACGACGAGGTGGTCTTCATTCCCGGCGACGCGGACTCGCGCGTGAACACGCGGGAACTGCTCTACACCGCCGTTACACGCGCCCGCAACCGGGTGACCGTGCGGGCCGACGAAGACACTGTCAGCGCCGCCATACGCCGGAGGACGGCCCGTGCCACCGGATTGCCCGGACGGCTCCGCGACAGCTAAGGGCCCCTCACCGCCGTGCGAGCTGGATCTGCGAAAGGCGCGCGCCGCCATCGAGGATCAATGTCTCTCCCGTCACCAGGTCCGCCCCTTCGATGAAGTAGAGAATACTCTCGGCCACGGTGTCCGGTGTCGCCGTGAGCCGTAGCGGAGCGCTCGCCTCCAGGGCCGCCTTCGCCGCCGCATAGCGTTCCGGGCCCATGCCGCTTTCGAGCCAACGCCCCTGAATGAACCCGGGACACACCGCATTCACGCGGATTTCCGGTCCCAGCGCGCGGGCGAGCGACAGGGTCATGGTGATCAACGCGCCCTTGGACGCCGCGTACGCCACCGAACTGCCGCCCCCGGTCACGCCCGCCGTCGACGAGACGTTGACGATGCTGCCGCGGCCGCACGCACGCATCGCGGGGACGACCGCGCGCGTCGCCTGGTACGCGCCAACGGTATTGACCGCGTAGATCTGCAGGAAATCCTCACTGGTCAATCCCTCAAGATTGTCGTGGGCATTGAATTTCGTCGTACCCGCGTTGTTGACCAGTGCGTCAATGCGGCCCCACTTGTCGACCGCCGCGCGCGCCAGCGCGCGACATCCATCGTCGTCGGCAACATCCGCCCGCACCACGGCCGTCTCGACGCCGAATGCCTCGCACGCCGCCTGCGTCTCTCTCGCGCCCGCCTCGTTATGGGCGAAATTGATGACCACGTGGCAGCCCCTCTCCGCCAGTTGGCGCGCACAGGCGGCGCCGACGCCCGAAGAGGAGCCCGTGACGATCGCTACGCCGTCCTGAATGTCCATGTTGCATTGTCCCCATTCTGCGACCGGTACCCGACGCGGCTTCGGCATCGGGAGTTCAAACCCTATGATACGGTCACGCCCGCAGATCGAGGGCAACCCAATTCGTCAAGCGCAGGAGAGATCCCCATGCGTCAAGGTATCGAAGCGGTTCTGTGGGACATAGGCGGCGTGCTGACCGCGAGCCCATTTGAAGCCTTCAATCAGTTCGAAGCGGCGAATGGCCCCCCTCGTGACTTCATTCGCGGCGTCAACGCGACGAATCCGGAAACCAACGCCTGGGCGCAATTCGAGTCGAACCAGGTCGATGTCGATGCGTTCGATGACCTGTTCCGCGCCGAAACCGCAGCGCTCGGCCATCCGGTGAACGGCAAGAGGGTGCTTGAAATCCTGAGTGGCGCGCCCCGGCCGCGCATGATCGAAGCCTTGCGGAGCTGCAAGCAGCACTTTCGCGTCGGCGCCATCACGAACAACATGAAGCCCACCGGCGGAAGCTCGCCGGCCGTGGAGGATCCGACACGCGCAAAGATCATGGACAACGCGATGTCGCTGTTCGAAGTCATCGTGGAGTCAAGCGTCGAAGGCGTCCGCAAACCGGACCCCGCGATCTACCGCATCGCCTGCGAACACCTGGGCGTCGAGCCGGCCCGAACGGTGTTTCTGGACGATCTCGGCATCAACCTCAAGCCCGCCCGCGCCATGGGCATGCACACGATCAAGGTACTGAACGAAGACCAGGCGCTGGCCGAACTGTCGGAAGTCACCGGCCTGCGCTTCGGCTAGCCAACAATTATGCATTGAAATTTGAACACATTGAGATCATATTTCAATGCATGGAGATTCCCAGACAACGTCATTTGCGCCGCATTCGCCTGCTGCTCCGGGAATTCCCCGTCGTTGCGCTGGTGGGTGCGCGCCAGGTCGGCAAGACCACCCTGGCCAGGCAGTTGGCCGCATCGCGCAAAGGGCCGACCGTGTGGTTCGATCTGGAAAACCCGGCCGATCTCGCCCGGCTGGCAGATCCCGGCCTTGAACTGCGCCCCCTCAAGGGCCTTGTGGTTCTCGATGAGATTCACCGATTACCCGAGGTCTTCCCGCTGCTGCGTACGTTGGCTGATCGTCCCCGGACGCCAGCGCGATTTCTCGTGCTCGGCAGCGCATCACCGAATCTCCTGCGGCAAACGTCCGAGACACTGGCGGGCCGGGTGGCGTTCCACGAACTCGACGGATTCGACCAGACCGAAGTTGGCGACCTGGAACGGCTATGGCTGCGGGGTGGCTTTCCACGATCCTATCTGGCGGCCTCCGAACCGGCCAGCCGCCGCTGGCGGAACAGTTTCGTCGACACCTTTCTGTCGCGGGACGTAGCTGATCTGGGCGGCACGACCCCGCCGGCAACCCTGCGCCGCTTCTGGACCATGCTGGCGCATTGGCACGGGCAGACATGGAACGGAGCCGAATTCGGCCGCGCATTCGGTGTTTCGCACACGACGGTCAGACGCTATCTGGACCTGCTCACATCGTTGTTCGCGGTGCGCCAACTTTCGCCCTGGTTCGAGAACATCAACAAACGCCAGGTTCGCTCACCGAAGGTCTACGTGGCGGACTCAGGTCTTCTCCACGCGCTGCTGGGCCTGTCGTCCCGGGAAGATCTCCTTTCGCATCCCAAGGTGGGCGCCTCCTGGGAGGGCTTCATCATCAGCGAGATCATGCATGTACTTGCCGCGCGTCCCGATCAGTGCTTCCACTGGTCCACCCATAGCGGCGCAGCACTCGATCTGCTGATCGCCGACGGCAATCGCCGCTATGGATTTGAAGTGAAGCGCTCGGAAGCACCCCGGCTGACACCATCGATGCGCTCAGCGCTTGAGACGTTGAACCTCGACCGGCTGGATTTAGTGCATGCCGGCACGGAACGCTACCAACTGGAGTCTCGAATCCGCGCCCTACCGGCGTCCCAACTACCCGCCCAACTTCCCCGTTTGCGGGGATAGGCAACCGCTACGTGATGCCACTGAACCAAGACCAGCCGCTTGCCGAACCGTCGGGAGTTACCAGTCTATCCTTGGGGCAACACCAATCGACACTGTTCGACACGCCGGACGGCACTGTCGGCGAATTGGACCGCCGCTGCGGGGGACAGGAATGACGCCATCGCTTGCGGGGCGCTAGCTCTAGCTCGCCGAGTCGCTCCAGGCGAACACGCCCGGTTCGACCTCCTCCACGAGACAACCCGGGCCGAGGTTCTGCATATAGACCACCAGGTTCCTGCCCTCGTGGCGCGCGGACGGTACGATCAGGCCGTCGCATCCCAGATAGTTCAGGGCGTCGGAGATCTCCTGCGTGCGTGCGTAGTCCCGGCTCCCGTAGTCCGACTGCCGCACGCCGAGTCGCTCGAGCTGCTCGAAGTCCAGTTCCACCACCCTCTCGAGCCGGACCCGCAAGGTCCAGTTCAAAGCCGCCCGGTCCGGGCGCTGCTCGAACAACGACCAGAACGCCTCGAACTCCGCGGCGGCCCCGTCGCCCTCTAGGCTGAAGTTCCCGACATTTTCTCCCCTAGAATTGACCCAAGCGGTTGATTCG
>JAPOYI010000048.1 GCA_026706665.1 Gammaproteobacteria bacterium | reverse complement strand
GCCGCCAGCGCGCCTCGGCGCTGCGCTTCGGCGATCCCCGCGCCCAGGCCCTGCGCCGCTACCGTCTACCTCACGGCCATCGGCAATCTCGCCAGTCGGGGCGATTCTGCGCCGAACACGAAGCAGAATCCACTGCCCTGAAGTGTCATCCCCATGCCGCAGCGTTCGCGTCGCAATCGATCGACAGGCGTCGCATCCGTTCGATCGTCCCTTCGCCAAAGATCTGCGCGTCCGACGCCAAGAAGCGGGACGACTCGGCACCGCCCGAATCTGCATACCAGAAATCAAGGTTATCGCTCGCGACGGCAATGCAATCGATAGGTTCGAACGTTCGGTCAGGGCGCAAGACCCGACCGAACATCACGCCGTCGGGAAGCATCACCGCACTTCCGTGCGTAACGTCGGCTTCCACCCATCCGCGAATCATCGGTAGCAGCCGCAAATCTCCTTGATCATCGGTCGCAGAGAACGCAGCAACGCCAGAAGGGTGACTGTGTACCTTGACCACGGACAGCATTTCCTCGGCCGCAGGATGAGAAATTCCTGGAGGACTATGGGCTTCCGTGGGAGACAATCTCGGATGGATCCCAATGGGTGCTTATCCACGAGTTTCCGACGCATGAGGGCTACAACCATCTTCGCGTCACGGCGGCTATCCGCATGGAAACTGGCTATCCGAACACAGAACTGAACCTGGTCTACTTCTTGCCGGCACTGGCTGATGGAAAAGGCCGGCTACCTCATGTCGTCCAGCAAGCGTCCCGATGATGGTCGCCACGGACGGGTGGCGACATTCGCTGAATACAACCTGACCGCGGATGAGGAATCCGAACTGCTCGAGTACCTACAATTCATAAGAAGCAGGAGGCAGGCACATGACAAGACCTGACGACAGCACCCTCGATCCCGATGACCTCCGCGCGGTCGAGGAACAAGCCCACCGACTCCTCGACCGCGCGGACGCATGGGACCGCTACCCCATTCCCGTCAACGACATTCTTTTGGCGGCGAAGGTTCGCCTTGCACCGACCAGCGCTTTCGACGCCGAAGCCATCGTCTCGTATCTCAAAGGGAAGGCCACCGCCACACGCGCGCGCATCAAGAGCGCGATGAGCAAGGTCTTCGGGCTCTATGACGCCGATGAAGCCCTGATCCACATCGATAGTACCGTGGTCAAAGCCAAACAGACCTTTCTCAAGCTGCACGAGACCGGACACCACGACATCCCTTGGCACCGCAAGATTTTCCGGTTCTCCCAGGACTGCAGGAAGACACTCGCCCCCGAGGTCGCCGATCAGTTCGAGCGCGAGGCGAACAATTTTGCGCGCTACCTCTTGTTCAAGGGCCCCACCTTCGGCGAACACGCCACCGACTGCCCGCTCGAGATCAAGACCCCGATTAAGCTAGCAAGAAAGTTCGGCGCTTCCGTCTACGCGGCCGCTCGTGAGTATGCCCGCACGAACCCTAGAGCCTGCGTCGTCTTTGTGCTGGAACCACTGGAGAACGGCGCAGGTTCCGAGTTCTCAGCGCCCGTGCGACGCATCGAATCTTCACCCACCTTCTGCGCCAGATTCGGACACCCCACAGTCGACGCGATCACGCCCGAGCATCTCCTTTGGCCGGTTGTTCCTATCCGACGCAGAATGACAAGAGCCAACCCCCTCACCATTTCTGATCTCAACGGGCAGCAACACGAATGCCTTGCCGAGGCGTTCGACACGACTTACAACATTCTGATCCTGCTCTATCCTATATCGGCCTTGACCGCTACGACGGTACTCATGCCAGCCTCCCCCAAACGGCGCGCGCTAGTTCGAACCTAGCCAGCCGCTAAGCTATGAGCGACGGATTCTGGAGGAGTCCTGGCCATCAACAATCGTGTCCACACGGGCACCGAGGATCGGGAGCTTCCGTGCGTACTGGGGATCGCCCTGAGCAAACGACATCGCCATTAGCGCGTGGCGGTCTAGTCGATCGGCAACCCACGCGCACCGGCCGTTCCCCTCAGTGAACCATACGTGGTGTGCTCTGACGCTTTCAGTCGGCCGGCAAGGCGTAGTTCACCATCCAGTTGATGCCGAATCTGTCGGTCCACATGCCGTAGTACGAGCCCCAGAACGTATCCTGTAACGGCATCGTCACGGACCCGCCGGCAGACAACTTCGCGAACACCTCGTCACAGTGCTCGCGGCTTTGGCCAATGATAGAGATGGAGAAATTGTTTCCGGCGGAAACCGGCGATCCGAACGGACCGTTGTCGCTACCCATCAGCACGCTGTCGCCAACAGGCAGCGAGACGTGCATCACGTCGTCCTTGTCTCCGTCTGGCACCTGCATGTCGTCCGGGCCTTCCGCGAAGGTTGCGAATGCCTGGAAGTCGCCACCGAAGACGGATCGGTAGAACTCGAAAGCCTCCCGGCAGTTGCCGTCGAAAGTCAGGTATATGTTGAGAGACACGTCGATTCTCCTGCTCGATATTGGTCAGAGGATTGCAATGGCGCGTTGTCTATTGCGCGGATTCACGCCCGTTTTTCAGTTCCGCCACTTCCTTGCGCAGCCGGGCCAATTCGGCTTGCTCCGCCTGCGCTCTCTTCCATATCGGCGCCGTGTGACTGTGTGGTCCATACGCGCTCGGCGGCATCAGGATCGCACGCTGGTTTTCGGTCAGGTCGCCGTAGTGATCGGCGTTGTAGTAACAGGGACCCCATGCCACCGCATGGGGACAATACTTGTAGAAAACGGTTCGCCGTTCTCCCCCGCCCTCCCAGGGCACGGTTCCGTGCGCACAGGCTTCGGTGAAGATGATCGCGTCACCCGCGTCCGCGTTGACCCTATCCACGCACTCGGGGATGTCGGCCTGACTCTTGCTGACACGCCAATCGCTCGGGAGCGGGAAGTTCACCTTGTGGCTCCCGGCGACGCACGCAAAGCCGCCGGTCGAGGGGCTCACGTCGTTGAGTTCGAAGGCCACGGTCAACAAGCCATTGAAGAACCTGCCGTTGTTGTAGTGGTAGTAGCACTGACCGCCATCGCTTGGCCCCACCACGTCTCGCGGCCCTCCCGCCCCCAGATGGCCGCCGCCGTGAAGGTAGAGCCGGCTCGGGTGCTCCGCGTTGACGACGTTGATGTAGTCGTGGTCCAGGCGGTAGCCGGTGCCGAGGAGCGCATCGAGATAGGGTGCGATGGTCGGCAGGTCGATGAGATCGATGTAGGTGCCACCCCACTCCAGCAAGGACGGCGCCGACCAGGCTGGGCCCTCGTCGGTCCCGAAACTCGTCCGGTCCGAGCCGAAGTGGCGCTGCTCCTTCATCTTGCGACGCGCTTCCAGGCGCGAGGACAGGTCCTCGATCTGCTCGACCGATAGCGCGTTCTTGACGACGATGTAACCGCGAAGGTCAAAAAGGTACTTTTCCTCGTCGTTCATATGCCTGCCAATATTCCTTGCGCTACGCGTGGCGGGATATTCTAGGGAATTGCGCATTGGCCTGGCCATTGCGACCATAGGTGCGCGCGAGGCAAATATGCCAATTTTCTTGATCACAGTGTTGTCCCTGGTCCTTGCGACCTGGGCGAGTGGAGCAGAGTACGTGCCAGGCGTTGATTCAGAACCGCAGGAAGGCGTCCCGAAGGGCGTGGTGACAAAGCACACGTGGGATGCCAGTCGCATCTATCCCGACACGACACACGACTACTGGGTCTATGTGCCGGCGCAGTACACCGACGCCGAGCCCGCGTGCGTGATGGTGTTCCAGGACGGCCAGGCCTACGTCATGCTGGAAGGACCGGTGCGGGCGCCGACCGTATTCGACAACCTGATTCACAAGGGCGAAATGCCCGTCTCCATCGGCATCTTTATCAATCCGGGCGCGAGCGAACACGTCGACGACCAACGCAGCGCACAGTATGTTCCGCTCTCAGACGCCTATGCCCGGTTCCTGCTCGAAGAGATCCTCCCGGAGGTCGGCAAGGACTACAACCTCGTCGACGATGCCGCGGGAAGAGCCATCGGCGGCATGAGCGACGGCGGCCTGGCTTCGTTCACGGCCGCGTGGGAACGCCCGGACGCCTTCAGCAAGGTCATCAGCCACATAGGCAGCTACACGCGGCTACGAGGCGGGTCCGAATATCCGTATCTGATTCGGAAGACCCGCGGAAACCCGAAACCCATACGGGTGTTCCTGCAGGATGGAATGAACGACCTGAACCTCACGGAAGGAAACTGGACGCTCGCCAATCTCAGCATGGAGTCCGCGCTGATGTTCGCCCGTTACGACTATCGATTCGAGATGGGGACGGGCGGGCACGACCTGGCCCACGGCGGCGCGATATTTCCCGATACGCTGCGGTGGATCTGGCGCGACTATCCCGGCGTGAAGGGAGCAGGCGTTGTGTCCTCCCCGGACGCGGTTGTGGGTCGGTGGGACGTGGTGACCAACATTCTTGGCAAGGATTTCCACGGCACGCTGACCATCTCTTCGGTAGGGGATGCGCTCACGGCAAGGCTCGACGACGACGAAGACGGCGAGATCGAGGTCTCGGCCATCAGCTTCGAGGACGGCATCCTGACCTACGAGTACGATGCGCCTCAATCCCAGATGAAATACTGGGCGAAACCGGGTGAGGCATCGGCCGGTACCTTGAAGACCTGGTTGAAGGTGACGGGAGCCACCTTCGAAGGCGCCTTGAGCAGTGATGGGAAAATTTTCGACTTCGCTGTCAAGGGTGAACGGAGAAGCGGGGCGACCGAGGGCGATTGACTAGCCGACAGCCCAAACTTGCCAGGCCCTGAGACCGGACCGCTCGGGTCTATGCGGAGTCAGTCGCTTCGATCCCTTCGTGGAGCACGGCGTATTCCTCCTTGTTCTGACCCGCGTCGGCGAAGGTCACCAGCCGGAACGCCTTTTCGACTCCATCCTGCCTCACCGCTCGCGTGTAGATGGCATCGCCCCACCAGCCCGATTCAGCGGTGCCGCCACCTGATTCAACGGCCGTATCCGTGGCAAGAACCTGAGGCCCCCTAACGAAGGCGACCGCGTTGCTGGTCTTGTCGCCGTCGGGAACCTGGCGGATCTCGAGAGGAATCTTCAAACGTATCTTGTCCCCCGGCGACCAGGTGCGCTCAATTTCGATCAGCCGGTCGCGCGAAGGGGTGTGCGCCACTCCGTCAACCGTCGCCTCGAATCCCGGTGCCCAGGAGGGTGCGCGCAGGACGACCGCAAACCGGTCTGCCCGTTCCGGTTCCACCTGGACCTCAAGGTCGCCCGTCCGGGGATAGTCACCGCTGACGTGCAACGTGACCTTCCTGCGCTCCTCACCCGTGCCGTAGGCCAGCACGTGCTTCCCCGGAATGTACTGCAACAGCGCCGGCTTGCCGTACAGAACGCCTGACGCGAAAGCAGGAATCATCGCGATGCCGCGGGGAATGCTGCTGGAGCAGCAGGAGATCGCAGGGGTCATCTTGACGTCGCGACCGTTGTAGAGCTTCCGTCCAACCAACGGCACGAAGTAGGTCACCTCACCGGTACGCGGTGACTGCGCGGCGAGCAGCGCATTGTAGGTCGTGCGCTCAAGTTCATCGGCGTAGCGCACCTCGCCCGTCAGTTCGAGCAGGTGGCGCGTCAGTTGCAGCCAGGTCACCGTGACGCAGCCTTCTCCGGCCGCCACGCCCGGCGGCAGCCTGCCGTCCGGCGTGAACTTCTCGTGATAGCTGGCCGTTCCGGTTACGTAGAGACGCTTTGTCGAGATGTCGTCCCACGCATTCCTGCAGGCGGTCAGGTACCGCTCGTCGGGATCGACGCGGTACAACTCGAGTAGCCCCACCAGGTTCGACAGCATCTCGTAGGCTTTCCGGTTGGCGGTCCTGTAGACGTTTCCGTGTTCGAGCAGGCTGGTGAGAAGGTGGCAGCCCTCCTCTTCGGACATCCAGGTCTCGGGATCGCTTTCGTCTTCCCACGCATCGATGATCGCGTGACAGAACTCGAGGTATCCGGGCTCGCCGGTCAGCCGGTAAAGAAGGGCCATGGGCTCGAGCACGCTGGTTGCGGCCATGCCCTGGTGGGAACTGGCGAGTCGCATGCTTCTCTTGTTCACGACGAAGAGTTCATGCATCAGGTCCGCTGCGCGCCTGCTCGCCTCGAGCGCTGGTTCATGGCCGGTGGCCTGGTAGTAGGTGAGCAATCCGATGAGGTTGTACTTGTGAGTCCAGACATCCCAGACCGGGCCGTCCCATCCAATCCCGTCTCCCTCACCGAATTGGTCGCTCTCACTGTACGTGCCGAGGTACCCATTCGGGAGTTGGGTCTGGATGAGCCTCCTTACGGTCGAGTCCATGCGGATCTTGAGCCGGTCATCCCCCGTGAACCGCCAAGCATGGGTTGCCGCATGCAGGTACTTTCCGACGTGCTCCCCGGCCCACCACTGCTTGCCCGGCCGATTGACATACGGGTCGAGAATCATGTCGAGGTTCAACTGCAGCAGACGCTTCTCGACATTGACCTTCATGCGGTCGGCGATCCAACCCTCGTACCGGGTGCCAGCCAGATCGGCTGGCTCGAACGCTATCTCCACCTTCGTCTGGACCTCGGCCATCACTCGAAACTCCCCTTCGGGTTGCCCAGGGAAAAGGAAAACACCGTCGCCTCATGGAACGCGAATTGAAGCCGGGCAGGCCTGGACCCGATCGCTTCCAGGGCACCATCGTCCAGCCACCGCACTTGGGAATCCGACACGGTACTCGCCAGCGGATGGCTTTCAGCCAACACCTGCTTCTCCTCGCCCAGGACGCGAACAACCAGGCGGCCTCCTTCTGCAATGTCCGCTGAAACCCGGAGCGGAGCCTGCCCGTCAAAGACGGGCGTTGTTGTTACTGTCGCCGCCTCCGTCGCCCTGTAGCCGGCGAAACCGTCGGGACGCAGGGTCGCCAGACAGAAAAAACCGTTTCGCCAGCTCGTGTGAAGCCCGTCGCTCCCCCCGTAATACAAACGGATTTCGCCCTTGAGGAAAACCGGACACGCCGCAGCGTATACACAACCCCAGTCATACGCGCCTTCGTCACCGTTCGGGATGAACGGGGTTCCGGGAACCACGCGATGCCATGTTGTAGTGTCCGGACTCCAGGTCAGCTCTGTCCAGACACGGTCCGCATCCTGGTCGTGAATGGCAACCAGCCCGATATACACGCCGCCGTGGAAACAGACCGGCATCGAATAGGTCTGGTGTCTCTCGTCGGACCCCTCCAGCACGATCTGCGTCTTGTCCCAATTGAGGAAATCGGGGCTCGACGTCCATGCAACCTGGCGGCCAAACGGTTTGCTCCACTGGCGGGTTATCCCCACGTACTTTCTTAAGCTCGGCGCCCAGAAGGCGTTGTTGTGGGTATCGCCCGCGCTATTCGCTTCGGGGCAGGCGATGGGAGCCTCCCAATGGATGCCGTCGGCCGAGAACGCAACGGAGAGGATCTCGGACTTGAGGAACGCCTTGTAGCGGCGAGCCGGATCCGGATCTCGGAGATCCTTGAAGATCCCTGATCCGTGCGGCCCCGCCCGAAGCGCCCAGGTGTCTCCGCCGCCTCGCCACAGAATGTTGTTGGCCGTGCTGCCGTCGTATTCGACAAGCCCCTGGTCGGGTTTGAACCAGGTTAGCCCGTCTTGCGAAGTGGCATAGCAAATGGCCATTTCCCGGTTGCGGGGCGCTCGATACCTCACTTCTTCGCGCTGTCGAGCGCTCATCCCCCTGGACGAATTGTCGACGATAAACGGGCTGTACCAGCACTTGTACAGGTGTTCCTCGTCGTCGTAGATGACGTTGGCGTAGAGATTGTCGAAGCGCGCCTCCCATGGTTTCTCCTCGCCGAACAGGGGATTGCCACCGTGCTTCCTGACAACCCCCAGCGTGAGTTCGGCGTTCTGCGCATCTTCCACGATGCGATCATCAAGGAGGAGGTATCGCCCCTGCTCCAAACCGCGGGCACTGTCTCTATCCACTGTCTTGGCTCTGGGCACCGTAGACCCAGTACGCGGCGTACAGACCTGCGCCGACGACGACGACACCCAGGACTATCAGCGCCCTTTTCACTTATGGTCCGGGGCGGGAACGTTGACTTCAGGGAGGTGCGCGGCGAGCCGGTTCATCACCTCGCGGTGTTCATCCTTGGCAGGTTCCACGGCAAGATTGGTCCACTCGTAGGGATCCGCGTCGTGATCGTATAGCTCTTCGGTCCCGTCGTGATAGCGGATGTATCGCCAGCGTTCCGTGCGTATCGAGTGATTCCGGAAACCATAGGTACTGACCACCGGCCGTGACCAGGGCAGATCCGGTTGATTCAGCAACGGCACGAGGGATTGCCCGTCCATTCCCTCTCGTGGACCCAGACCCGCAAGCTCGATCAGGGTTGGATACAGATCGACCAAACTGACCACCCGATCGCTGCGGACATTGCGGGCAGTGCCGGGAGCTGAAATGACGAGCGTCGTTCTCAAGCCGTCCTCCCAGAGCGTGTGCTTGCGCCAGTGCTCCTTCTGCCCAAGGTGGTAGCCATGGTCGCCCCAGAGCGCCACGATCGTGTTGTCGGCATGGAGTGACTCGGCCAACGCATCGAGAACCCTGCCGACCTGGGCATCGGCGAAGGAGATGCTGGCAAGATAGCCCTGAACGGCCGCCTCCCACTGTTTGTATTTCAGGACGTTCGCGTGATCGCCCCCGGGCACCGCATGGTCCATGTCATTCGAGATGTCCAGCACCTCGGCAGCAAGCCTCCGACCGAACGGCGGAATATCGTCGAGGTCATTGTCGATGACCTTCGGCAACACGACGGACTCCCTGGGGTGCATCTCGAAATACTTCCTTGGAACCTCCCAGGACAAGTGCGGCTGGTGGGTGCCATAGGCGAGGAAAAACGGCTTGTCCTGCGGGCCTTCGAGTTCGGCGATGATGTGATCGGCATTCTGGGCATCGATCATTTCGCTGTCGTCGGTGTCCACGGGTCCCCAGGGCGCCCACATGCCATCCTTGGTGAACTTCGATTTCTTTTGCGGCGACGTTTCCTTTTCGGAGTCAGTCTTCTTTTGGGTCGATTTCCAGCTAGCAAAGTACTCGTCCCAGGCGTCGTCATCTCCCGGCAGCGACCTGTGGAATATCTTGCCGGCACCCTTGACGCTGTACCCGTACCGGCGAAAGTACTGCGGCAGCGTGACGGCATCCGGTAGCTGCTCCCGAAGTTCTTCGAAATTGCCATAGACGCCCGAGTGCGCCGGCATGACACCTGTGAGCAGGCTGACGCGCGAAGGATTGCAAAGCGGGGCCGCCGCGTAGGCACGGGAAAAGGTCACGCCCTCGCTGGCAAGACGGTCGATGTTCGGCGTTCGGGTGCCGGGATGACCATCGAGGTGGCTAACCCAGTGGTTCAGGTCATCGACGGCGATGAACAGGACATTGGGACGGGTTTCCCCGGCTGACGAAACACCGGTACCAAGCAGCGCGCACAGGAACAGGATGCGGCCCCATCGGCTTGGCCCCGGATTCCGACCGGGGGCATCGTCCATCACTGTCCGCTCCCGTCGTACATCGCGGAGAGGCGCAAAATTCTACGAAATACAGCCTGTTATCGCCACGCCAAGCACGATAAGCCCTGGAGCCGAGCACGGCGTGCTACCCTCGCGCTACCCTTGCCACCCCCCGCTGTCCAATGAGAAAGTGAGGGTGAAATTGGCGGATTCGTGAAGCGTGTGG
>JAPOYI010000189.1 GCA_026706665.1 Gammaproteobacteria bacterium | reverse complement strand
TCGCCGGCATGTGGCTGGAACGCTTCGTCCTCGTCGTCCCGTCGCTGTGGCACGGGGAAGGCGTGCCGCTGGGCCTGCTGGAGCTCCTGGTCACGGCCGGGGTGGCCAGTCTTTTCGTACTCTCCTACGCCGCATTCCTCGACCGCTTTCCCGTCCTCCCGGTATCCGACCCGCGGCTCGCCCCGGCCGAGACGGAGCCCTGAACCGCGCTCGTGGGACGAAGTGAAGGACGGCGGTTGGTGGGAAGGTTACGTGGGCCGAGCGCCATCGCCGCCGAACCTACCGGCCTGCACCGGGAGCAGCAGGGTCCACGCCGCCCGATACTGCCCTCCGTTACGTCAGCGCGACTGCGCAGAAGCGACGAAGCAGGCCGGCACACGGGTAGCCACAAGCTAACCTCACAAGTCCCGGCGGAGAAGCCTGTCCTCCGCGGCACCGCCGAGCGTCTCCACCAACCACGGATCCATCCGCAGCGCGCTCGGCGGACTCGTGGTGGTCGTCACGATGTACTGAAACGATGCACCATCACCGCCGTCCTCCAGATCGCGAACGAAGTGAAACAGCCGGTGGTAGACGCCAAGGCCGAGATCGGCCTCTCGCGGGCTGTCGTGGATCAGGAACGCGGGCAGGTGGGTGAGCCCCTCGACGCTCATCTGCATGACCGCCAAGTCGAACGCGATCACCTTCAGAGAGTCGATGGCGGCCGTCGATCGCTCGCCGCCCAGTACAACGGACGCTCTGAGACCCTTGCCCTCGAGGGCGACCCTTCCCGAAGCGTTCATGCCGACGACGGTCCGGATGATACGGTCGAAGGTTCTCGACAACACGTCGAAAACGCCAGCCTGCGCATCGCGGAAGGCACCCGCCCGGTCACGTCTGCTCTCAATCTCACCTTGCAGAGCATCAGCGCGGGACTGTACCGATTCGTGCTCAGCCAACAATCGATCCAGGCGCTCGACATCTTCAACGCAACGACGAGCGCGGAACCAGGCTTCGGACCGCGTATCTCTCATGAGCTCCGTTGACCGCAGCCGCCGGTGCAGCTTGTCGGCACGTTCACGAGCCGGGTTCAAGTCGAGCATGATGCGCCGTTCCTGCTCGCGGTGCTGCTCCAGCCGCTGCCGTTCGCGCTCGGCGTCCTGCTGGAGCTGGCCCAGCCGCCGCTTCATTTCCTCCAGATCCGGGAGTTGGTGCGACAGCTTGCAGCCGTCCGCCAATGCCAGATCGACCGGTACTTCACACACCGGGCACACCGGGTGCTCCGCGCCGCGGGCACGAGCAGACGCACCCGGGATTTCTCCTCTGATGCGAGCAACCAGCGCCTCGATCTCCGGAATTCGCGCCTGTACGCCGGACAACCGGTTCTGCAACTCTTCGACGCGCTGCCTTGCAGCGTAGCTCTCCGACCGCAACGCGCCGAGATCGGTCACGGCCGCATCAGAACCATCCTCTACCTCTCCCAGCCGATCAAGACGTGCTGTCGCGGCCTCTCGCAACACCTCCACCGCCATGGGTCCGGGAACGAGGCATTCCGGATCGAGCTGCAGTTCGTCGCTCAGGCTGGACTGCAAACGGCGTGCCTCCGAGACTCGACGACCCGCCTCTTGTTTGGCCCCAGCGTGCTCCGCCTCCAATCTCGCGATTTCTTCGCGAAGCGCGTATTCGGCCGGGTCGATGGCTCCAATCAAGGCTCTCAAGGTGTCCCGGAGCTGCGGAACCGAGAGGCTGCGCGCCGCCGAACCGGATTGCGAGTCCGCCGACCGCCAGTCCAGCAGCTTGTCGAACCGACACTCCTGGTCGCGAGACAGCCAGGCGAGCGCCAGGCGCCAGGTGTCGCGGGGCCGGTCTTGCGGAACGACGGCTGCAAGCTCTTCGAACCGGAAGGTCTCAGCGATCGCATCGAGGAACGGTTCCACGCCCTCCACTCCCTGGTTCCCGTTCACCACCTCATCCAGGTTCCCGTCCCGGACGGCCAAGTGACCCCATCCCATGCCAATCGGGCGGACCACGACCCACGGAACGCCATCGACCACCACCTCGGCGCCGACGATTCCTTTCGGAAAGGCGTGGGTGATACCCTCGCGCTGTTCATCGGCCGCGAAACGGTCCTCACCGAGACAATACCGAAGCAGACGGCAGAACAGCGTCTTTCCGCTGCCGTGCCCTATGAAACCGGCGTCACCACCCACCTGGTCGCCCCGCTCCGCGGGGTCCGGCGCCCAAAGGATGTTGAGGCCCGGCCGCAGTCGAACTTCGCGCAACCGGACTCCAGGCTGGCTCCAGACTACGAGCCGCCGAACCCAGAGACGTGGCCGTGACCCACCCGTTCCAGATCGCCCGGGCTTTCCACCGGGAGCGAGGAGCTCAAGCTGCTTCATCGATCCAGACCCGGGCGGCGTGCGGAAGAGTCCGAACGATCTCGTCATCGCCGCGGCGGCGCAAGACGTCGAGCACCATACGTACTCGCCCGTCCGGCCATCCGCCGGTTTCGATGGCATCGATTGCAGGACCGCGCGCCCATGTCTTCTCCTCCAGATCCTCCAGCAGATCGCCCGCGCCGCGAAGCTGCCGCACCGCTACTCCCCAGGCGTACGCGGGACGCCGTAACGCGGAAACCCGAGCCCGCAACGGCTGTGCCTCGGGTCCAACCAGACGGCGCCACTCCCCGGCGGTCGCCTCTGGCATCGATGGGGTGAGCAATCTCGGTTCCATCGCCAGGAGCACGGCCAAGCGAACCCGACGTATCGGCGCCGGCGCACCGATCGCCTTGAGGACCGCAGCAAGGACAGCAACTTCCTGTTCGGTTTGATCTCCGGTGACCCGTCTCGCCCAGGCACCATCGGCCAGGACCGCAGGTTCGGGGACGGTGCGGCCGGCCGCGACCGCACGGGGCGGATGGCAGCACCGGGGGTCGCCGGGCACCGGGTCCAGCCTCGTTCGGTACGACGTACCGGTCGCGATGGCTTCCTGGAGGGCGTCGTAGATCTCGAGGATGACATCCCTGGTGCGGTACTGGCCGAACCGCTCCTCGTCCTTGCGCCGGACGATCGGAAACGTATCCATGACGTACCCGACAGCCGCCCGCGGCGAGGTGAAGTGGGCGCGGAGTTCATCGAGTTCCGCCGATGTCTCGTCATGAGGACAACCATCCGCCCGGCGTGCCGGCCTCCAGTCGCCGCGATGGTCCGAAGGCAGGTACAGGTGAAAGAAAGCGGCGTCGATCTCACACCGAAGCAGGAAGCGCCGCACCTCGTCCCAACGGAACGGCGGGGCGTTCCAGCCGCACTCGCGGGCGAAGGTCGCGAGCTGATCGGTCGTGTACGTCAGCTCCAGAATGCGAGGCAACAGCCAGTCTCAACGAAGAAAGCCAGACTCTTGCCGCCCAATTTCAGTCGCGCTGCGAAGTCGCACGCGAAGCTGCACAGGATCGACGGAAACACGTGAGCGTGCTCTCCAGATACCCTCCATACTGGCAGCTTGTGGCGCACCGCCGAACCCGGAAAGACGCTGCAAATCACGGTTCGGCTATCGGTGCTGGCCGTAACGTCGCGGCATCCGATCAACCAGCGCGGCGACATCTGCACCAACAGTTCCTCGGCATAGGCCAACGCTGAATCCGCATCGCGAAGCGACCCTGCGGGCAAGGAAAGACGCCGTTTGTCTGACGCCAACCTCAGCAGAGCCGAGACACGATCGTGTTCCGCCGCGTACCACACGGTGCCACTATCCCTGATCTCGTTCCGGGTCCACCAAGGCGTGCGCGACGCGCGCGACAGCTCGTCGATGTCGAGTTCGTCGGCGGACAACTCGTCCAGCGGGAAAGCCGGCACGCAGGATCGATCGAGTGGTTGGATGCGCGCTGAAGCTTCCCCCCAAGCGACGACACCATGCCCGCCATGGCAACCGCACGGGCGAACGGATGGTGCCCTACGAAGGCCATCCACGCCGCGAAGATCTCCCGCGACGCTCGATCGGCCGAGTCCCCGAACGCCCGGCGAAGCCATTGCGCGAACAGCAGATGGGCAACCCAGAACAGGATCGCCTCCCGATCGAGTTTGCGAAGCGCATCCAGGAGGCCCCGCGGCAGTTCCGCGATCCGCAGGTAGACCTCACGTGCTTGTACCCAATGACGGGGAAGAACCGTCGAATCGGGACTCTGTTTTTCGAGGACAGTCAGGTCGCGCCGCTCACCGTCCTCCCACGTCCCCCACCGGTGATCGAACTGGTGCACCATCTTGCCTTCGTAGAGCGGTAGGTGCTCCTCGCCGTTCCGGCAGAACACGTTGCCCGACAGTCGCCAACCCTCGGCCTCGAGCTCCGCGCGTGAGCGAAAAAGGCCGGAATCGTCGGCCATATTGAACATCTGGCTGAACCGGAGGTTCCACGGATTCCCGATCGGATCCGGGCCATTCTCAGGTTCACGGACCAGCACGTGGACACGACGATAGATGGCCTTGCCCAGTACGGCATCCCTGAGGGTCCGAAAGATGGGGCAATTGCGGGTGTTGGGATTCAGGAGGCCGATGTCTCCGGCGGAGAGAGTGAACCGGCGGTCGTTGCTCTCTGCATCCCGTACGGCGCGGGCGAAAAAGACGAAGTCGGCGGTGGTCGACGCGGGGTGCACCCCGCTGCCGACGGTGAACAGACAGAACTTCTTGTCGGCACGGACATCGGGAAAGAACCGCTTCCGATGGTTCTCAAAGTCGAGGAGGCTGATGAGCGACCTGGTGGCGATGACATCCTGGAAGAAGAACTTGGTCGTATCGTCCGTGGCGATTCCGGTTGGCACCACGCATCCGACGCGACCGCGATCGTTCACCAGCCCCCGCATCAACTCCGCGAACACGGTATAGAGATCTGTCTTTCTTCGCCCGCGTAGCGGATAGCGGCCACTATTGCGAATCAAATGCCGCTGACCGGCCGAGTTCCGGCGGGCGTCAATGAAATGGCCGTACAGCCCAGGATCATCAGCTTCCAGCGATTCCATCATCCGCTTGCGCTTGGCGGCGGTGGAGGCCTGCGCGATCTCCGGCCGGCGTTGAGCAAACCACGCCTTCTCTTCGATGTTGACCTGTTTCCACGGCGGATTGCCGAGCACGCAGTCGAATCCCCCGTTCTCGAAGACCTCCGGGAACGCGAGATGCCAGTGGAAGAACCGATACCGGTTCGCCAAGTCCGCGACTTGCCGACGTTGCGCGGGCGTCAGGGCATCAGGCTCGGAATGGAGGGCCCACACGGTGTCGGTCGTGATGCATGATGGATCATCGCCGGCCCGCTTGGGCCACACGAAGGCGCCGCACCAGACATCGGCAACACGCTGTTCCTGCTGGTATTGCGGGGAGACGACGAGGGACCGAAACCGCGTCGCCTTCCGGCGCACGTCGAGCAGGGTGCCGTCCGGCGAATCGTCGACGCTCCGGCTGAGCGAAGCGAGGCTGCCGTACTCCGGGCGCGTCTCGGCGACCATCAGACGCGCCATGTCCTGCTGGCCGCTTTCACGCTCGACGCGGTTCCGCTTCCTGAGCGCGGAACAGACTGCCTTGTCGTCGCCCTGAATCGGCTTGAACGCCTCGTCCGGCAAACCCGCCCGGACGAGATCCCGCGTGGCGCCGAGCAGGCTGTCGCCGACCCGGATGTGGTGGTCGAGAAACGACAGCGGCTTGCCGGGCTCCAGCGCCTCCAGCCAGAGGCTCACGCGGCACAGCTCGGCCGCCATCGGGTTGACGTCGACGCCATAGAGGCAGCGGCCGATCACGTCGCGCAGCGCATGCTGATAGAGCCGCGGCGACGGTTCGCCGTCGCCCCCGGCGTGCGCCCGGACACGCGCCAGGTGACGCGCGAGACAGTGCGCGGCGCCGACCAGGAAGTGGCCGGAGCCGACGGCCGGATCGCAGACCTTGAGCTCGAGGACCGCGCGCTCCGCCGCACCGCCGACCTTCCCGCGGGTCGCTGCCTCGACCACGGGATCAAGGGCCGAGTCGAGGAGGCACTGCACGAGTTCGTCCGGCGTGTAGTAGGAACCCGAAGTCTTGCGGACGTTGCCGGCGAACTCCGCGAAGGTGAAACGCGCGCCATCGCCGTTCAGCCGAGGCGTGAGCCCGAGCAGGCTCTCGTAGACGCCGCCCAACTCCTCCGCGCCGAGATTGCGGTAATCCACCGGCCGCAGGACCTTGTCCTGACGGATGAAGGCGAGTCGCCGCAGCGACTCCAGGAAGTCGTAGTTGGTCAGCTCCGCGTCGTTCAGCGCGGCAGTCACCTCTGAATCCCACAGGAAACTGCCGAGCGCCGGCAGCGCCAGCGCCCGGCGAGCAGTCTCGAAACCGGGATCACCCGAGAGCGCACCCACGAGATGCTGAAACTGGCGCCACAGGTCGCCGTGGCGAGAGCCCTTGATCCGCCCGGCCAACTCCCGCAGCCTACCGGCGCTGTAGTGAGCGGCATAGCGCTCGCGGGCGATCCGTGCGGGATCGGAATCGTCCCGCGGGTGCAACAGGGGCTGTCCGTCGAGGATGCGGTCCTCCGCGACGAAGAGGAAAATCAGCCGGTACACGACGCGCAGGAGTTGGCCGTGGAAGTCATCCAGCCCCAGCGTCCCGCCGCGGAGCGCTTCGCGCAGCCGGACGTTCTTCGGGTGAGCGGTGAAACCCGCGCCCAGGACTTGCAGGGCGCGCTCGACGCTGCCGCGCAGTTCCCCCAACGCCCGCGCACCCTGCCGTTCCGCCTCGCCGGCCCACTGCTCCAGCCAGCATGTCTCGGGCCGTTCGCCCTCCCTTGATGCGAAGCGCGTTGCGTGAGCCACGAGCCACAGGAGCACAAATCGGCGTAGACCTCGCCCGAGAACATCGCTTCGAGATCGAACTCGAGCCAGGACTGCCGGGATAGCGCCTGGTTGTCCCGCAGGATGCGCAGGCGCAGGCCGTTCGAGACGATGGCCCACAGGCGCGCGTCGTCACGGTTGAGCAGGTCCTGCACGAGCCCATGCGGGTTGCCCGACGCCGCGCCGGGCTGGCTGGCGGCGCGGCTGTCGAGCGAGAGACCGCATCCGATGAGGTGTATGGGCGCCGGCCCGAAGCTGCGGCGGACCGCATAGGTGCGGCCGCCGATCTCCGGGCCGGCGGTCGCCGGCAGGAGACCGAACCCGAGTTCGCGCAGCAGCGGCAGGCTCCACTTCTCATTGGTGAGACGCGTCCCGGCAACACCCGCGGACAAGGCGGCGGCACCGGTGCGGAACTCCGTCCAATGCTTGCGCAGACGGTTCCACGACTGCGTGACGGCTTCGTTCACACGCTCCCCGGCGGCGAGTGCGTAGTCCTCGGGACGGGTACCCGGCAGCGTCGAGTGGGGATCCGTCAGACGGCACAGCAGGTCCGTCGGGAGCAGTCCGCCCTCCGAACGGATCGTCTGAAACCCTCCCGGCCGTCGGCGGGCCATCTCAGTTCAGTACAGGCAGCAGGACGTACGCGCCGAGGATGTCGGCCGGCAACACGGGTTCGACGGCTGTGCCGCTCCTGGCATGTGCCCTCCTGATGCCGGACGCGGTGCGCACGCGTTCGTGCGCCGCTCTTTGGGCATCCGCACGCTCGGCCGCGATGGCTTCGAGGCCCGCCTGGAGCGGCGGCAAGCCGGACAGCAGCATATCGAGCTGCTGTTCGATGGCGGTCGGAAGCAGGTTGCGCGCGGGACGCGCCGCCAGCAGACGCTCGCCGTCCGTCGCCGACAACCAGACCGGCGCTTCCACAGGACCGGTGCACGCCAGCGGAATGATCTCTTCACAGAGCATGGTTCCCCCACCCGAACCGCCACGAAGAAGGTGATAGCGGAAGCGCACCACCAGCAGGATCGTGCGCACAGACACCTCCCTGGTGACGATCGCCCCGCAACGGGACGCGACGGACTCGCCAGCGTCGAGGGACTCCGGGTCGAGCGCCTGATCCAGCGTCCAACTCGCAACGCCCTCGACGACCGGGCTGGTACGCCCAAGGTGGACCTCTCCTTCCACCAGCGGCAAATCGAAACGCCCCGCGAACGGCTCTTCCCGCCCGATCGCCTGACGCAGCGTGCGCGGCGTTTCGTGGCTGACACGGACCTCGATCCGACCGTTCATGCGGGCAGGCACGTTCGCCGTGTGCAGCACGGCGGTGAAGAACCGCTCGACATCCTCGCTCCCCCCGATGGCGGCGCGTACGCGTTCAAGCTCCGCGGCAACCACCTCGGGATGGAGAGTGTGCTGCGCGAAGCGCGAGCGGCTCGCCTTGTCACGATGGCGGGCGTTCTCCCAATCGTCATGGAGGTTCTGCTTCTTGGCGTCGAGGTCGACAGCGTCGATGAAGGCGAGGGGGAGCTGTTGCGCGGCTGCTCCGGCCTGCTCACGGAACAGTGCGCCCTCGAAGAGTGTCTCCGCCATCTGCTCCGCCGAAGCCGGCACGGCGACCGCCACCCCGAGATCGCTCTTGATGGACTTGTGCTTGCGGATGAGGACGTCGAGGATCACACCGTCGATCGCATTGTCGGTCCCGTAATAGGTAACGACCCGGACCTCGCGTCGACGCTGGCCGAAACGGTCCACCCGTCCCTCGCGTTGCTCGTGGCGCGTCGGATTCCACGCCAGGTCGTAGTGCAGCACCGCGTCGAAGTGCTCCTGCAGGTTGATGCCCTCCGACAAGCAGTCGGTGCAGACCAGCACGAACAAACCGCCCCCATCGACGAGAGCGTCGATACGTGCTTCACGTTCAGCAGGCGGGAGGTGGCCAGTGACCGATTCCACTCCGACATCCCCCGACAGCGCCTCGCGCAGGTGGCGCGCGACGTACTCCGCAGTATCGACGAATCGGCAGAAGACGACGGGATGGAAGCCGTCCCGGAGAAACGCCCTGACCTCCCGGACCGCGCCCTGCAGCTTCCGGTCGTTCCGGGGCGTGATCGACCGGGCACGGTGAGCGAACCCCAGCAGGCGGCGACGCGTCGTCTCATGCCCGCCCTCCACGTCGCAGCCGGGACTGAAGTCGAACGCGACAGCGTCGTCGTCGTCACTCTGGTCAAGAACGGTGCGGCGTCCCACGTCCTCCAATTCTTCGTCGTCGGCCTCGTCGACCGCGGCCCGGCTGCGCAGGCTCGCCACGGCGGCCTCCGGACTCGACGAGACGCAGCGCAACAGGGCGAGCGCCGACCAATAGCGCACGCGCTGCCGGCGAGGCCCTCCCGCGGCGTCAGTCACGTACTCGCGGGCGAACGCACAAATGTCGTCGAAGAGCGCGCGGTAGAGAGGACTGAACGTGTAGTGTTCCTCCCGGTCCCTGCGTTCGGGAAACGCCGTGTCGGTCTCAAGATAGCGGCGGATGTCGCCGCGACGGCGCTGAACCAGATGGCGCGCAAGCCGGCGGCGAATGCCCTCGCGGCCGCCCCGATCGAGATCAGCCGGGAGGGCGGCGAAATCGTCGTCGAGCAGGCTCAGGAGCGAACGGAACGCCTGCTCGTTCCCGCTGTGCGGCGTCGCCGTGACCAGCACCAGGTGGCGCTCCGCGTCCGCCGCGAGACCCCGCAGCAAGACGTGACGCTGCTGCCGGCCACGGCCGGCGCCGCCAGCGAGAGTACAACCGTGAGCCTCATCCACGATGACGAACTCCGGGCATCTGAGCGCAAAGTCCTCGGCTCGCCGCGCCGATTTGATGAAATCGGTGGATACCACGGTGAAAGGATGTCGATCGAAGACGGAGACGCCGATGCGTATGTCGGTGAAGTGGAACACGGAATCCGGGGATCTGGAACACCGAATCCG
>JAPOYI010000220.1 GCA_026706665.1 Gammaproteobacteria bacterium | reverse complement strand
TGCCGTTCCCGGCAGCGGCCGCGAGCCCTTTCGGCGCGACTTCGTTCGCGACACGCGGATCCGCGGGACTGCTGCTTACCCGCAGCCCGGCGATCCGCAATGGCAGGGGTGGACTAGACCCCCGCCGTCGCAATGTCTCGCCACGACAGTCGGCTCTTCGCCCGGCTGTTGCCGGTCGTCCGCGAGGTATCGGAAGGTTCGCGGAGGCCGTCTGCCGTCTCGGGTATGCCCCTGCCGCCGCGGAATCGGCGACATGGCGTACCGTGCCTTGCCCGGTGCATCTCCCCGGTCGCCGCGGTATTCTCGCGGCGTGGCACGTCGGACGCGGCAACCCGCGCCCGGGCCGGGTTTCCCCGACAGACGCCGGATTGCTCCAAGCGCGTCCGGCTTCCCGGACTACCGGGTATTCCCCGGTTCACGGCCGTAGCGCTACGGTCAACGCCGAATTGCTTCGACGCGCCCAGGACGCCCTGGACTTCCGGGTGGCCCCGGCGAGGCCGTCGAAGGACGGCTCCAAAGCGCGGCGCACTATACAGGCATCATCAGCGGGTCACCAGCTGAATTTGCAGGTACGCGCCCGCCGCCACAGGGTTCGCGTCGCCTTCCGCGCCCCGTCACTACCGGATTCCCGCCACGCGTCGCCGCTCCCCCGCAGCGTGGCTGCGACCTCCTGCAACAACGGCCGGGTAGTGACGGGACGCGCCCGCCTAGCGAGCCTCGCATTTCAACAACTGATCCACCAGAGCGGAGCCGATTGACGTCACCTTTGGTTCCGCGGGTCTCGCCAGCCTCAACCTGCGCGGCGCGGGCTGACGATCCCCGACGTCCACGAGGGCCTGCGCGCGGCAATCGCTTGAGTGCTCCATGCGACTTGGCAACGATGCCGCGCACCGTATCCGCCTGCTCCTTGATCATCTCGCCCTCGTTCACCTCGCCGGTCGTCACCGCCGCGTCGAGTTCTACCCCCGTCCCGACCAGCCGCGTTTCGACTCGACGGGAAGCATCGACATGCCGGCGGGACCGGACACTCGAACTCCAGAGTTCGCAGCGTGGCTGGCGCATCTCAAGAATTCAGTCGAGAAAAGTACGAATACCGGGCTTGCCAAGCCCTCAACGCCCACGCGCTGCAGCGAGTGCGGCGGCGGCCCCGACGTGACCGGCTTTTTCTGCAAGGTACCGTGGCGTGCGCCCGTCTTCGAGTTGGGCTGTGGGGTCGCCGCCCGCGACAAGCAGGTCATTGATGATCGCGATCCCCCCCTTTACCGCGATGAAGTGCAGAGGAGTTGCTTGGCCCTGATCGCGCGCGTTGGGGTCGGCGCCGCCAGCGAGGAGGGCAGCCACCGCTTCGGCCTTGCCGGCGTACGCGGCGATGTGCAGGGGTGCCAACCGGTCTTGGTTGCGCGCGTTCGGATCGGCGCGGCCGGCGAGCAGGGCGACGATGGCTTCGGCATGACCTTTCTTGGCGGCGTGATGCAGGGGGCCTGATCCCTGACTGTCGCGTGCGTCGGGGTCGGCGCCTCCGGCGAGCAAGGTGGCGACGGAATCGGTCATGCCTAACGTGGCAGCGAAGTGCAGTGAAGTCGTTCGGTTCGGGCCCTGTAGATTCGGATCGATGTCGTCTGCGAGGAGGGCTGCAACTCTGTCGGCACGGCCACCGGCGATGGCGATCCAGAGTTGCAGGAGGGCTTCGGGGTCGTTCATTTCGGATACAACGTTCCCCACCATGAGTTGGGCCATAAGCTGGGACATGTCCCCTGCGTCGGGCCTGATCTGGGGTGGGGGTAGGTCAGTTTCGGCAGAAAGCAGCGCGACCACGTCCCGGTGCCCGGATGTTTGGGCCAGCACCAGAGGGGTCGCGAGTTCGTGGTCGATACAGTTGGGATCGGCGCCGCTGACGAGGAGCGCGGCAACGGACGCGGCAAGACCTCCGTCCGCGGCTCGATGCAGCGGGGTTGATCCCTGATCGTCGCGAGCGTTCGGGTCTGCGTCAGCCGAGAGCAGGATTCCGACCGTCTCGGAGGAACCGCTGGCTGCGGCGCGATGCAGCGGGGTCAATCCCCGGCTGTCCCGAGCGTTCGGGTCTGCGTCAGCCGAGAGCAGGATTCCGACCGTCTCCGAGAAACCGCTGGCGGCGGCGAGGTGCAGGGGCGTTGCTCGCACGGGGGGGCGAGTTAACGGAGGAGCGGATGGGTCCCTGCCGAGGGCGTTCGGGTCCACACCGGCGGCGAGTAGCCAAATCACGCTTTCGGCGGCGCCGGTCCGGGCCGACTGCAACATGGCAGCCTCGGCGAATCGGATTGCGGACGCATGTTTCTGCAGCACACTGATGACGTCGGAGTTGCCCACTCTTTTGGCACTTTGCAGTGGTGTTTCGGTTTCTCCCCGAAACGCCCGCGACGCATTGGGGTCGGCACCGGCCAAGAGCAGGACGGCGGCGGTGCCAGGCCCGCCGCGCATCGCAGTGAGGTGCAAAGGCGTTATCCGGTCTTCGTCGCGCGCGTTGGGATCCGCACCGGCGGCAAGCAGGGCCAAAGCAGGTCCGGCACGAGATCTGGTGGCGGCGTAGTGCAACGGAGTTTTTTGGTGCTGATTTCGGGCGTTCAGGTCGGCACCTGCCGCGAGCAGCGCCGCAACCTCTTCAGCGGCACCGCCGGCAGCAGCTCGATGCAGGGCTGTGTGGGCTTTGTCGTTCGCATTGGCAGTCGATGCCAGAACGACGAGCGAAAGAGTCACGCTGGTGACGGTCTTGACGGTTATCACGCTTGATGACCCTCTGTGTTCTGTTTCAATCTGGGTACCGTATCGTCAAGTCAGCTCTGAGCTCTAGAACAGCGCCGCGCTTGTATCACCCTGCGCCGCCGCTGCGCTCCAGGCCGACTTAGCGCCCGTCACTACCGGATTGCCGCAACCGTCATCACGACCACGACAGCTTCAAGGCCGGTAGTGACGGGTCGCATCGACGTTTCAGCGGCTTGTCTTGTCGAGCCGCATGGAGCGGGTGTCCAAGACTTCCAGGAGGTTCGTACGGTGGCTCTCCAATGCGGTCGCCGCGCTGCTGCTCCCGCCTGCGGAATTGCAGCCCGACATCCGCTCGCCATCGTCGTTAGTCAGAATCCGGCATCCCGTGTTCCCCCGCAACCTGCATTCCTGCAGTGCGCTGTCCTCCGCTCCGCTCCGCGACGACGCCCCGCTGATCGACCATAGATTCACGTTGCAGGTAATGCCGAACTCGCTGTAGACGGTGACACCGCATCTTTCGAACGATCCCGAGAGATCGCCACACGCGGACGCGCTGCCGCCGTCGTCCTCGCACGCGTCCCGCGCCCCATCCAATGCCCCGTCCTCCGTGTCGTGGTTCAGGGATATTCCAACAGGAATGTCGTCACACGATCTCAGGTGAGCCGCCAACCCGCCGAAGACATCGTTCCCGCCGCCGCCTCCAGACTCCGCGCTTACCTCCAGTTGATACGTCCCCGTCGTCGAAGACGAGAATCCGCGCACCTCGACGTAGTAGGTTCCGACATCCACGTCCCGCTCGATCTCGAAGTTCGTTCCGGCGCCCCCGTCGTCGTCCGTCTCCAGCGACGATCCGTCGGCGTCGAACAGCGTTCCGTACGTGTCCGTGCTGCCCGTGGTCTCCACCGTCAGCGTCGTGTCTTCGGACACCGAGAGCCGGAAGTAGTCACGGTCTCCGCCCTCCTCGAGTTCCCCATCCGTGGTCGACGGGACCGACACGGACGTGGCGGAGCCGATGTCGTCCCCGTGGTCGTCGCCCGTACCGCCGCCAGAGACCTCGACCTCGACGCCGTCCGAGCAGTTGTTGGCGGTGCTCGACTCGCCGGTCACGGAATCGACGCATGCACCGTAGTAGTACGTGCCCGCGCTGGACGGGGCCGTCAGCCCGATCGACTCGGCGCTGCTTCCGCCCGCCCCGAGCGTGCCCACCGCGTCGGTCCCGACCTCGGTGTCGCCCGTCGAGATCGTCGGATTCGCCGATCGGTAATAGCGCAGCGTCGTGGCCTCGGCCCCGCCGTCGCCGCGGTTCCGCACGGTGGCGCTCAAGGTAAACGACTCCGCGGCGTCCGGCGTGTCGTCGTCCACGGCTGCGGACTCCACCACCAGGTCGGCCTGCTGCGCGGCGAGCACACGAACCACGAAGTCGTGCTCTCCGCAGATCTCGGCATCGCACGCGTTAGCTGTAACCGTCGTGCTGCCCGTGCTCTCGCCGATCAGCGTCAATTCGCCCGTACGGGAATGCACCCTTCCGCTCAGATTGGCGTTACTCAGCTTGAACCCGTAGCTGACAATCGCGTCCCCGTCCGGATCTTCGAAGACCGCGCTCAGATCGACTGTGAGCGTTTCGCCAACATCCACCGTTTGGTCGCCCACCGGATTGGCGGCCACGGGCGCGCGGTTCGCGGGCGTTTCCACGCCTTCCCCCGCCGCGGACGGCACGGCGACGCGCTCGAACACCAGGATGCCGTGCATCGGCGTACTCACGTAGACGTGCCGGCCGTCGGCGCTCGCCGCCATCCCCGCCGGGAGCCCGAAATCCGGAACCAGGCTGTTGAAGCGGTCCGGCGTCCCGTCGTCCATCCGGTCGGTCTCCGACAGCGTGCCGCCGTCCGGCTCCCACTCGGCCGTGAACGACTGGCTCCGGCAGAACACGTCGAGCGCGAAGCCGCCGCGGATGGCCGCGAACCCGCACCGGTCCTGGGTCTGCAGCCATGGCCGGACGTGTTCGCGGTGGGATCTCGGCAGACTGCCCAGCCGCTGCGGCGCCAGCGGGTCGTCGAGCGCGAACACGTGCGTTCCCTCGTCGTCGACCGCGAACAGCCTCTCGTCCTCCGGGCCGACGGCAAGAGGCACCTTCGTCGCGCTCGAAACGGCTAGCCGCTCTCCGGTTTCGGTTGCGGACAGCGAACCGGTCCCCGCGTCCCGTTCCAGCACCAGCAGGCCGTCGTCGCCGGCGGCGTAGATCCGCCCCGCGCCGTCCATGGCCGCACCCCGGAGGCCAGCGACGGCGTACGTCTCGTCGAACGACAGCGCGCCGTCGCCGTCCACGGCGAACGCGTCCACGCCGGACTCGCCGATCAGATAGACGAAGCCGCGCCCGCCGTCCAGCAGGAGCCGGCCGCAGTTCCCGGGATCGTCGGCCACGTTCAGTGTCGTCGGCACTCTTACAACGCCGTCCGCGCTAAGCGAATACGACTGCCAGCTTCCGCAGTCCTGGGCGAGCAGGCGGGTGTTGTCTGCGTCCATGGCGAGAGATGCCCGGGACAGGTCGCCGACGTCGCCCTGTTCCAGCGTCAGGTCGCCGCTCTCCGGGTCGCGCGAGAACACCGAAAGACCGATCCCCGAAGCCAGATAGAGCGCCGACCGCGTCCAGGGAGCGCCGTCCGGCAGGACCGCGAGGTCGCCGGGCCTCCGGATCTCGACGGGTCCGCCGTCCTCCCGGCTGCGGTCGCCGTCGACGAGGCGTCCCGCGTAGCGCAGCCAGACGGGCGCCTCCGCCGTCCCCCAGCGCAGCGTGAAATCGCCGCCTTCGCTCGCGCCCAGCGAGCCGAGCGATATCCTGTGCCGCGTCCCCGCCTCCGCGTAGAAGAGGACGGACGCCGCGCCTTCCCTCCGCTGCCAGGCGCTCGCGGCCGCGATGTCGGCGCCGTCGGCGTCGTGCACAGCGACCGCCCATCCCCGGCCGTCGGCCGAGAAGCGGTACCAGCCGTCGGCGGGCGCTTCGAATTCCCACCACACCGCGGACCGTCCGACCACGTCCGTCCGGACGCCCGCACCGCTCGTCGCGAACCGGTTCGAGCCGGAGATGCTGCCCTCCGCGTCCCGGATGACCGCCGCGGCGGCGGGGTCGTCGTTCGCGGGCGTCGGACCCCAGGCGAGGTCGACGGACGCGCTCCGAACGTCGAACGCCTCCGATCCGTCCTGCGCCAACCCCGCCGAAAAATGCACGGTGTCGTCCGCGAGCACGTCCAGAGCGAACTCGTGCGGACCATACGGACCCGCGCCGCCCATTAGGTCGAGTTCCCCTACGGATTCGCCCCGGAACGCGCGTATCTGGATCCCCGGGATGCCCTCGACGCGCCACGCCGGGTATTCTCCGCGATCCTCCGCCCGCCAGGTGTAGCGCCCGTCCTCGGGCACCTCCCACTTCCACCACCGTGTCCGCACACCCGTCTCGGGCGGCTCGCCGGGCTCGACCGACGACGCGTCGTCCACATGCACTGTTGCGCGCGAACTCGAAGCCGCTTCCAGCGCCTCCGCCGCGGCGAACCCGTCGTTGTCGTTGGGCTTCGAACTCGTCTTGTGCCAGTTCAGCGTGTAGGAGTGCGGGGTTCCATCCGGATCGACGGACATGACGGCAATCCGGTACTCGACGCCGCTCCGAAGGGACACGTAGCCGTCATGCTTGTTGTACGGCGACACAAGCCGCAACGACACGAGGGAGTCCCCGGCAAAGACGTACGCCCTCGGCAGCCCGCTCGAGGCGACAGTTTCCGTGCCTTCCTCGAAAACAACGCTGGTGTAGAAACTCCAGTCGCCGTCCTCCGGGGCTGTCCATCTGTACCAGGTTGTTCCCGCCAGGCTTCCCCACGACTCGCCGGGCTCCAGCGTCGCGCCGGCATCGGTGCCCTCGGCGTCTCCCGACTCGCCTTCAAGGGCCACAGCGTCGGCGAAGTCGTCGTTGGCGGGCCGTCCCGACGACCAGCGCAGCGACACCTGCTCGGCGCGCTCGAAGCTCGCCACGCGGACGCGGTACGTCCGTTCACGCTCGGCGGCAATGGAGACGTTGTAGAGACTCCCGCCGACCTGCCGGAGGGACACGAGCCGCTCTCCCTCGTACACGCCGACGCGCGCGTGCCGGCTCAGCCCGCCGTCCGGGCGCGAGACGGCGAAGTGGTAGGTCGCGGATTCCGGCGCGGTCCACCCGTACCAGAGCGACGCGGCGGGGCGCCGTGCGAATCGGTTGTCGTCGTCGGCCGACCCGGCGGCGGGAATCACCTCGGTCGGCTCGCCCGGCTCCGACGTCGCGCGGGAGAGGCTGGCGGCCACCGATCCCTCCGTCCCCTCGATCCGCGTCGCGCCTGCGAAGCCGTCGTTTCCCGGGCTCGCCGGGTTGGTCGCCGGCGCATCGCCCACGGCGACCGTCGCGACGGCGGCCGCCGCGTTCCACGAATCCGCGACCAGGCGAAGGGTCGCCGGGTCGGAACCCGCACGCACACGCAGAAGGACCTCCACGTCTTCGCGCTTGCCCCCGCCTCCCCGATGGATTTCGCCGAGCAGGAACCACGCACCGAAGAACACCCCGCCCTGGCGGTTCGAGTGGTCGAGCCTGTCCGGAACCTCCAGGGGCCGCAGGACGCCGCCGTCCTCCGCCAGCGCCGCGGACTCGATCTTCACCCCGTCGCACCCATCCGAGGCGCTGACGCAGTCCACCCGCAACAGCGTTCCCGACGTGACGTAGCCGTCGCTCGAAATCACCGCCCGGAACTCGCTCGTCCGGTCGGCAGGCAAACGCTCGATCGGCGTCGTGTGCATCCGCAGCCGCGGCGTCGACGCGCCCCGGATGACGGTCCAGGCGAGCGCCGCCCGCGGCGGTGCCGTGTACACCGCCTCAGCCGCGACCTTCGCCCGGTACGTGCCGGGTTCCGGATTGCGGACGATGATCCACTCCACGTTGTCGATGCGGGATCTGGACGAGTGCTCCCCGCACCGCGCCTCTTCGCAGTCGGCGTCCCGGTCGAGCCACAGGTCCAGGTCGTTCAGGACCGACCTCGCGACGGTGTCCGCGGGTGGCTCGTCCCAGGTGAGCACCAGGTCGAGCCGGCTCGCCCCCGCAGGGACCTCGATGTCGACGTGGACGTATTCCCCGTCCTCCGGTTCCGCGGTCGCGCTGCCGCTCCGCCAGCCGTGTTCGTTGTCGCCGTCCAGCACGGCCGTGTGCGCCGACACCTTGCCCATGCCGTACACGTTCTGGATGGTTCCCGGACCGCCGGAGTTGTCCAGCGGGAAGGCGGCGGGGTCGTCCAGCCACGCGTCGGGCCGGATCGCGCTCGCCATCAGTCGGGCGCGCGCCAGCGCCGGATTGTCCCGGTGCGACGGCAGCGCGTCCATCAGCAGCGCCGCCACCCCGGCCACCGACGGCGACGCCATGGACGTGCCGCTGAAGCCGTCGTAGCCGCCGGGGCTTCCCTGCCCGCGGGCGGAGTGGACGTTCATGCCCGTCCCCGCGACCTGCGGTGCCAGCCGACCGTCGCCGGTCGGCCCGACGCTGGTGAACGTGGCGTGGCCACCCGTGTCGTGCACGGCGCCGACGGCGAGCGAGTTCTTGGCCGCCGCGTAGTGTCCGAATCCGCGCTGCGCCTCGTTCCCCTGCGCCACCACGTAGAGCTGGCGCTTACCCCAGACCGTCGCGTCCAGCTTGCGCTCGCCCGCGGTCCGCGCCGACCACGACCGCGAACTCCCTCCTAGGCTCATGTTCACGAGGTGGGGTTTCGCCTCCGGCCCGTCCGCCCCTCCGCAGCGCGTGGTGCTCGACAGGTAGTCCATCCCGCGGCGGATCGTGTCGTCGGTCCCACTGCCGAACCGGTCCAGAACCTTGGCGAAGCGGATGTGCCGTACCCCCGGCGCCATGCCGGCGAACGTCGGATCGTCCGCACCGTTGCCGAGGATGGTCCCGGTGACGTGCGTGCCGTGGCCATCCGAGTCGAGCCACAGGTCCTCGTCCTCGATCAGTTCGTCTTCGCGGTCGGCCGGCCACGGGATGTTCGCGCCGCAGACGCTCTCGCGGCCCGTGCGGATGTCCGGATGGTTCAGGTTCAGGCCCGTGTCCATCACGCCGACCACGGCCGCGCTGCCGTCGACCCCGGTGAACGCGCCGGGATTCGAGAAGTCCCTGCTGCGCAGCGCGTCCGCGCCCATGGCCGGGACCGCGGTGTCGTTCAAGGCGGTCACTCTTCGGATCGGTTCGACCGCGGCCACGAAGTCGGCCTCGGCCATCGCCCGGACCACGTCCTGGGTCGCCGCGGCCGTGTAGGCCCGCGTGTCCGCGTCGTACCCTCCGACGCCGGCGCCCAGCGCCCGCAGGCTCCGGCCCCATCCGCCGTCGCGGTCTCCCTCCATTAGCGTGACGAACACCGGCAGCCGCGCGGCGTCGTCGGGTTCGATGCTGCCTTCGACATCGAAGCTGCGGAGCTTGCTCGCCGCCGGAGCCGCCCCGAGTCCCGCTACCTCGGGCAGCTCGGCGATGTCCCGGAGCACGTCGACATCCCCTGGCAGCCGCGCGCGGACCAGGCGCCCGGACGACCCGACGACTCTCGCGTCCACGGCGGCCAGCGACCGCTCCAGCGCTGCCCGCCCTGTGGGCGAGGACAGTTCGACGTAGCCGAACGTCCACGGTCGGCCGGCAGCCGCCGCCAGGGCCGCGAGCCGCTGCGGCCCGTCCGCCCCGCGGAGCCAGTCCGGCCCCGCAGGCCGGTCGCCGTCGCTGCGTGCCATGGCGCCGCCCTCGACCATCCGCCCGAGATGTCGGACGACCGAGTAGCCCTCCGCCAGCGCTGCCGTGGCGTCGGCAGACTGAGGCACGCCCGAGCCGCTGCGCGCCCTGTCGCCGGTTTGCCGCCGCAGCTTCCGGTCCGTCGCAACGACCATCGCGGCGGGAAGCTCGTCGGATTGTTCGATCGCCAGCCCCTCGGGACCGCCGGGACTGCCGTCGCCAAACAACCAGACGACCGTTGCCAACACGACGAATGCGACAGCCGCGATCCCTGCGGCGCGTCGTCGCGACCCCGACT
>JAPOYI010000008.1 GCA_026706665.1 Gammaproteobacteria bacterium | reverse complement strand
CGGCACTTCCTTACGCGTCAGCGGTCGGGGAACATTCCCCGGCTGAGGGCTCCTTGGGACGAGGATGCGCTGAACGCCTATCTCGAGGAAGTGATACCTGCAGTACAGCGGGAAACCGGGGCTGCGCCGCGCAACGTCCGGTAGCCGCGCCCGGACTTGCGGTCTGTCGAATACCGAACCTCAGTGTGGGTGCGCTTGCTGTTCCGCGGAGGTGCGACCGGAGGCGAGACGGTAGTTGAGAGTGCCCCGCAGCCGGCGCCTTCGGCTTCGGTTGTGGCACGGCCCCGCTCGTCGCTCATGAAACAACCGCCCCCGGTCGCTGACGCTCCCCGGAGGCATTTGTTCCGTGCGAGGGCCGCCTGGCCCCGACCGGGTCCTCGGCGGTCTTCAGCCCACCGTTGCCTTTCAGGCGGCAACTGAAATTGGCCAGCACCGGGATCATGGAGAACGCGGCAGCCACCAGGTACATCGATTCGTGTCCATGCCTGATCCAGTCTCCGCGCAGGTGCGGCACCATCTGGAAGAAGAGCGCGAAGTAACAGAACATGGCGACAGTCGCACCTATGGCGCCAAGCCATGCGACAGGGGGGCTGACCCTTGACCGCATTGACAGGAGCGCTACCAGCGCGCCGTATCCGTAAATGAGCGACCAGAGACCCGAATCGTCCTTGCTCAAGTAGCTCAAGGCAAGAACGATCAGCGCCACGCCAATCATCCCATTCACGTACCGCATATGGCGTCCTTGCCCCTTCGCATCAGCGCTGGGACGCAATACTCTTCAATCGCACGCGAATATTCAACCATTTGTTACGAATGGTGACACTCGCTGGGCTGCCAGGGGGCGCAGATGCTACGCCGCCGACCGCTCTGAAGCGCTCGCACGGGCCTTGCGCACGATATCCCAGGCGGCCTTGACCTGCTGGGTGCGCTCGGTGGCGGCCCGCATCATTTCCTCCGGCAGTCCCTTCGATGCCAGCTTGTCCGGATGGTGCCGCGACATCTGCCGTCGATAGTGCCGCTTCACTTCGGCGTCCGACGCATCGGGCGATGCGCCGAGGGCCGCATAGGCGTCTTCCAGCGACATGCTCGAATCAGCATCGGGACCGGAGTGGATGCCCGATGCGATCAGGCGCTCGAGTTGCAGGTAGTCCGCGCGGGATAGTCCAAGGCGCGCCGCGACGTGAAGCAGGATCCGTCCTTCCTCCGCATGAATCCGGCCATCGGCGGAGGCGGCCTGGATCTGGATTTCCACGAACATGCGGATGAGATTGGTCGCCCGGCCGCACTCGGACCGAAGTTGGTCGAGCACGTCCTCAAGGGGGAATTCCGTCCGCTTTCCTTCGTTGAAAAGCGCCCGGGCGGCCGTGCGTTGCCGCCCGTCGAGACCGAGTTGGTCCATAACCTGGTTGGCCAGCGCGATCTCGTCCGGGGTGACGCGTCCGTCCGCTTTCGCGACATGCCCCATGACACCGAACACGGCCGCGAAAAAAGCCAGTTGCACGCGTTCGAGCCGGGGTCCCCCGGACTCCCCGGCGCCGAAAGTCCCGACGGTACGGCCAAAACCCTGACCCAGGGCCGCGCCGAGCAACGCGCCTATGGGGCCACCGAGCATAAACCCGAAAGCGCCACCGAGGAGCAGTCCCCACCAGCTCACGATGTCATCCCACGATGCGGCAAGGCCTGGTCCCACCCCATGCGTTTATCCACAGACAACCGCATCGTACACTAGTGTCCTATTGGCACCACGCACGAGGACCGGGGGCAACAGCATGGCATTCAGCGGCATCCAGAAAGCGAGATTCGGGGTTTCGATCTTCCCGACAGACTATGCCATCCAACCCGTGGAACTGGCGAAAGCGGTGGAAGAGCGAGGACTGGACTGCCTGTTCTTCCCGGAGCATACGCACATTCCAACAAGCCGGGCGACGCCCTTCCCCGGAGGCGGGGACCTGCCGCGGCAATACTGGCGCGCCCACGATCCCTTCGTTGCGCTCTCCGCCTGCGCCGCGGTGACGGAGAACATTTCCCTTGGCACCGGCATCTGCCTCGTGATCGAGCGCGACCCGATCACTTTGGCGAAGGAGATCGCATCGCTGGACATGATATCCGGCGGACGCGTAATCATCGGGATCGGTGCAGGATGGAACCGGGAGGAGATGGAGAACCACGGGGCCGTCTACAAGGACCGATGGAAGATCACCCGCGAAAAAGTGCTCGCGATGCGCGCCATCTGGACCGAGGACGAACCTGAATTCCACGGGGAGTTCATCGATTTCGACCCCATCTGGTCCTGGCCGAAACCCGTTCAGCCCGGCGGGCCGCCGATCTGGATCGGTGCCAACTCCCGATGGGTCTTCGATCGTGTCGCGGAGTACGCGGACGGCTGGATGCCCATCGGCGGACCCGGGTCCGGAAACATGCAGCGCCTCGCGGCGGCCATGCAGTCGAGAGGCCGCGACGTGGCGGACCTCGACATCGCCCTGTTCGGGGCGCCCATGGATCCCGCCCAATGCGCGGGGCGTATTGAACAGGGGTTCGACCACATCGTTTTCGGCGCGCCGCCAGCGGACGCGGACACGGTACTTCCGCATCTCGACCGAGTTGCAGAGGTCGTCGCCGCTATCCGGGGCCAGGCCCCCGCCTGAGTCAGTCGGCATCCACGTGGCGGCGATCACTTCGGTAAGCGTGCAGCGTTCCACGGCGTGAACCCCAAGCGCCTGCTCATCGTATATCACTCGCAGCGCGGCAGCACCGGGCGCATGGCGCAGGCCGTCTTCGACGGCGCCAGGGACCCCGAAATCGAGAACGTCGTGACCAGGCTGGTGCGCGCCGCTGACGCCCAACCCGAGAATCTCCTCTGGGCGCAAGGGCTGATCATCGGCACGCCCGAGAACTTCGGCTACATGTCCGGCGGCATGAAGGACTTCTTCGATCGCACGTTCTATCCCGTCGAGGGGAAGATCCAGCCGCTGCCATACGCGATCTTCATCAGCGCCGAGAATGACGGAACCGGCGCCTTGCGGGCGATTCGGCGAATCGCTCCCGGATATCCCTTCAACGAGGTGCAGGACCCCGTCATCGCAAAGGGGGAACTCACCGAGTCTCACCTGGCGCAATGCCGAGAACTGGGCATGGCATTGGCAGCGGGTCTCGACGCGGGGATCTTCTGAAACCCGTCGGCGCGACTTGTCGCGTCGGTCAGTCGGCCACGCCGCGTTCGGCCTCGGACTCCTCTTCCGGCGCTTCCACGGCGGGCGGAAGGTGGGGGATGTCGATGATCATCTCGGTGTGACTCCCGTGTTCCGAATCGACGCGAATCGTGCCGCCGTGCTGGCGAACGATATCGCTCGAGATGGCGAGGCCCAGGCCATTGCCCTTGTCGGTGGGCTTGGTGGTGAAGAACGGATTGAAAATCTTGTCAACGACCTCCTGCGGCATTCCCGTCCCGTTGTCGCGCACGCGAATCTCCACCGTCTGCTCCTTGCGCCGGGTCGATACGGCAAGGGTGGGCTTGTAGTCGTCACCGGATGCGATGCGGCGTTCGTTGGTGGCGTCGCAGGCATTGCCAACCATGTTCAGGAAGACCCGGCCGAGATCCTGGGGAACTGCATCGATTTCGCCCGCCTCCGGGTCGAAGTCCTCCTGGATGTCGAGCTGGAAGTTCTCGTCGTTCGCCCTCGCGCTGTGGAATGCGAGGCGGACATGCTCTTCCAGCAGGCCATTGATGTCGGTCGGCTGCCGTTCGCCCGCCGAACTGCGCCCCATCCGCAACATGTCCCGCACGATCCGGTCGGCGCGGTCCCCGTGCCCGCGGATGCGTTCGAAGTTGTCCGTGAGATCCTGGCAGATCTCTTCGATCAAACTCCGCTGCTCTTCATCCATCGACTCGTGTATCTCTTCGAGCGTCTCCGTGAGTTCCTCTATCAACTCACCCGACGCCTCGGCGAAGTTCTTCACGAAATTCAGCGGGTTCTTTATTTCGTGCGCCACACCGGCGGTCAGCTCGCCCAGTTCCGCCAGCTTCTGCGACGCGATGATCTGATCCTGCGCCTCGCGCAGATCCGCCAGGGCCTTCTCGACGACCGCGTTCTTCTCCTGCAGTTGTTCCGCCAGCTTCTCCACGAGATTCAGCCGCTGAACCTCCAGGGCGTGGCGGCGAAAGACCTCTAGCGCGGCAGCCATTTCGGCGACCTCATCGTCCCCGCTGATGTCGACTTCCGCTTCCAGGTCGCCGTCCGCCATGCGTCGCATGCGGTCGGACAGGCGGTCTATGCGGCGCAGTATCACGCCGCCCACGAACAACCAGGCGATCAACACCGCACCGATGATGCTGAGGACGTTGAGTCCCAACAACATGCGGCGCCCGTCGAGGATCGCGTCCGTGGATTGGCCGGTCGCCTCGTCGACACTCGCGCGCGCCGCGCCCACATAGCTCTCGACATTGGCAACGAGGTCGATCTCCAGGTCGTGACTGCGCCGCTCCAGCGCCCGCTGCCGTTCAACAAGCCGCAGCTCGGACATCCGCAAGTCGAAGCCGCCCCGCTCTCCTGCCCCGAGTTCCGCCAGCCGCGCGAACGGCGGCGCGACGGCTTCTTCCGCAGAAGAACCCGCGAGTGCCGCGAGACTCCGGTCGACGCCGCCAATCGCGGCTTCAAAGCGCTCCCGCAGCGGCTCGATCAGGGGTGAGTAAGACATCGTGAACGCGCTCGCCAATAGCTGCGTGGCGATGCTCGCTTCGCGCCGCAAGGACGCCAGGTGCCGATAGTGATCGAACTCCGCCGTGGAGAAATGCTGCGCCTCGGGGTCTCTCGGTGCGTCGATATCGCGATACCCGGTCATCGCGTAGAACAACTGGTCATCGATCGCGGTCGTCAGGACCACGGCCAACCGGTTCTCGACCGCGGCCAGTTCCTCGCGTACGGCCTCGCTGCGCTCCGCGAGTTCGAAACCCTCCTGCACGGATTCCTTGATGGCCTCCGTATTGGCGATGAGTTCCGCCCCGAGCCCGCGAATCCGCTCGTAGGTCGCGCCCTTGTCACGCAACCCCGCCAACAACATCTCGAACGCATCCCGCTCGGCGTCCACGCGCGCGGCGACCTCCGGAAAGGACGAGGCGTCGGCGGAAGTCAGCCTCGGCGCCGCTGCGACCAGGGCGCCGCTTTGCTGCACGACGGCGAACGCCGCCTCCATCTCCGGCACGCTGTATTCGTTCACCTGGCTTTGCAGATCGCCTACGCGGTTGAAGGCAAACCAGCCCACGAGACTTGCAATGGCCGTGAAGGCAACCGCACCGCCGATACCCGCATTGAGGCGGAAATGAATCCGGCGGCTAGCCCGCCGCAGGCGGCCCAAGTGCTCTCGGATCACAGCGCCAGTTCCTTGAGCGTGTCGACTTCGCGATAGCGGCCGCCAACATCGATCATGGTCAGGAACACCACATCCGATCCCTGGTTGTCATTCTCGCCATAGCGCAGTTCGAAACCATCAAGGTCGATCGGTTCCGCATCGCGCAACACCTCGACAAACGAACTCCTGGCCACTTCCGCACCGCACCGCTCAAGCGCGGCGATCGCGAGGCGTCCCGCCAGGTAGCCCTCGAAGGAAACGAAACCGGGAACGGCGTCCGGGTCGTGGGAAGCGAGCGCCCGGCCATAACGGCCCACAACCGGCGGCGTGTCTCCCGTCGGGAACGGCACCACCTGTGTGACGATGACGCCAGCTCCCCCCTTGCCGAGTTCATTCACCAGGGCGTTGCTGCCGACGAAGGATATCGTTACGAACACCGGATCGAAGCCGGTATGCCGCGCCCACCTGATGAACGCCGCCACGGGCTGGTACGCCCCTACGAGAATCACGGCACCTGGATCGGTTCTTCGAATATCCAGCAATCCCGTCTTCACTGCCGTCGTGTTGCGGGGATATACGCCGGTGGACACCGGCTTCATGCTCCGGCGTTCAAGGGCCGCGCGGACCCCCCGATAGCCGGCACGCCCAAAGGAATCGTCCTGGTACATCACGGCAATGCGATCAATACCCAGATCGCGGATGAGCCGCTCGACCATCTCCTCGGTTTCCTGGTCGTACGATGCCCGCAGGTTGACGACGTTGTCCAGCTCCGGGCTCCGCAGGAAAGCGGCACCGGTAAAAGGGGCGACATAGGGAATGTTCGCGGCAGCGGCCACCGGCGTAGCGGAACGCGACGTCGGTGTGCCAACGGCGCCAATCAAGGCAAATACGCCGTGTTCCCCGATGAGCTTCTGCGTGTTGACTACCGCCGTTTCCGGTTCGTAGGCATCGTCAAGAGACAGGAGTTCCAGTCGCCGGCCACGCACTCCGCCTTCCCGGTTCGCCTCGGCGAACGCTGCTTCTATGCCAAGGCGCATTCCGGCGCCAAGCTCCGCGGCGGGACCGGTGAATGCTGCCGACTGTCCGAACAGGATACGGTCTTCGGTCACCCCCGGCACGGCATCGGCAGGGAGTGCTCCTGCGCCGCTCGGGGTGCTGTCCGCCCCGCCGCCGGACAGGGATACCGCAAGCACCCCGGCCATCGACAGGACGCGAACGTTTCGCCCCCGCTTCCCCCGTCGGCAAATGCGTACTTCCGTGGAAGGCAGCCGGACCTGCATCGCCGGAACCCGTGTCATTCCTGATAGCGCTTTGTCAACGTCAGCCGGTTGCAGTCGTTCTCGCGCCGGTACTCGACCTCATCCATCAGCGTCTTTACGAAAAAGACCCCCAGGCCGCCGATGCTGCGCGCCTCAAGCGAAGCTTCAACATCCGGTGTGGCGGCCTCCTGGAGCGGATCGAAGGGCTGGCCATCGTCGATGATGTCGATAACAACATGCTCGCGGTTCGACTCCACCCTCACCTCGAATTCATGGTCATCGTCATCATCGTAGGCGTAGTTGATGACGTTCATCACGACCTCTTCAAGCGCAAGCTTGATGTGATAGGACATCTGTTCGGGCCACTGCTCTGCCTGCCCGAACTCGTCCACTGCCCGGTCGAGGCGAGCCATCTCATCGGTATTGTTGAGCAGACGAAACGTCGCTTTCGCGCTGTCGTTCGCGTCGGGCCGATCCGGGCCAACCGGTTCGTCGGAACTCACGATCCATCCTCGCTACGCATCAGCGTCACGCACGTAATGTCATCGAACTGCGGCGCATCGCCGGCAAACGCCTTGACCGCGTCGAACACGGCCTCGCTCGCTTGCCGGACGGAATGCGGAGGGCCGCCGCTGAAGACTTCCTGCAACCGGTCCGGTCCGAATTCTTCGTCTTCGGCATCGATCGCCTCGGTCACGCCGTCCGTGAACAGTACCACCAGTTCGCCCGGCGCCAGCGTGACGCTGCTCTGCTCGAACTCATACTCGGGCATGACACCGAGCGCGACGCCGTCCGTCGTAGGCAGGTATTCGGAGGTGCCGTCGGCGCGCACCAGGAGGGGCGGATTGTGGCCACCGTTCGCGTACGTGAAATCGCCGGTCCGCGGATTGAATACCGCATAGAACACCGTGACGAACATGAGGGACTCGTTGTCTTCCTCCAGCAGGCCGTTGACCGACGTCAGAACGAGGTCGGGTTCCTCTGCGCCAATGGCCGAACCCTTCAACAGCGTGCGGCTCGACATCATGAACAAGGCCGCGGGAACGCCCTTGCCGGAGACATCCGCGATGGCGATCCCCACACGGCCCTGCTCAAGGCGCACGAAGTCGAAAAAGTCGCCCCCGACCTCGCGCGCCGGCTCCATGTTGGCGAAGGTCTCGTAACCCGCGCCCTTCGGAAAAGCCTTGGGCAATATCGACTGTTGCATCTGGCTCGCCACGCCGAGTTCGTTCCTGATCGCAACCAATTGGTCCCGGGACTCAAGGGCGTCGCGCCACACCGCCATGTGCACCAGGGTCCGATCGATGGTGATCCGGAGGTCGTCGAAGTCGATGGGTTTCGTGATGAAGTCGAATGCGCCGCGGTTCATGGCGGTGCGGATGTTCTTCATGTCGCCATACGCCGAGACGATCACGGAACGGATGTTGGGATCGACCTTCGAGATCTGGTCCAGCAGGGTGAGCCCATCCATCTGCGGCATGTTGATATCGGAAAGGACCATCTCGATATCGGGCTGCTCGTTCAGCCTTTCGAGGGCTTCGACGCCGTTGTGCGCGAACACGAACTCGTACTGTCCGGCGCGGACGTACCTGCGCATGCGTTGCCGCATGAGATGTTCGAGATCGGGTTCGTCGTCAACAACGAGAATCTTGTGTTCTGCCATCGCTTCTACCGCGTTGCTGGTGCAGGCTCCAAAATACCGATGCGTCGGGCGAGGGCGTCACTCGATCCGCTCCGCATACTTCGACCCCTATCCTATAATAGACTTTGCACGCACGCCTTCCCGCCGACCAGTCGATGCATTGCGACTACCAACTCGACAAAGCAATACACGACGAGGTGTTCGAGGCGGTCGGCGTGCCGCGTCCGCATTGCCGCAAGCTGTACGAAGCCCTGGGCGACCTCTCCATCGAGGAACTTCTGAGCGTTCAGGAACATGTCACCGCGGCCTTCTCGAACGAGGGGATAACCTTCACCTTGTATGGCGACAACGAGGAGATCGAGCGCATCATTCCGATCGACTGCATCCCCCGAGTCCTCTCGGGGGCAGATTGGAAGCTGATCGAGTCCGGTCTCAGCCAGCGCATCCTTGCCTTGAACCGTTTCCTGGAAGACGTTTACGGCAAGGCGCAGATCGTGGCCGACGGCGTCATCCCGGCAGAGGTCGCGCGCGGCTGCCCGCAATACCGGATCGAGATGCGGGGCGTGTCCGTTCCAGGAGGCGTGTGGGTTGCCGTCTGCGGCACCGACATCGTGCGCACCAACGATGGCTTCCAGGTACTCGAAGACAACCTGCGCGTACCCTCCGGCGTTTCCTACATGATCGCCAATCGAAAGGCCGTGAAGGCAAGCCTGCGACGCCTTTACCGAAGCTACCGCGTGCGCGAGGTCGAGAACTACGGACGCCTGCTGCTCGAGACCCTGAGTGAACTGGCGCCGAACGGCCGATCCAGTCCCACGATAGCGCTGCTCACCCCCGGCGTGTACAACGCCGCATTCTACGAGCACATGTTTCTCGCCGACGAGATCGGGGCGGAACTGGTGGAGGGCCGCGACCTCATGGTGAACGACGGGTTCGTGTACATGCGCACCACCCACGGATTGCGGCGCGTGGATGTCATCTACCGCCGCGTGGACGATGATTTTCTCGATCCGCTCGAGTTTCGTGAAGACTCGCTGCTGGGCGTGCCGGGCCTGATGCACGCGTACAAGCTCGGCAACGTGACGCTTGCCAATGCGCCGGGTACCGGCGTCGCCGACGACAAGAGCGTATACGCCTACGTGCCGGACATGATCCGGTACTACCTGGGCGAAGAACCGGTCCTTTCAAACGTTCCGACGCGCCTGTGCCGACGGCCGGAAGATCTCGAATACACCCTGGACAACCTGGAAAACCTGGTGGTGAAACGCGTTGGCGAGTCCGGCGGCCACGGCATGCTGGTCGGGCCCGAATCGACCCGGTCCGAACGCGAGGACTATGCCCGCGTACTGCGCGCCAACCCGGCGGACTTCGTCTCCCAACCCGTGCTGCCCCTGTCCCAGTCACCCTGCCTGATCGACGGCAAGCTGGAGCCCCGGCACGTGGATCTCCGCCCGTTCGTCCTGCAGGGTGGCCATACCCGGATCGTTCCGGGCGCGTTCTGCCGCGTAGCGCTTCGCCGGGGTGGGCTGGTGGTGAACTCCAGCCAGGGAGGCGGGGGCAAGGATTGTTGGGTTCTGAAGGGCTAGTGTTCCGTCAAGCCAAAATATGCGAGTGTAGCTGCGAGGGATTTTTGGTTCCTGGCGAGGCGCGACGACG
>JAPOYI010000105.1 GCA_026706665.1 Gammaproteobacteria bacterium | reverse complement strand
ATTACCCCAGCTTCCCAAGCTGGAGACGTGGGTTCGACTCCCATCGCCCGCTCCAGTCCCCGGCAAGCGTCAGGCCGCTCCCTGTATGCCGACAGGGCGTTTGAGGCTGCGGGGCACTTCCGCGCGAAGCATGGGTCCAAAACGGTAGCCCGCGATTTCCCATGTGGCACACGATGTTCGAACATGTCCGGAACAGCTCGATGAAACCGTTTCTGTTCCCGGCGCTCCTGGTTTCTGGTGTCGCCTGGGGCGCCTTGCCGCCCCAGGTATCGGGCGGTTCGGAAGTGCCCAGCCTGGCACCGATGCTGGATCGGACCACCCAGGGCGTTGTCAACATAGCGATCTACACGTCGGTGCAGATCAGGAGTCCGCTGTACGACTTCTTTGGCATACCCGACGAGCGGCGGCAATTCCGGCGCGAACAGAGTACGGGATCGGGGGTGATTGTCGATGCGGAGAACGGCTACATCGTCACCAACCACCACGTCATCGAACGCGCCGACGAAGTCGTCGTTGGCCTCGCGGACGGCCGAAGGCTCCCCGCGACGCTGATCGGTTCCGACCCGCTGGTGGATCTCGCGGTATTGCAGGTGGAAAGCGACCGACTCGAGGCGCTGGAGTTCGCCGACTCCAGCGCGGTTCGCGTGGGTGACTTCGTCGTGGCCATAGGCAACCCGTTTGGTCTCGATCGAACGGTCACCTCCGGGATCGTAAGTGCCCTGGGGCGCACGGGTCTCGGCCTTGGACGCTTCGAGGCCTACATTCAGACGGACGCGTCCGTCAATCCGGGCAACTCCGGCGGCGCGCTCGTTGACTTGACGGGCAAGGTGGTTGGTATCAATACCGCAATCGTCTCACCACGCAGCTCTCCCGGTAGCGTCGGCATCGGTTTTGCGATCCCGAGCGACCTGGTCCAGGCGATCATGACGCAACTCGTGGAGCATGGGGAGGTGCGGCGTGCCCGCATAGGACTGGACGTCATCGCGCTCAATCCCGACGAAGCTGCCGTGTTTGGCGTCAAGGCGGGCCAGGGGGTCCTCGTTGGTGAGGTCGAGCCCGGCAGCGTCGCGGACACCGCGGGTATCCAGGCTGGCGACGTGTTGACGCGCATCGGCCTGCATGACATCCAGGGCGTGGCGTCTTACGACAGCGCCGTGGCAGTCATCATGGTCGGTGACGTCATCGAAGTGGATACGGTGAGGGACGGGCAAGCACGGTCGTTTCGACTGGAAGTCGATGAGCGAGTCGTTCAGGTTGCCGGCGACCGTGTCGACCCGCGCCTCGCCGGTGCGACCCTGTCGGACTTTCGCGCGGCCGGAGATCCGAGAAGCGGCGCCGGCGTCCTCGTGGTAGATGTTGACCGCAACTCGCCTGCATGGACGCGGGACCTTCGTTCGGGGGACATCATCGTCGGGGCCAACGGTCAACGGATTCACTTCGTCGGTGACCTGTGGCGGCGCATACAGAACTCCCGCGCCATTCTGCGAATCTATCGAGAGGGCCAATACGGCAACCTCCGACTGTAGCGCCGGAGGCAGTTGTTCCATTTTTTGCGAGGGACACCCTCGGGCACCCGGGGCTGAGGGCTCTCGGCCGGTTGACTTCTATCCGGCTGATCGTTTTGATTGGCTGCCAACGGGTCGATTGGACGGATTCCCGTGGCTACCCGCGTTCTCGTAGGTCTCGGCTCCAACATGGGGGCGAGCGTCGACGTAGTGGACCAGGCGCTTGCCGGGCTTGAGGCGCTGTCCGGCCCGGGCTTTCGCGCGTCGTCCCTTTGGAGAACAAGCCCCGTGGATTGTCCGCCGGGGTCGGGTGACTTCGTCAACGCGGTCGCGCTGCTTGTGGTAGATTCGGCCGGACCCGAGGGGTTGCTCAAGGACCTCAAGGCAATGGAGAGTCACTTCGGGCGTGATGCAGCGCCTGTCCGCAATGCGCCGCGCGAACTTGACCTGGACCTTCTGTTGTTTGGAGACGAGGAACGCCGGTCCGAAGAGCTGACGCTGCCCCATCCCAGGGCGCACGCGCGACGATTCGTGATGGTACCGGCGGCCGAGGTGGCGCCGGACTGGGTTTGGCCCGGGGTCGACCGGAGCATTTCGGATATCGCGGGGTCCCTGGTGACCGACGAGCGGCTGCATCGCTTGCGTCGCGCAGCGGCGTTCATGGGGATGAAGGGATCTGATCGATGAACCTCGAGACGGCCTGGACGGGTCGCGCCCTCCGGACCGTGTACCGGATGTGTTTCCTTCTTGCGGTTTTTTTTGGCGCCTCCGCTGCCGCTTACGAGGGGCGCGCGCACCAGCAACTTACGTTCATCGCGGCGATGCAGTTCAATCGCTGCGTGTCGGACCTCGATGTCCCGCGCCTCACCGCCCTGCAGGTGCGATATGTTGCGCGGGCGGAGTGGCGTTTCTCGCGCAAGGTGGCCCGATGGCCTTACTACGATGGCAGGGACGCGGGCCGCAATCGGTTGCTCTGGTTCATCCAGACGCGCCTCCATGAGCACTTTGATGCGGCCGTGGCGAAGCTCGCCGTTGCGGACGACCTGAGCAGCAAGTACGCGAACCTGGGGGTCATCGTGAATCTCATCCAGGACATGACGTCGCCCGCCCACGTGGTGCCGGTATTCACGACGCGGTGGTGGCGTTTCAGTTTCGCTGACCGATACAACACTTATGACATCGATGAGCGCGCGGTGGAGGAGGCGATCGGCGACTACTGCATGCCGCTCGAAGGGGTCGACGAGACCTTCGCGGAAGTACTGCACGGCACTGCGGAAAACACCCGGGCGGCAGTACGGGCGCCCATGCTCGGCATGCCGGCGACCTGGGAAGCGATGTGGGAGTTTGGCGAACCGGGCGAGTTCGGGGAGTACGGCGTCGCGGGCAACAATTTTGGCCGGCCGACCCGGTTCGACTGCGGTCAGGACGAACGCTGCGTCCTGTTGAAGGACGATCCGCTCTACGCGGCATTCGCGCTTGAACGTCACCTGGTGGCCGTGCGCGCCACGATGGCGGCGATGTTGCTGGCGCAGCGGGAAGGCCAGTAGCCGGAAGGCGCGCCTTGCATCTCGGGCTCACGCCGTGGCTGCTCCCGGCCTCTGCGGACGCCGCTACGCTGGCGCGCCAGGGACAACTGGCCGAGTCCTGGGGATACCGCTCTTTCTGGCTGCCGGAACACCATTTCGCGCGAAGCGGGGCCATTCCCGAGCCGCTCATGCTGCTGGCGGCGGTGGCGGCGCGGACGCGGACAATACTCCTCGGCACGACCTCCTTTCTTTTGCCGCTTCGCAATCCGCTCCAGGCTGCGGAACAGGTGGCGGTGCTTGACCGCCTGTCGAATGGGCGCGTCGTCCTGGGTGTCGGCCGCGGGTATTCGTCCTCCCTGCTGTCCGCATTCTCGGTGTCCGCCAGGGAAAAACGGCGCAGGTTCGAGTGGTGCCTTGAACACATGATCAGGGCCTGGCGCGGGGAGCCGGTGTCCCTGGTCGACGGGGCGGAGCCGGTAATCGTCGCGCCGCAACCGGTGCAGACGCCGCATCCCCCGATCTGGGTTGCGGCTTTCGGGCCGAAAGCCCTCGCCCAGGCGGGAACGCTTGGCGCCCCGTACCTAGCGTCTCCAATGGAGTCGAAAGCCCGCCTCGGGAACAACTATCGACTGCACGCCGAGGCATGTGAGGCCGCAGGCCGGCCCCTGCCGCCGGAAGTCCCGATTATGCGGACGGTTTTCGCATCATCGGATTCGAGACTCACCGAGCGGGTCCGCGACAGTCTCGAAGAGTGGGCCGGATCCAGCGGCGCTCCCCGGAGATCGCCTGGTGCGGTCGACGATTGGGCCATTGTCGGCGAGCCGGAACTGGTGCGCGACCGCATCGAGGGCTACCGCCAGGACCTCGGCATGACACACCTTGTGGTCACGCGGTTGCGGATCGGCGGGATCGATTCGGCGCACCTCGAACGCTCCGTGGCAACCGTCGCATCGTTGTTCGAGTGAACCCGGCCGGACAGTCGGTTGGCGGCGATCAGTACGTGGCGAGGTTGTCGACCCGGAGGTACCGCTTGAGATAGTGGGTGCCGATGTAGAACGGCACCGTGTCGATCAGCGCAACGGTAACCTTGAATACATAGTTGCTGCCGATCAGTACGAGCAATGCCGCAACCGTGTATTGCCCGGCGAGGAAGGCGGCGCCGAAGGTGACGGAGATCACCGTGACGGAATCCACGAACTGGCTGGTCAGGGTCGAGAAGTTGTTGCGCACCCAGAGGTGCTTTCCCTTCGTGAGGCGCTTCAGGAAGTGGAACATCTGCACGTCGCAGAACTGCGCGGCCAGGTAAGCCATCATGGAAGCGAATACCGCGCCCGACGTGCAGGCGAAGATCAGCCCGAACAACTCGACGCCGCCGGAAAGCACGTCGCCGTTGGGGAGGGCGACCTGCTCGGCCAGTTCCAGCACCTGCCAGGGCGGTTGCTTGTCGACATCCGCGGCGGGAATCGCGTTGCCGAGCCACAGGCACGCGAGGATAAAGAAGTTGAGGACGAAGCCGACGCCGACCAGGAAGTTGGCGCGCCTGCGGCCGTACAACTCGCTGATCAGGTCCGTGCAGAGGAATGTCAGCGGGTAGGGCAGCACGCCGACCGCCAGCGTCATGGGGCCGAGTTCGATGAACCGCGTGATACCGATGACGTTCAGCAGCGTCATCGCGCAGAGGAAGAACCCCGCGAGCACGATGAAGACGCGTTCGCGTCGTTCGGTGATATCAATCCTGCCGGAAGTGCTGCTGTCCGTCGTAGCGAGGTCCATGCCTACCTTTCGCGCTGACCGAGGTTGGCGTGAATGACCGCGCCGTTCACCACCGGATTCGCTGCGGCGAACAGCAGGGTATCGGCGATCTCCCGGGGTTTGATCAGACGATCGAAGGCTGACATCCCGGCTATGGAGGCCATCGCGTCCCCGGGGACGTGCTCCCGGAGCATCTCGGTATCCGTGAAACCGGGACAGATGCACGCCGTATGTATGCCGGTTCCCGCGAGGTCCTGGCACAGCGCCCGCATCATGCCGACGATCGCATGCTTCGATATGACATAGGAATAGCTGCCCGGTACCGCTTTCTCCGACAGCGTCGAGCCGACCAGCAGCACGCTCGAACCGGTGCCCATGGTGGGAATGACGTAATGGTTCAGCGTGTTGGCGGCGACGATGTTGAGTTCGATGATTTCCCGCAAGGCATCGCTCGGTGTGGCCATCGCGGTATCGGGCGAGAGTCTCGATGCGTTGTGGACCAGGGCCGTCTGCCCGGCTTCCCGCAGCACGGGACCGAGCTGATCGGAAACGGTGTCCAGAAAGTCGGGATTCGACAGGTCGCAGGTGATATGCGTCGCGCCACGTACGGGGCAGGGCCGTCGGGACAGGTTGACGACCTTGTGGCCGGCGGCGAGGAAGGCCGCCGCAGTCGCGGCGCCGATGCCGGCGGAAGCGCCGGTGATGACGAGGAGCTTCATGGCTGCGTCCACGCAGCGCGGGCCCATTGCCCGGCGCCGGAAGAAACGCGCAGTTCGATGTCGGAAACGGGTAGTGCAGCGATCTCCTTGTCGGCCGTCAACTCCCTGATCAACCAGTGGGCAAGTTCCTCCACGGTGATATTGCGGACCGGCAGCACCTTGACGTCCCGCTGCAGGAAGGGCAGGCGCTCGTCGTTGAACTCGGCGACCGTGTAGTCCTCGGACTCCCTGATATCGAGGTGGGGGCAGCGCCCCGGGAGCAGCACGACCTCGTCGAGGCCGTCGCACAGGGTCTTCAGCCTGCTCTTGACGATGTTGTAGTCGAAGCACAGTCCGTCATCGCCGATGCGGCCGCGCAACGTGGCTTCGACCTGGAAGTTGTGCCCGTGGAGGTTCTCCCGCTCGGTCGCCGAAAACACCGTGAAGTGGGCTGCGGAGAAGTGCAGGTACTCCTTGGCGATGTCGATGCTGATTTGTTCGGACGTCACGGCTGTCAGCCGAGCAAGGCGTCGGCGAATTCGCCTACCGTGGGGAACGTCCAGGTCGGGTGCGCCTCGGCGCGCCGCGCCGCGCCCTGGGTGCCCTGATTGCGGTCGATCCATGCCGTCGCGAGTTGCAGTTCATTGGCGGGCGCGATGTCGTGATACAGGCTCTCAGCGACGTGCAGGATCCTGTCCCGGCTGCAGCCGATGTCCGCGAGCGCAGTCTCGAAGACGCTTTTTTCGGGTTTGTACGCGCCGGCGGCCTCGGCGGTGGTGACGTGGGCGAATTCGACGCCCAGTGCTTTCCTCGTGAGGGAGAACAGCGCATCGTCGATGTTTGAAATAACTGCCAGCTGAAACCGCGTTCCTAGGCGCTTCAATGCACTGACGGTGTCGGGGAAGGGCTTCCACTCGCCAAGGCTCGAGGGAAAACCGTCGCGTTCCTCCGGGGTGGGTGCGAACCCCAGGCGCGTGCCGAATCGATCCAGAACCCCTCTCAGGACGTCTTCGTACTTGCCGCCTTCCCGCTGCAGCGCGGGTTCCGTTGCGGAAAAGAACTCGAGGATGAAGTCGTCCGTGACATGCGCGTCGTGGCGCGTGAGGACGGGCTGGAGGTAGTGGACGATACCGCCTTGCCAGTCGACGAGGGTACCGTAACAATCGAATGTCAGGACATCGAACGCGTCCGGGTCGAGTTCGGCTTGCATGGCCACGATTTCTCTCGTCGCGCGCCGATCCGGCTCAGCCGGTTCGAATCTGGGAAACGATCAGGCCGCAAAACGACTCGGTGTTCCGCTCGAACATCCAGCCCATGTGTTGCCCGCACCCCTCGCAGCAGGCGAGGCGCCAGCTGAATCCGGGAAACCAGGTGTCCGCCGCGGTGGGTTGGCCGAACAGGTCCACGCCGGGAGCCTCTGCGTAACAGCCGAACGTATGGGTGACGCCGTAGGGGTTCGTCATGCTGTGTTCGTGCGCGCCCATGATGTCGACGCGGTCGTCGACGTGTCCTATCACGTGCTCGCATGCTGCGCAGAATATGTAGCCCTTCTTCGACCGGTCAACGGTGTCGATTAGATCCTTCAGGTCTGGATCGAGTGTTTTGGATCGGGTTTCGTCCAGTACGTCGCTCATGCCGAATGTCCTAGAGATGTAATGCCTGCGGCTCTGCCTGCCAACGCGACGGGGATTAAACCATAGCTCCGCTGCGAGGATGGATGGGCTTGGGCGGGGGTGAAATGTGGCGTGCGCCTTCGGTTCGGGCGGGTTCCATGGCTTGGCTTAGCGCGCCAGTTGCCGCAGATTCGTACCGGGATCGGCCAGTTGCCCGGGATCGACCGAGCGTCCGACGAGTTGCCGGCATGCCAGGAATTCCCTTGGCGAGTTGATCGCGTCGGCTGCCGCCAGGACATCGCCGCTGAAGTGGAACATGACGAACCTGCGCCCGGCCGGGTCGCCGCGAACCACGTGCGAGTCGCCGTCCGTCGAAAAACCCACCATCTGCAGCTTGAGGTCGTACTGGTCCGACCAGAACCAGGGCATGCTCGCGTAGACGGTGTCACCTCCCGCCATGTTGGTGGCCGCCACGCGTGATTGCTCCATCGCGTTGGGTACGGACTCGAGCCGCAGCCGGCGTCCGAGGATAGGGTTCGGATGGTTCGTGCAGTCGCCGGCTGCGTATACGTCCGGATCGGACGTGGTGCAACGCTCATCGACCCGTATGCCGTTCTCGCACGCCAGCCCTGCGGACTCCGCCAGTTCGACATTCGGCACGATGCCGATGCCGACGACAACCAGGTCGGACGGGATCCGGGTCCCGTCGGCGCAGACCACCTGTTCTACTCGGTCCGTGCCCGCGAACCGCATGGCCGATGCGCCGGTTCGGATATCAACCCCCGCGTCCGTGTGCAGGCCGTGGTAGAAGTCGGACATCTCGGGCGAGGCGACCCGTTTCAGAATGCGATCCTCCATTTCAAGGACGGTCACCGAGAGGCCGGCCCGCACGGCCACCGAGGCGACCTCCAGGCCGATATAGCCGCCGCCCACGATGGTGGCGCGCCGGCCAGGCAGCATGTCGGCCTTGATGTCGTCCGCATCGGCAATGTCGCGCAGGTAGTGGACACCAGGCAGGGTGCCGCCGGGAATGTCCAGCTTCCGCACCCTGGCGCCGGTGGCGAGCAGCAGCTTTTCGTAGGCAATGGTCGACCCGTCCTCGAGCGCGAGCACCTTCGCTTTCCGGTCGATCCCGGCGGCGCGCGTACCGCTTACCAATTCGATGTCCCTGCTCTCATAGAACGAATCCGGCCGCAGGTACACGCGGTCCAGTCCCTGTTCGCCGGCAAGGTACTGCTTCGATAGCGGCGGCCGCTGATAGGGAATGTGTGGCTCATCGCAGACGACGAGGACTTTTCCGCCGTAGCCCCCCTGGCGGAGACCGGCTGCTGCCTGGCCCGCGGCGTGACCGCCGCCCACGATCACGATCACTCGCCGTTTGCCTCGGTCCGGGCGGTGCGGGACGTCCTTTCTCTCGCCTTGGCAACCCGTTTTCGGGCGCTGCTTTTTTCTGCGAGGGAGACCCTCGCGCTCCCCCGCTTCAGGGTCCTCTTCAGGAATCTTCCTGTGTGCGACGAGGGGTGTTTTGCCACCGTTTCGGGCGTGCCCTCGGCGACGACGCGGCCGCCGCCGTCGCCACCCTCCGGTCCCAGGTCGATAATCCAGTCCGCTGTCTTGATGACGTCCAGGTTGTGTTCGATGACGATGATCGTGTTGCCCTGGTCGCGAAGCCGGTGCAACACCTTCAGCAACTGGCGAATGTCCTCGAAGTGCAGCCCCGTGGTGGGTTCGTCGAGAATGTACAGCGTCTTGCCGGTGTCCCGCTTCCCGAGTTCGCGCGACAGCTTGACGCGCTGCGCCTCTCCGCCGGAAAGGGTGGTGGCGCTCTGGCCAAGTCGGATGTACGACAGTCCCACGTCCACCAGGGTCTGCAGCTTTCTCGCCAGCACGGGCACCGGGTCGAAGAACTCGCGTGCTTCCTCGACGGTCATGTCGAGGACTTCCTGGATGTTCCTGCCCTTGTACCGCACGTCCAGGGTCTCCCGGTTGTAGCGTTTGCCGCGGCAGACATCGCAGGGAACGTAGATGTCGGGCAGGAAGTGCATCTCGACCTTGATGACGCCGTCCCCCCGGCAGGCCTCGCACCGTCCTCCCTTGACGTTGAAGCTGAACCGTCCGGGCCGATAGCCCCGGGCGCGGGCCTCCTGGGTCTGCGCGAACAGTTCCCGAATGGGTGTGAAGACGCCGGTGTAGGTGGCCGGATTGGAGCGGGGCGTGCGACCGATCGGGCTCTGGTCGATGTCGACCACCTTGTCGAGGTGTTCCAGTCCCTCGACTTCGGTGCAGGGGCGGGGCGACAGGCCGCTTGCACCATTCAGATGCCCGGCCGCGATCGGGTAGAGCGTCTGGTTGATCAGCGTGGACTTGCCGGATCCCGACACGCCGGTCACGCACGTAAAGAGGCTGGCCGGGATGTCGACCGTGACCTGCTGCAGGTTGTTGCCCGTTGCGCCGACCAGCCTGACGGTGCGTTGTCCGTCCGCCGGCACCCGGCTTGAGGGGACCTCGATACGTTTCTTGCCCGACAGGTACTGGCCGGTGATCGATTCGCTGGTCCGCTGGATGTGTTTCAGCGGCCCGGCAGCGACGATCTCTCCGCCATGAATGCCCGCTCCCGGACCTATGTCGATGATGTGGTCCGCCGTGCGAATGGCTTCCTCGTCATGTTCCACCACGAGTACGGTGTTGCCGAGGTCGCGCAGGTGGATGAGGGTGCGCAAAAGGCGCGTGTTGTCGCGCTGGTGAAGTCCGATCGAAGGTTCGTCCAGGATGTACATGACACCGACGAGACCGGCGCCGATCTGGCTCGCCAGGCGAATGCGCTGCGCTTCTCCCCCCGAGAGTGTCTCGGCGCTGCGGTCGAGGGTCAGGTAATTCAGGC
>JAPOYI010000081.1 GCA_026706665.1 Gammaproteobacteria bacterium | reverse complement strand
CCAGCACCTTGACGACACAGCGCGGCGTGTAGAACTCGCCGCCCTTCTTGCCCTCGGCGCTCGCGAACTGCGACAGGAAGTACTCGTAGACCCGGCCGAGCACGTCTCGGGACCGGGCGTCCTCGTCGCCGACCTGGATGTTGCTGACGAGGTCGATCAACTGGCCGAGCCGCCGCTTGTCGAGCGCCGGCCGCGCGTAGTCGCGAGGGAGCACGTCCTTGAGCGCCGGGTTGTCGCGCTCGATGGCGGCCATCGCCTGATCGACGGTCAGGCCGATGGTCGACTGCCTCGCCTGCGCCTTCAGATGCGCCCACCGGGCCTGTGTCGGCACCCAGAAGATGTTCTCGGCGGTGTACTCGTCCCGATCGTCGGCGGCGTCCTCTCCGAACTCCGCTAGTACGGCGGCGCGGCGCTCCTCGAAGGCATCGGAGATGTACTTCAGGAAGAGCAGCCCGAGCACGACGTGCTTGTACTCGGCGGCGTCCGTCGAGCCGCGCAGCGCATCGGCCATCGCCCACAGCTCGGCCTCGTGGCCGATGGTGGCCCCGTCGTTCGGGATTGCCCCCTTGTCTCCGGTCGACTTCCCCGACCGTCGTCGCGCCATGCTCCTGACTCCCGTCCGTTGAATCGAGACTCGCGGGCTGCCCCCCCCCCTCGACCAGATAGGGTACAACCAGCTACGGGCCTGCCTCAACGCGATGGCCCTGCGCTCGGAAGATGTGACGAGGAACAACAGGAGGCGCTGGCTCCGAGAGAGGCGAGTACCCCGCCGATGGCGATGTTATGTCGCCAGCCGCGTGGAGAGCTCGACAGCGGGCTCTTCGACGACCGTCAGCGGCGGTCGCCGGAGCGTCGATACCCTTCCAGGAAGGAAGACCCCAAGGGGAGAGACCCGGCGCGGCAGGTGTGACGGAGGAACACCAGCCGGGTCCGGAAACCGGCAGGTTTCCGGTGGGTCGCTCCCCTACTTCTCTCCTGTCCCAATGTGCGGCATCGGGGAGTGGCAGGTCGGCGGGAATCTGATTGATACGGAAGGATTTATCCGGATACGCGTTGTGACTGGAAGTGTGACTCGGGGTGTGTGTTGAGGCCTTGGGTCTGCTTACACTCCAGTGCGGCATATCTCGTGTAAGTTCGGGCCTTGTCTGGTTGTGATCGGGCGACCAGACTGATCACGACGCTCACCCTGTTCCTCGTCGTCGCCGTGGTCCCGCCCCGTGACCTGGACTCCGATCCGGCGCCCGATCTCCGTCACGCTTCGCGCCTCCTGATTCCCGTTGGTCGCCGTGACCGACGCCCGCGCGGACCCCGATCTGTGGCACGAGTCTTGCCCCGTGGCCGCCCTGGATCCGGTGGGCTGGATCTCCGGTCGGCGTGCTCGGCGGCGATTCCGGGACTGAGCAGGTCGTGGGGTCCGGTCCGTTCGAGGGCCGGACGCCCGTGTTCGGCCGGTAAGCGCCCAACTCCGCGCCGGTGGCCGGGGTGTCACTCGAAGAGCCGGGACGCAGTGGTGGAGCCGAAGGCTTGACACCTCGGCTGCCGGTGTGGTCCCTCTCGTCACGCAGCCTCGTCAGCGCGGCCGGCAGGGGTCCGTTCCGGCACCCGCTTCGAGCGCCACGTCCGGCCGGTCGTGATCGCCGCCCTCGACCTCCGGTCTCCGGCACAAGCGGCGCGGAGGACACGCGCTCGCTGCAGCGCGGGGTTCAGGCCGCCGTAGGCCTCCGGCGCGTCCCAGTCACTCGTCGCGATCGGCTTCTTGATCGCGGCCAACTCCGATGCCGCCTCCTGGTGGGGCATCATCACGGCCTTGGGAGGCGTCGCCGCCCACTTGTCGAGCACCCGGCCGGCCGCCGCCAGACGCACCGGATCCCGACCGACGACGACCACCTCGACGGCGCGGCCGGCCGCGCCAGCGCCGCCCACTGCCCGCCCCACGTACGGACCGCGCTCTCGGTCTCGTCCTCGGACTGCACGAACAGGAACGTCGCCCGCAAGCCGTCGAGGGCAAGCGGCAGCTTGTGCGGGAAGTAGCCGGACTGTGCCCCGATCGCGCCCTGGTAGAGCCGGCGCGGCAGCAGGTCCTTGGCGATCCCGGCCGCCGTCAGGCCGTTCACCTTGTCGTCCTCGGTCGGGAGCCACGCGGCGTCCGGGTGTTCGAGCCCGTAGTCGAGCGACAGCAGACGCCGCAGGACGACCTCGGGCGCGGCCGGTGATGCCGGAGGTGCTCGCACCGATGGGCCGGGTAGATTTGCTGGGCCGCGATCCGGCAGATGCGAAGCCGCGAGCCGTGCCACGGCTGCTCGACCGCGTGCTTGCGGCACCGGCGGACGGTTGGCGAGCGCTGGGTTGGTCCGGCCGATGAAGGCGAGGTACTGCGAGCGGAGGAACACGCCGCTGTGCAGGCAGACCAGCGCTAGCCACTCGGCCTCCCGGCGAGTCCAGCCGGACCGCACGAGCGCGCCCGACCGGTCCCGAAGATGGGCGATCATCGGCCGGCGCTCCTGGTATCGCCGACGACATGGGCGGACCAGTCGTCCATCAACTGCCGCCGACGCTCGAACAGGTCCGAGCGGGCGTACGCGGCCTCGACCTTGTTCTGTACGACGTGGGCGAGCGCCGCCTCGACGACCTCGCGCGGGTGGTTCGTCTCCTCGGCCGCCCAATCACGGAAGGTGGAGCCGAACCCGTGAGGCACGGCGGGGACCTCCAGCGTCCTGAGCAGTGCCGACAGGGCCATGTCGTTGAACCGCTTGCCGCGCGGGCTCGGGAACACGAGCGCGTTCCCGTTGCTGAGCTTCCGCGCCGCGTCGAGGACGGCTTCGGCGTGGCGAGTCAGCGGCACCCGATGCTCGCGCTTCGCCTTTGTCCGCGACGCCGGGACGGTCCACACGTGTTCCTCGGTGTCGATCTCGGTCCACTCGGCCCCGCGCACCTCGCCGGACCGCGCGGCGGTCAGCACGAGAAACTCGCACGCCAGCCTGACGGTGGCGGTCGCCTTCGATGTCCGCACCTGCTCGACCAGGGCCGCGACGTCCCGATGGGGAAGCGCCCGCATGTGCAGGACGAGATCCTGCTGCGGGCCGAGCACCGGCCCGATCCGACTGCACGGGTTGTCGTCCCGGTAGTTCAACGCGACGGCCCACTCCATGACCGTGCTGATCCGCTGGCGCACCCGGCGAGCCGTCGCCGGCCGCTCGTGCCAGACGGCCCGCAGCGCGTCGACCACGTCGGCGCTCGTCACCTCGGAGACGGGCAGCTTGCCGAGGCGGGGGAAGGCGAAGCGTTCCATGCTCGACAGCCAGTCCTTGCCGTCCTTCGGGTTGCGCCAGCCGGGCCGCATCTGGGCCAGGACCGCCCGGCGACCGCGGCCAGCCTGTGCTCGTCCAGCGGGTCGCTGGCCGCCGCCCATTCGAAGCTCACCAGCGGTACTTCGCCCTCGGCGCTGCGCACCCGCAGCCGCGGCAACTCCGCCTGCCGTCCGCCGCGCGCCACGTGACTGTCCGCGCTCCCGCCGCGCCATGCGCCCCGCTCCGCCTGGTGGCGCCGCTTCGGGCCACACAGTACCTCTCGCTCCGCCTCCATCATCGCCTCCAGCACCTGCAGGCCGGTCGCGATGCACAAGCCATGGAACGCCTCCCGGACCCCGTTCACCACGCCGAGCACCGGCAACGGCACCAGAATTGTGACGGCGTGCGCGCGGGGGGTGGGCCAGATGTCTTCCGCCTGTCATGCTGCGCCATGGGTGGCTCTCCTCCTTGTTGATGCACCCCGTCCTACCACAGAACAGCGGCGAGGAGTTGCCACCCGCTTTATCGCAACTTCAACAGCCTCCGGGACATCCCCACGGTCGCTGTCGTACCCCTGGCAGTCCCGACGGAACGGACTCGTAGAAATAGACAGGATCCGATCGTATTCCTTACACTCGGCTCACAAGACGGCGCCGCAGCGCGCACAATCTTAAGCTGGCGCCATCAATCTCCTGCCTACGCAGTTTGCCCAACATCTTCCCGTTGATTCTCAGTGCGGCGGCCCACGTCGGCTCCCTGTACGCTCGTGTGAACCAACGGACGCCGAGTCGCGTTGGGCGCAATACCGGCCTTGAGCGCCGCCATTAGCCCGGCGGCTTCCAAATAGCTGCTCGCTCTATAAAACTGTCCGCGCCTCCATGGAAGTACGCCCAAGTCATTCTCCATGAGATTCCTGTTTGTTACCTCGATCACAGTAATACCCTGTTCCAGCGCCGCCAGCGTCGGTAGACCGAGACAGCCCTCTGGTACGACGAGGCACGACACTTGCTGCACCGTCAGTACGCTGGGTTCGCGCATCGCCGCCTGCTCTGTCACGATTTGCGGACTTCGCCTGAGCCCTTTGAGGGTACACTGAAGAAAGGTCGTTGACACCGCCTCCGCCGCCATGCGTGGATCCACCTTCCCGGGATCTGCATTGGCGATCTCCCGGGACTCGAACATCGGAGCGTGTGCCGTCGGAATGTCGTAAACGCTCGAAAGGGCGTGCGTGAACATTGCTTCGACTCCACCCCACGGGTTCACCATAGCCCCAGCCGCGTCGAAGTAGTCTTGGTGAAACGACAACGGAACGTTAACCACGGTCGACAGTGATACGGCGTCGAACGTTCCCAGGCGCGAATCGAGCACCCTAAGCAATTGTTCCGCGCCCTCCACTCGGCCCGCAGCGCGACCAGAAGGAGAGTAGCCTGCGAAAAGCTTAACTGCCGGATCCACCGCCACTATCTCGACGCAATCCAGCCCGTACGTCGCTCTGGCTGCGTTCACAGCGTTCACTGCGGCGTTCATAAAGAAGGCGTCACGATGCGCGTCGATGATCACGAGCACTCGATTAGATCGCACGGGAAGAAGTCCAGCGGTGCCCATCAGAAGTCGAGTCACGACGCTCCCCTCAACGTACAGGCTGTTCGAGGGCATCTCATTAATGTCGGAGGCGTTAACCACGTTCGGGTGTAGCACGATCGTGTCGCACACTTCCGCGAGAAGCCGAGCCACGGGGCCCGCGTCTCCGGCGTGTCCGCCCAAGTCGGCGCCGATCCCGGTCGGAACGAGCAGAACAGCATTGAACTCTCGAGAATCGGCGATTTGCCGTCGGCGAAAGTCAAAGAGGGAAAAGGCACCGCGCCGCCGATCACCAAGGCTGGCCGACATCGTCGCAAACTCGCAACGGTACCGAGTTGCGTCAGTGGCGGTAACCGCAAAGCGAATCGGGATCCGCTGAGTGTTCCGGGAATCGCTCGCGAAGGCGTCCCGAAAGTACTGCAGCAGCCCCAAGTGTCCCGCGACAATCGGAACGTCGCGCTGATGTTCGACGAGCGAGTCTTCCATGGCTAGCCCACGTCGCGAAGATGCGATACTCCTGTCTCAGTCAACGCCGAACCACGAGGGTCGATTTCCACTCTGATGATCTGAACCACTTCGCCGTGAATCGTGCCGCCGCGTCGGTGTCGAAGGCTTTGCAGGAGAAGACGTTAACATAGACCGCTTGTAGCAGGTCGAGCGTGTGTACAACGACGGTACTGGTGAGTATAAACTGAACCGCGCTGGTACCCTTAGTCTTGGGGTTGGTTTGCCTTTCGCCGGTCGGAACGCCAACATCGTCCCAAAAGTACACATCACATTGCTCCATGTCAATCAGATCACACAGTTCCCGAAAGAAGTCTCGGATGCTGCCCCGCGTAAAGCGGCTCGCGTCGCACCCGTGCAGGTCAAGTATGAGTTCGACGCCGTACGGCTCACGGTGGCTCTCAGTAGTCATGCGCACGGGATCCCGGATCAGCTAGCCGGCCGCGCGGGCGCTTCTCGTAAGAACCGCTCGAGCAACCACTGGACTAGACTACCGAACTCTCCCGACGTCTTGGCGCGGAGTTCTTGTCGCACGAGGCCCGCGTCGGGTGAGTCGGGGTTGTGGTTGAGTCCGCCGATGGTATCGAGGACGCGGGTCGCTATCAGCGCGCGGGCGTCCAGAAGCCTCTGCCTGTTCAAGTCTGCGTGTTCGATGGTGGTCGCACCGCGGTGAGTCTCTGGCCAGCGTCTGGCTCCCTCAAGCCTGTAGCTCAGGTGATCGGGAATCCGATCGTGCACGCTATCGAGTATCTCGGCATCTGCGTTCCACTTGTTCGCTTTGGCGTGGTTGCAGAGCGTGCAGGCCAAGTGCATGTTGTTCCAGTCGAATGCGTGCTGCGGCTGGGAGTCCTTTGGTCGCCGATGTTCGATGTGGCCAAAGGAGACCGTGCCTATGGTGCCCTCGCAGTAACAACAGAGCCCACCGTACATCTGTTCCAAGGAGGAGCGAATATCGTCACGCTTGTAGCGGTTGATACACAGCTTGAGGCGATTAGGATCCGGCGTCGGCGCCGACAACGCAGCGCATAGTTCACGCCGCCAGCGTGCCGCGTGGCGGTGCAGGGACGGCGGGGTGTTGGAGCGAGTGACGTTACGCATGTCAAGAATCTCGACCGGCTGACGCACGGGCGAGCTGCGCGAGGTTGGCTAGCTCCGTCGCCAATCGGAGCGGGTCGTCGCCGGGTAGTGCCTTGAGCCGCGCACGCAGCTCATTGAAGGTGGTCTCTTCGCTTGGTGTGAGGGCTTGGCGCAGGCGTCTCTCGTCGAGGCGCTGGTACCTTTCCAGGACGTCCTCTGTGAATGCTCGGGCGCGGGAGCTAGACAACCCCATCATCTGATAGACATCCTCTGCGCGCCAACCGAACGGGCTGCCCACGGTGTGCTCGCCGTCGTTCAGTCGGTGTACGGGAATGCCCTCACAACCCGAGGCAACGAGAGGTGAATGCGTGGTCGCAAGGAATTGCACGTTGGGGAAGCTCTGCGTGAGCAATTGCATGATGTTACGCTGCCAGCGTGGATGGAGGTGTTGTTCGATCTCGTCGATGAGGACGACACCGTTCACGTCGATGAGGCCATGTGAGCCACGGAGGTACCACCAAGACACGAGGTCCAGGACCCATGTCACCGTAGAGCGGTAGCCGTCTCCCAATGACGACAAGGGGTACTGGCCTCGGCGGGTCTTGACGAAGATGCCGGCGCGGGTCAGCTGAAGGCTGTCGGTAGGCTGAAGCTGTAGGAGGAGGGCGAGGAGTTTCTTGAGTTTCCGAAGAACCGGCGTTGGGTCACGTCTAGGACGGGCCGCGGCGACGAGTCGTCGAATGACCAACTCGGGATTCTGGAGACGCGTGTCGTAGACAAAGAGCGGGTACAGGGCGTCGACGGTGAGGTAGTAATCGTAGTCGTTAGTGCCTTGGACGCGTATTCCGGGGCCGTAGCCAACCGCGAAGATGCGACTCCAGGGAAAGGCGGCTTGGGTGAGTTCCTCAGAGCCGCGTTGGTGAAGGCGGTATAGAGTTTGGTCGATTTGTTCGAAGTGGGGCAATGAGCGGATGGTAGTTCGTGTCTGGAGTCGGGGACGACCGGCAAGGTCGACTTCGATCGTGCCCTGGTCGCAGTCATGGCTCACGGACTCACCGTAGAGGTCTCGAAACAGGGCGGACGCGCTGGAATTGTCGCAGAGGCCCATCGCGAGACTACGGAGGACGGTGGACTTGCCGTCGCCGTTGTCGCCGATGAATAGTGCAGACGCACCGTTCAATCGAAGCGTGAGGTCGCGGAAGCACCGGATGTTCCGCAGGCGCAGGGCAGTAACCTTCATGAGTCGGTCCAGAAGTCGGAGGTCGTTGCCATGCTACGACAGTCGGAGGCTGACGGACGCCGGGCATGTGGGAAGAAGGTTGGGCGGCGCGTCGGGTCGGCGACCAGGAGGGCTCAGGGATTGGGTGAAGGGAGCGACCGGGGCGGCGCGGACAGATGACATGCTTGGTGGGATGGCAGCGCCGGTGCCCGCGCTCCGGTCGCGAAGGGACCAATCGGCGGTGCAGCCGCGGGAGGGGTGTCGTGCGTCCATGCGGGAGCGTAGCACGTCCGGGCCTGGCGGCCGGCAGCCCGTGGCGCGGGAGTTGCGGCGGCACAAGGTGGCGTATGGCGATGACCTGGTTTTTCGGCTTGGTGTACGGGCAGGTCGAGGACCGTCAGGCGCTGCCGCGACATGCGCGGCACTGGAGCGAGGCTGTTGGCGGTCGCGACGAAGAAGGCGTCGGACAGGTCGATCGGGGGTCGAGATAGTGGTCGCGGGACGTGGCGCTCGGAGCAGGGACGTCGACCTCGAGAGAGGGCCGGCCGCAGGTCGGTGACGTCGTCGAGGCGGTCGACCTCGTCGAGGACGAGCGCGGGGGTCGCGGACGCGGCACGCGACGCAGCTGCTCAGGGATGCGCCCTGGCTGGCCGGAACGCTTACCGAGGCGGACCGGCGAGGGCAGGGCACGGCCGGGCTGGCAGGGTTCCGGCGGCGCACGGCGTGCTGGAGGAGGCACGCCGTGGCGGTGTCGAGGCCCGCGTTGCCGGCGTCGAGCGCGGCGCGGACGCGCGCCACCGCGATGGGCGCCGCGCTGCGCTGGTTCCACGGGAGTCGCTCCAGCCAGACCGATCCACCCGCCGTCGGCATCGGAGTTCGCTTGCACGAACGCAGGGTCGGCGCCATCAGCAACCTACATCTGAGTCCGCTCAGCACGAGCTCCAGCGACTTCAACGTCGCCGGCTTCGAGCCGCCGGGCGATCACGGCGCCTTCATCGGGGACCGGAGCCCGGGTGCCTCGAGGCGGCTGGCATCGAGATTCTCTGCGGCCGCAACTTCTGTGACGCGGACCGGCCGGACACGCAGTCGGTCGTCATCCTCAGCGAGGCGATGGCCCGGCGCTCCTGGCAGGACGGCCGCGGTCGGCCGCCTCGTCCGGCGGCGCGACGAGGAGGATTCCCCCCTGGCTGGTCGTCGGGGTGGCGGCCGACGCGAAGGTGCGGACGCTGGGCGAGGCGCCGCGCAACCTGAGCTGCCTGCCCTACTCGCAACGGCTCGCGCACTCCATGACGGTCGTGGCGAGGACGTCGACCGACCCGAAGCGGACGGCGCTCGAGCTCCTGACCGTCGGCTGCGAGTTCGACTTCGAGCTGTGGGTGTTCGAGACGGGGACGATGGACCGCCGAGTCGTCCTGATGCGGCTCCCGCAGAAGCTCTCCGCCTTCGTCCTGTTCGCCTCAGGGTGCTGGCGCTTGGCCGCCATCGGCCTCTACGGCGTGATCAGCCACGGCGTCTCCCAGCGGACGCTCGTGCTCTGCGCCGCCGCCCTCCTCGCCACCTGGCTGCCGGCCCGCCGTAGCCGGCCGCGTCCATCCGGTGAAGGTGTGGTCGCGATCGGACCCGTCGCGGTCAGTCCTGCAGCACCGATGCTCCTCAACGCTCGCGTCTGTCTGGGCGCGCTGTTCGTCCGTGGAGAGCGGCGGACGTCCGTCGACTTCGTGTTCGGGATTGGGGGGAGAAAGCGGGGTGCGCCGTTGCCCCTGACAACTAAGCCCTGATTTTGTCGTCACTTGCGGCCGTGTAGTGGCGGAGAGAGTGTCCGAGCGGAGGCACCTGAGGCACCGATTCACTTTCGCCGGCGCCCTTGGCAAGCAGAGGAGCAACATGGCACATTGGGTGTGGTTCGCCGCCGTGGGCCGAACCGGGGCCACGTGGCTCGTCGGCGAGCCGGAGCACCCGAACGGTGCGCGGATGAGGCGGAGCCAGACGTGGCTCTTCCCGGCGAGCAGGAGAAGCCCGAGTCGCGTGGGGATGAGTCGGAGCCGACGTGGCTGTCGCTGCCGAGAGGCGGTCGGTCCACCTGGGCTTTGGCCGTCGTCGTCTTGTACGTCGGACGAGCCGTGCCTTGCGGCCAGGACGACATCTCCGCGCGTCGGCCGGCCAAGGAGGGTCGACATGCTCTCCGCCTGCAGATCTGCACCCTATTTGCACCCTGTCGCGGCAGCAGTCGCCATGACTGCGCAGCAATATCAGGGGTCTCTGACAAGACTTGACACCGGGACCCACTTCATCTACTACGAGGAAGGCAATCCGCGGGTGTCGATCGCCCCGGACGTCTTCGTGG
>JAPOYI010000053.1 GCA_026706665.1 Gammaproteobacteria bacterium | reverse complement strand
GTAATCACGGGTTCCCTGCGCGTCAGCGCAGCGAACCCGCTGTGAGAACTCCTATCCAGTGCCTCGCCGGACTCGAGTTGTTGGGAGTCGATGAGCAGAGTGCGCGGTTTCGGCAGCGGTTCACCGGCATCGTCGAAGTTGCGGAACAGTTCCAGCCGCCCGTTCTGGAATGTCGCAGCGCCGCTACCTGAGTCCCGGCGAAAGCCCGCGATGTAGTCGTACACCAGCTTCGATGTGGCTGTGTTGTTGCACACGACGATGAAGCAGGGCGGCACGTCGATGCCCGCCTCCTCCCAGAGCCGGTACGTCTTCTCGTAGTGTCCGTAGAGCGCCTCCAGGGCTGTCTGCAATTCACTCGGCAGAGCCATGGGATCCAGCGTAGTCCCGGCGCCCCGGCCTCTCTTCGGCATCCTTTTCCCGACGTGATCCCACAGGTTGCGGAACATGGGCATCTCGGCGCCGGGGACATTGTCCACGACCGGCACGCGCGGGAGCTTCACGATGCCACACTCGATCGCATCCATCAGCGAGAAGTCGCTGACCGTCCAGGGAAAGAGGGTGCCTTCCGCATAGCCAGAGCCGCGCAGGAAGAAAGGCGTGGCCGAGAGGTCGATCACTCGCTTGAGGCCCAGCCTTCGTTGGGTCGCCTCGAGGCCGGAAATCCACACGCGAGCGGCTTCCCGGTTACGGTTTGCCTCGCGCCGGTCGTCGCCGACCAACCGACCTTCGTCATCCTCGCCGGCTTTCTCGCGGTAACAGTGGTGGGCCTCGTCGTTGAGCACGAGGATGCCCTTCATGGTCATCAGCTCGGGCATGACGCGAGCCAGCATTTGACCTTCGGTCTCGCGGGTGGCGAGTTCGCCATCACGGCCCTGAAGCAGGGCGCGGCTACCCTTGGCGAGATCCATCGTCTCCCGCAACTGAAAAGCGTGGTAGTTCGTGATTACGATTTTCGCCTTGTCAATCTCCCGGAGCATGTCCGGCGGCACGAGCTCGCGGCTTGCGTAGTAGCTGTCAGGATCGTTCGGCTTCAGCACGCGCAGGCGGTCTCGAATCGTGATGCCCGGCGTTACGACCAGGAAGCCGCGTGTGAACCGCAGGCTCCCGGGCCGACGCACCGCGTTCACCGTCTGCCATGCGATGAGCATGGCCATGACAGCGGTCTTGCCGGCGCCTGTCGCGAGCTTCAGCGCCATGCGCGAGAGACCCGGGTTGGCGTTGTCGCTGGACGTCTGAATCTGCTCCAGGTAGCGGCGTCCGCGGCCGCCGATGGCGGGCGCGACTTCGGTCAGCCAGATGACCGTTTCGACGGCTTCCAACTGGCAGAAAAAAGGACGGATGCCGCTGAACGCGTGGTGGCGCCAATGCTTGAGCAAACGCGCCGTTTCCGGCGTCACGCGCCAATGCGACTCCGGCAGCGCGCGCCACTCGGCCAATTCCCGACGCAGGCCGTCGATCAGGGCGGTCAGGTCGTATTGCTCGCCGCCGGTCGCGAGGCGCCGGCCCGCCGCGTCGTAGGCCATTTCCGTCTGCGGTGCCCGGCCAGCCTTCCTCGGCCTCGGAATCGGCGAAACGAACGACACCTCGCGGCGTCCGTCGCCGATCCTTTCCGTCGGTTGCCGCCCCTCGTCCAGGATCCAGTGCCGCCCGGGCGCCTCGTAGGGCGAGTTCAGAATGGGGTTCGAGTGGAAGGCGGAGGCGCCCGTGCCGCTGTCGTCTTCGATAGCCATCTACACCATCCTCACCGGCTGGTGATTTTCGGCCCCGCGTACACGACGTAGATCGGTCTACCAGCCTCGACCGGCCAGGAAAAATGCAATCGGAGCGTCAGGCGGGACACCTTGCCGTGCCACGGGCAGAAGAGCGAAGCCATCGGATCGCGGAACCGCTCACGGACCGACAAGTCGTTGGCCAGGAGGTCCATGTCAACTCCAGCCGGCCAGATAGTTCATGTCGTGATCGAGTTGATCGAAGAAACCGGCAGGCCAGTTGTACACATTGCCCTCGGCATCGATAGCCGGACTCTCGACCTGGGCGATGCCCGCAGCTTCAGCTTCGTGGCGAGGCCGGAAGAAGTACAGCGCCGCGTCGCCATGCTCGAGACTGCCCTTCCTGATCGCCCGTCGGATGCCATTGAGGATATGGTCGCTGTGGGACTCGACGAGTACCTGCACCCCGGCGCTGGCCGCCTCGGCCAGGAACTCGCCCATCCTGGACTGCCCGGTCGGATGCAGATGGACCTCCGGGTTCTCGACAAGCAGCACGTCGTCGGGTTTCGCGGACAGGACCGCGACGACGATGGGCAGGACCCGCGTGATCCCGAACCCCGCATGGCCCGGCCGATGGAAGGCCATATCCCGCGACATTCGCAATCCCAGCGTGACGGCATTGGCGTGCGGTACGGGCGACAGGTCCATTCCGAAGCCCGGAAAGAACTCGTCCATGCGCGCTTCCACCTGCCTCAGCAGCGTGGGCGAAGTCCCTTGCCCAAATAGTGGGATGCCAATCTTTCCGTCCGCCCCCGAGTAGGGCACGCGGGCCGCTTGTTCGCCCGTCTGGCCCGCCGCCAGCGTCAATTCGGGATCGTCAAGGATATACAGATCTCGCGGGCCTGATCGTTCCGCGGCAAGCCAAGTCAGGCCGCGCAGACGCCTGGTCAGCGAACTGGCACCCGGCGAATTCGATACCGCCTCGGGGAGCAAATGCTGCAAAGGTCCTGAATCGGCCCTCCGCAATTCGGCGCCTCGATGCGGCTCCGCAAGGAGCACCGCCATCGACATGGCACCTTGTTCGCCGCCGAACTCCCATGAGACCAGTCCCGCATCGTCGTCCTCGAGTGCCAGGAAAAAACGCCTCCCTTCACTGAGCCGATCGACCACATCCCTCACGGCACCCATGCGAAGGGCTGCGCCATTGAGCATGAGTCGCCGGGACCACTCCTGCTCGCGCATGGTCTGATGCAGGAGAACCAGCGCCTGCATCACCGATGACTTGCCGGAGGCGTTGAGGCCGGACAGCAACGTGAGCCGGCGCAGCGGCAGCTTGAGCGTCTCGAAACACTTGAAGTGCCGCAGGTCAATTCTCGTGATCACCGAGAACCTCCCGCCGCGCCGTTCGGGCCATGGCGAATCGCACATTCACCCTGCGGGCATCGTTCGGGCCGCAGCTGATCGCGGCGTTTGAAATCGTCGTCCCACGGCAAGCAGTACGCCACCTCGCGAAGCGGTTTCTTGTGTGCTTCGATCCTCACTTCGAGACTCCCATGATCGCGGAAGGCCGCAAAGACCAGGAGAATCTCCGGATTCGGGGCACCGGGCACCATTGTAACGCGCCGTGATGCTCACCATGCCACATGCATCTGCCCCCGTCGCCACGCGAGTCACTACAACAATCCAGGACAACAAACCGAATCGGGCCGTCACCGGAGGCCGAATCGCAGAGCGCCGTCGCGTTTCTGGCAAAATACGCGCTCCCTAAGCCTCCGATCCCTCATGAGCCGCGACACTTTCAACGCCCGCCGGACCCTCGTGGTCGACGGAGACGAATACGATTACTTCAGCCTGTCCGACGCCGCAGGGAACGGCGCGGGAGACTCGGAGCGGCTGCCGGTCTGTCTCAAGGTGCTGCTCGAGAACCTGCTGCGATTCGAGGACGGCAGTACCGTTGGCCCGGAGGATGTGCGCGCGCTCGGCTGCTGGGCGCATGAACCGCCGGACGCGAAGGAGATCGCCTATCGGCCGGCGCGGGTGCTGATGCAGGACTTCACCGGGGTCCCCGCAGTGGCCGATCTCGCAGCCATGCGCAGCGCCGTCGTCTCCGCTGGCGGAGACCCCGCCATCATCAACCCGCTTTCGCCCGTGGACCTGGTGGTCGACCACTCCGTGATGGTGGACCGGTTCGGCGCGCCCACCGCATTCGAGGCGAATGTCGAACTCGAGATGCAACGCAACACGGAGCGCTACCGCTTCCTTCGCTGGGGTCAGCAGGCGTTCGACAATTTCCGGGTCGTGCCGCCGGGCACCGGCATATGCCACCAGGTGAACCTGGAATATCTTGCGCGCGGCGTCTGGACCAGCCGGGAAAACGGGCGCACCCTCGCCTATCCCGATACGCTGGTCGGGACCGACAGCCACACCACGATGGTCAACGGCCTCGGCGTCCTGGGGTGGGGCGTCGGCGGTATCGAGGCGGAAGCGGCGATGCTCGGACAACCGATCTCGATGCTCACTCCCGACGTGGTGGGCTTCCGGCTCAGCGGCGCGTTGCCGGAAGGCATCACCGCCACCGACCTGGTGCTGCGCGTCGTCGAAATCCTGCGCGCGAAAGGCGTGGTTGGGAAATTCGTCGAGTTCTTCGGCGACGGTCTCGACAACCTGCCGCTCGCTGACCGCGCCACCATCGCCAACATGGCGCCCGAGTATGGTGCGACCTGCGGACTGTTCCCCATTGACGGGGAAACCATCAGCTACCTCCGGCTCTCGGGCCGTCCGGAACATACCGTGGCCCTGGTGGAAGCCTACGCCAAGGCACAGGGCCTGTGGCGCGACGGCACGGAGCCCGTGTTCACCGACACCGTCGAACTCGACCTGTCCAGCGTGCAGGCATCCCTGGCGGGGCCCCACCGTCCGCAGGACCGGGTGACAATGTCCGATCTTCCCCGGGCGTTCGCGGAATCGCTGGAGCTGCAGGGCCGCGGCGACTCGCGACGGGTTCCCGTCGAGGGCACAGGCCACGGCCTCGGCCATGGCGACGTGGTCATCGCGGCAATCACGTCCTGCACCAACACGTCGAACCCGGCGGTCATGCTCGGCGCCGGCCTGGTGGCGAAGAAGGCGCTCGCGCGCGGCCTGTCCGTCAAGCCCTGGGTCAAGACCTCCCTGGCGCCGGGGTCGAAGGTGGTGACGGAGTATCTCGCCCGCACCGGACTGCAGGACTCCCTCAACCAGCTTGGGTTCAACCTCGTGGGCTATGGCTGCACTACCTGCATCGGCAACTCCGGGCCGCTTCCGGAACCGATTTCGGCGGCGATAGAGGACGGCGACCTGGTCGTCTCCTCGGTGCTGTCGGGGAACCGCAACTTCGAAGGCCGCGTACACCAGGAAGTTCGCGCCAACTGGCTCGCATCGCCGCCGCTGGTGGTCGCCTACGCGATCGCGGGCACGGTCCGAATCGACCTCGCATCCGAACCCTTGGGCCGGGACGTCGACGGCAAGGATGTGTACCTGGCAGACATCTGGCCGAGCAACACGGAGGTCTCCCAGGCCGTGGCAGAGGTGTCCGCCGACATGTTTCGCGGCGAATACGCCGATGTCTTCGCGGGACCCGAAGCCTGGCAGTCCATCGACATCGACGCCGAAAGCACCTATGGCTGGCAGAACTCGACCTACATCAAGCAACCGCCGTTCTTCAGCGTCGGCGGCAGCCTGAACCAGGGGGTGGAGGTGTCAGGGGCGCGCGTCCTCGCCTCCCTCGGCGACTCGGTTACCACCGACCACATATCTCCCGCAGGGATGATCCAACCGGCGAGTCCGGCGGGCGAATACCTGCAGCAGGCCGGCGTGCAGGTGTCGGCGTTCAACTCCTACGGATCGCGGCGCGGCAATCACGAAGTGATGATGCGCGGCACTTTCGCGAACATCCGCATCAGGAACGAACTGGTCCCCGGCGTCGAGGGCGGCCATACGGTCCACGTTCCGACCGGCGACCGCATATCCATCTACGACGCCGCCGTGCGCTACCAGGGTGAAGGTACGCCGCTGGTGGTCCTCGCGGGCAAGGAGTACGGCACCGGGTCGAGCCGGGACTGGGCCGCCAAGGGCACCCGACTGCTGGGGGTCCGCGCGGTGATCGCCGAGAGCTTCGAGCGCATTCACCGTTCCAACCTCATCGGCATGGGCGTCCTGCCCCTGGTATTCAGCGACGGTGAATCCCGCCACAGTCTCAAACTCGCGGGCGACGAACTCGTGGACATCGCGTTGCCGGTCGGCGTTTTCGGCATCGAACCGAGGCAGAACCTCGACCTCACCATCCGCCGCAAGGACGGCAGCACCGAAACCTTCGTCGTACAGAGCCGGCTCGATACGGAAAACGAGATCGCCTACTACCGCGCCGGCGGCATCCTGCAATTCGTGCTGAACAAGCTGGTCGCGGAAAGTTAGGGGTACGCCCGGTCTGTCTCCGTGCAGAGTCGGGCACGGTTGGTTCTCGGACGCGATCACGCGCTGTTCTCGCACTCCAGGACCGAGGACTTACAGACTGATGCCCCGAGCTGCTCTACGGTGGTGGCCACACGAACGGTCGGAAGGACACCATGGCTTGGAAGTGGGTGCGGTGGCTGCTACCGTCGCCGACGCCCCGACTGGAAGATCACATCTCCATCTGGAGCATTCGGGCGAGAGACGCCAGCGTGTTCTTCATCCTCGGCGCACTGTGGCTTGTGGCGCTGGCGCGCATTGGCTATAACGCGGCCGAGCAGCCGGGTGCTTCGCCTGTCGGCTGGCTGAACTGGGTCGACTTCGCCTTGGCCACGCTGGAAGAGTTCGGCGAGGTGGGCATCGGAATGGCCATGCTGGCGATGCTGCTGACGCGACCGGCGAACATGATGGGAGAAACGGCAATGTCGATCTATCAGGCGATGGTGAACCGATACGTTATACCTGTGATCGAGAAGCACAAGGCGGAAGGCCGTGCGGAAGGACTGGAGCAGGGGCTGGAACGGGGCCTTGAGCAAGGACGAGAGCAGGGAAGCACAGAAGCGCACAAAGCGTGGACAGCGTGGAACCAGCGCCGCGTTGACGCCCAGCGCCTGGGCCGCAACTTCGACGAAGCGCCCCCTCGCAGTTAGTCGGTCAGATACGCGAGGCAACCCGTCTCGCGCAGCACCGCGTTCAGGCGTTCATCTCCGCTGACGCGCTGGTATTTCGATTTCAGGACGCCGAGCGAACGCGCGTGATATTTCTGCGGTTTCTGGGTCCACGCGTTGCCCTTGAGTTGCACCGTGAACTCCTCCTCGCCGGCAGCGATTGCGGCAGCGTTTGCGGCACTCCAGGGCAGGAACATCGCGCCCACCTGGTCCGCGAGCAGCGGTGTCAGTGACGGCGCCAGCGAGTCCCACGGCTCGAACTCGCCCTCGATCCCGGGCTCCAGCATGCGGTCCACCCAGGCCGAGACGCTGGGTGCGCTTGCCTCGATGATCTGCCTCGGCGTGTGGTCGCGCCGGGCGGTGTAGATCTGGCCCCAGAGCCCGAAGTCGGCGAACGAGGGGCGCCCGCCGAACAGATAGGGGCGATCCGAGAGGTGTGCCTCAAGGAAGCCCAGCGCATCCTTGAAGGATTGTTCGATCTGCGGCGCAGTCACGGCGTTTGAACCGACGAACCAGACGCGGTTGACCATCCGTTCCCGCACCACCTTCGCGACCTCGTCGATTTCTTCCTTCGTTGCGTTCGGCCGCATCATTACGGCGAGTCTCCGGGCGCAGCCAACCTGGTCGATCTCCCGCGCCCAGCGCAGGTGGAACATCCACTTGTTGCCCCACTCGTCACCGAACTCCTCGAGCAGCGTCGAAACGAACGCGGAGACGGTGTCCGGGGGATGGATGCGGGGGTCGGCGAACCCGGGTTCGAGCGCATCGATGATCGGCGTCGAATCCTGCATGCCGCGCTCGTCCGGCGTCACCACCAGCGGGACGAGCGGCAACCGCGCGTGTCTGTCGAACAGATCGGAAGCTTCGACACGTGACAGCCATTCGTGCGGAATCCCCTTGTAGCGGAAGTACGCCCGCACCTTGACCGAGTAAGGCGATTCCTCCGCGCCGATGATCCGATACACCTCCGACATGCTCCTCTCCCCCGATTGCGTGCCCGCCATTATGGTGAAATCCCGCAAGTGTGAAAGTCGGAAGCCGGATCCGCCGGTTCGAAGTTGCAGACCAGGGCTTCCACCACCGCGTTCCGGTTCCGGGTCCTGGCACCCGCGTGATAGAAGTGCTCCCGGGTCTCGACGTGGAACCTGCTCCAATAGCGCTTCACCATGTCGTTCTCGCGGTACGCGTTGTGGTGCCAGGTCGACAGCAGGAATCTCGCCCGGGTATTCCAGAGCGCCTCGAACAGGCACCGCTCGTCCGTCTCGTCCCAGCTACCGTAGTAGTCGACGTGCCTTCCCCAGTAGGGTGGGTCGCAGTAGATCACATCGTCCGGTCCCGCCGTGGCGATGACTTCCGGGAAAGCGGCGTGAAGGAAACGCCAGCCGGGCTTGATGGCCCGCGCCGCAGCCCCGACCTGGTTGACGATCTTCGTGACATAAGCCTTGCTGAACCGGTTCGGCTTCTTGCAGAACGGGATGTTCCACTCGCCGCGCCGGTTGAACCGCATCATGCCGTTGAACCCCGCGCGCGACAGGAACAGGAAGTCGAGCGGGTCGTGGGTTCGGTTGAAGCGGTCCCTCACGCGGTTGTAGTGTTCGCCGCCGGCGGCGCTGAGACTCGCTCCTTCCGACTCCAGGTATGCCCGCACGCGCTCCGGACAAATCAAGCCGAGTTGGACCTGGCTGTAAAACCGGATGACATGGGGATTGGCGTCACCGAGAACCGCGCGCGGGAAACCGCAGTTGAACGCGACGGCGCCGGTGCCGAGGAAGGGCTCCACCCACAGGCCCTTTGCAGGGGGCACGAGCGACTGGATCCACGGCACCAGCTTCGTCTTGATGCCCTGGCTCTTGATCGGTGGAACGATGACCGGCACGGACACACTTCGGGCAGAGACTCGACGGAGCGTATTGTTTCACTCGCCGCAAACCCCGCAAACCCTTGCCAAACGCAACCCCAAGCGTCCATGTGGTAACGTCGCGCGCCACGTATCCGCAAGAGGAATGAGCATGACCGACGCGTCCCCCCTGCCGGCTGGCGACCCCAAGTCCCTTGGCTTCGATCCGGAACGCCTGTCGCGCATCGGTCCGGCCATGCAGGAGTTCGTGGATGACAGGCGCGTCCCCAACCTCATCACGCTGGTGGCTCGCCGCGGGCAACTGGTCCATCTCGACGCGCGCGGCGTGCTCGACTTGGACACCGGCGCGCCGGCGACAACCGATACACTGTGCCGGATGTACTCCAACAGCAAGCCCGTCACCAGCGTCGCCACGATGATCCTGTTCGAGCGCGGCGCGCTTGCCCCCGATGACCCCGTTTCGAAGTTCCTGCCCGAGTTCGCCGACAGCCGGGTGCGCGTTGCGAGCGATCCGATGTCCACGGAACCCGCCAGGCGGCCCATCACGATACGTGACTGCATCACCAACACCACGAGCTTCACCGACCCCGCGACGATGCCGAGCTTCTATCGCCAGCAGTACGGCGACTCTCTCAGGACCCTGGGCTGGATGTCTCGCGAGGACGATGCGCCGCCTTCGGACAACCGCGAACGCGTGCGGGCGCTGGCCGGGATTCCACTCGCCGCGCATCCGGGACAGCGCTTCGTCTACCACATGGGCTACCCCGTGATGGGCGCCGTTCTTGCCGAGGTCTGCGGGCAGCCGCTGGACGCGTTCTATCGCGAGAACATCTTCGAACCGCTGGGCATGGTGGATACGGATTTCTATCTCAAGGACGGCGCCCTGGATCGATTCGGCGCCTGTTACGTCCCCCGCGAGGAAGACGGCAAAGTTCGCCTGGTGGTGGCGGAAAAAGCAGAGACCAGCGAGAAATACCTCGGCCCCCGAACCGAGTTCGGCGTCGGCGGCGACAGCGGCGGCATCCTCTCCACGGCCGGCGACTACGCCCGGTTCGGCCAGATGCTGCTGAACGGCGGCGAGTTGGAGGGCGTGCGCATTCTCGGCCGCAAGACGGTCGACATGATGCTCGGCGATCACACGGTGGAACTCGCCACCCCCTTCGATCCGGGCTCGCACTGGGGCCTTGGTGTGTCGGTGTACCACGGGCGGGGCGGCTTTCCGCTGATGCGATCCGTCGGCACCTACGGATGGGGCGGCGCCGCCGGAACCAACTAGGGCGTGTTAACACTACGTAGGGCCTCGACGATCAGCACGAACACGATGAAGCCGAGGAAGACGACGTCGAGTTTTT
>JAPOYI010000234.1 GCA_026706665.1 Gammaproteobacteria bacterium | reverse complement strand
TCTCGCGCCTCTACCGCGACGGCGACTCCTGGAAGAACACCAGGAGCTTCGGCCGAAACGATCTCCTCGTCGTGGCGAAGGTGGCCGACCGCGCCCACGACCGCATCCTCGAGTTCCAGGACTCGGCCGCCTCCGGCACCGGGAACGGCCCGACCAGCTCCTCCGCTCCGGCGGAAGCCTCGCGGGACGAGGAGGACCCCGAAGACGTCCCCTTCTAACGAAGGCTCGTCGCTGGCGGCGGCCCTCCGGGGCCGCCGCCATCTCTTCGTACGCTCAGCGAACCGGCGGCCGCGCCGTCTGCGCGACCCCGCATGCCGGCCCTGCGATCCGCGCCACGTGATTGCCGCGGGGGCCGCCCAGCACCCGCAGCTCGTAGCTCCCCGTCGCCTCATACCAGGCAATGGCCCACGCCGCCGCCTCGACTGCCTCGTCCGGACGCAGGTGCATCCGCACCGCATCACCCGACGCCGCGAGCAGCGCCAGCCCCTCACCGATCAGTCGATACATCGCCAGCGTTCGCCGCTCTCCTTCCTCACGGACCTTCTCCACCAGCGCCACGTCGACCTGGACGCCGACGGCCGCCGCCAGGAACGTCGGCGCCGCAACCACCAGGTTGTCTCCTTTCACGAGTTCCACGGGTTCGACCTCCGCCGTAGCACCCGCGGCGAACGCCACCTCGCCGGGCCCGTCGTAACGACTCATCCGGTCCGCCAAGCCCGCCGCCCGACGCTGGATCCGGTTGACCCATCCTCGCATCCGGCCGGCGCCTGACCCTGCCAGGGACCAGCTCACGCCGTCCTCGCGATACAGTAGCCGGTCGGCCTCCGCCACCATCGCCTGTCCCTCGGGGAGGGTGACCCGGACGCCGCCGCCTTCCAAGCGGTACCGAATCCCCCCCGGGGCGGTGCTCCAGTCTTCCATCTGTCCTCCGACCGCCTGCCGGGCCGATCAGCCCTCCAGCACGCTGCCGTGGCGCTCGCGCGCCTCGCGCTGCTTCGCATGACGACGGCGCACCTTCACTAGGCGCGACGCATTCCGAAGTATGCGGGCTAACCGTTCAACCATGACGAACGGCTCAGCACACACAATCCCTTACGAGCCCGGCTTCACCGCGCTCTGTCCCGGTCTCGTTCTTGCTGCAACTCGAGTTCAAGCTCTCGTTCGAGCGTCGGGGTCTCGCTAGTCGGGATACGATCGTTTTGCGCGAGCCATTCGAGTCCCTCTCGGATTGATCGGACCTGGATCAACACCGCCCTGCTTCCGGATTCGAGTTGCTCCTCGGTCACGTCGAACCTCTTGGGCCCCCGCTCCTCGAACGTGATGCGACTCGGTGGCGGTTCGATGACGCCGGCTGCGGCCATTTGCAGCGACGCCAGCACCCGCTGGTGCACCTCAAGCTTTGGCCACCGCTCCTGCGGGTTCTGTTGAAGCCGTTCTCCGAGCCGTTCCAAGCTGTGCCGGTCCACTTGGGCTACGACGTTTCGGGCTGCCGCCCCGATGTCTGCGCCCGCTCGCTGGAGTGCCTGGAGGTCCTCTCCGTCACGGGGGGTGTCCCGCTCGATCATCGCCGCCAGTTTCCGAGCCGCGAGGTCGCTCGGCGCTGCTACGTGCAGCCCATTGTCAGCACGCAAGGGTGGCGCCGTCATCTTCCAGGGGTCTGTTCCGTGGACCTCGATCTTCGGACTCGTCTCCGTTGCGAAGAACTTGATGACGATACCCGTCCGCCGTTGCAGCACCTTGTGCTTGCCGAGCTCAGCTCCGATGCTCCTTCGGATCGTGCGAGGGTGTTCGGCCGCCCCGCGGCAACTGAGATCCACGTCTACGGATTGGCGATGGTTGCAGTACAGCGCGATCGCCGTTCCGCCAACCAGTGTGTACTGCGGCCCGAGTCTGCCCAAGTCTTCCCAGATGCGGCGGATTCGCGGGTCGAGCCGCTCTGTGTGCGTCGGCTGGAGCCCTTTCTTCACGGCTTGCCGACCCACACCTCCCGATCTTCATCGAGCTGGACGAAGCAACGCTCATCCGTCGTGTCCTCGAGAATCCTCTCCCACTGGTACGGCTCGTAAAACTGTACGTTGCTCGCGTCGGCCGTCGTTGGCTCCTGGCCCGCCCGTCGGGTCCAGTACGCCCATGTTTCCCGCCTCAGCCGTCCCTGTCGAGCGAGGGCGTCCCGCGCGCGGTGGATTCCGTCTGCCCCGAGCGCCTCGTGGATACACGCCACACCGCAGTGCTGCGGGTGGTCAGGGTCTCCGATTTCGGTCAGCACCACGGCAAGCTGCTCGTCCTCGCTGAGCAACTCGGGCGCCTGCCATAGCGCCGCGTGGCGCAGCCAGTGCCAAGACCCGCAACGGTCGAGCTTCTCGATCGCTTCTGCGATTTCCCGGTCCTTTGTCCTAGGCTCCGTACGTTGTCCGTTCAGGAAGGCGTGAATCCTGAGTTCCACGGGTCCTTTTGGCCCCTGTATTCTGATCATCAATCGTTCGCTCCTTCGTTTCCGCCTATCGTAGTCGATTCTCGGCACGCTTCTGCATCACGGTCGTCGGGGTAGTGCTTCAGTTTGAAACCCGACTAGCTAGTCGGCGGGCGGGTTCCGCTCGGCCAGCAGCAGGACGAGCGCCGCGAAGCCCGCCACCACAAGGCAGATCGCTATGCCTAGCAAACGAGCGTGCATCATGCCAGCGAGAAGGCCGATGACGAACAGCGCGCTGAGCGTCATATGGCCGAGGGTCCTGCCTTCTGATTCGTCTCACATCACGAGCTTGGTAGACCCCTTTCCGTCGGGCAGCTCTTCGGGTGATTCGGGTTAGAAGCCGGAACGTCGATCAGCCCGACTGTCTGGGCGCAGTCCCGAACGGCTGGGCATCGCCGTCGGTCGCGAGTAACCCCGAGGGAAGGCAGGTCTGAGCCCGAAACCATCTCTCGTCGGGCAAACCGCCGTTTCGCCGCTCGTGTACTTGCCTCGATGTGCTAGCCCGGAATCCTACGGGCGGAGCCTCACACCAACCGAGTCCCTATCCCCAGCATTCGCTGAGACCGCGACTGGTGTCGATGGACGGGACCCCGGCCACAGGAGCCTCGGTGACCAATGCGGCACCCGTGTCGTGGAAGTCCAGGCCCGGCGTGTTCGCCAGCTTCCGACCCGTCGTGAGTGACTCCACCACCGCCTCGACACCGAGGATCGCCATCCGGAGGGGATACTGCATCGCGGTGGCGCCGAACTCCCCCGCTGCAACGCTACGCACCCCCGAACAACTGCCGTCGATCGTGACGATGAGCACGTCATCGGCCATCCCCAGTGACCGGAGCGCCATGTAGGCGCCCGCCGCTGCTGGCTCGTTGATCGCGTACACCAGATTGATCGCTGGATGCTCCCGCATGAGACGCTCCATCGCGCTTCGGCCGCCTGCTTCAGTGCCCATCGTCGCACTGCTGCCGACGATACGGGGGTCGTTCTCGTCGTACATCCGACGCGGGTCCGCGAGATCGATTCCCAGGCCGTGCAGAAAACCCTGGTTGCGCAGCACTTCTACCGTGACCTGCGCCGAGGACCCATCCAGCGTGGCGATCCGAGCATCCATCACTCCTGCACCCATCCGCGCCCGCGCCCACATGCCGATCAGCTCACCCGCACGGAAATTGTCGGTGGCGAAGGTCGCGTCCACCGCGTTTGGTGGGTCGAAGGGGGTGTCGAGTGCGATGACCAGCACCCCGGCCTCCCGAGCTTGGCCGACCAGATCCCTCAGGGCCGCAGGGTCCGACGGCGTGATCAGGACACCCTCAGCCTCAACGGCAAGTAGGGTTTCGATCGCACGGACCTGTGCGTCCGTGTCTCCATCGTAGAGTCCCGTGAACGTCTGCAACTCTACGCCGAGTTGATCCGCACGCCGGAGCGCCCCCTCCTTCATCGTCACGAAGAACGGGTTCGCGTCGGTCTTTGTGATCAGACCGACGACCAGGCCGCCAGCCACGGGGTCCCGTGGGTGGGAGGGAACCTGTGGCGATGGAGAGGTCGGCGCCCAAGTGCAACCTCCGCCGAGCGCCGCCCAAGTCAATCCTGTTGCCGCGAGGCGCGTCGCGGCAGCCAACCTGAATCCAGTCATTCTCGTCGGTCTTTGCCATCCGCTGGAGCCCAGTTGTTCGATCCCTTTCCGGTCACGCTGTTCTCTATAGCCCGTGAACACATCCTCCCGACGCTGCGTTGCGACGTACTAATCACATCCGTTTCGCTCCCGTCGATCATCGTCGCTAGCTAGCGTCGGTTTTCTCGTCACCGACATCGACCGAGGGTTTCTCGCTTGATCCGTACTGTACCCCTTACCGTCGCAAACGAAGCACCGCACATTGGCGGACCTTGCGGCCCGTCAGCCCGTGAGGGGCGGCACGGACCTAGATGTCATCGGGAACTAAAGGGAGCCTGCCACATTGCGGGACTACCAGCGGTCTCGGTTCTTCAAGAACTCCCGCCACAGCCAGCGGAGTCCGAGGCCGGTGTTGATCACGATGTAGCCGATGACAACCCGGAGGAGGAACCACAGCGTCCTCCTCAGGGGTGGCGGCGACATTGGACCGCGGCGCCCCACTGGCCGGTCACGTGGCGTTCGGAGCGGGCTGGCGCGGCGTTCGGTTTCGTGCGGGTCGCTCCCGCTCCGCTACACGACACCCTGCGGCTGGCAGTCGCACGGCGTATGGCCCTTGATCACTCCAGCGGCGACGGGGAACCAAGCAAGACTGCGTTTACGATCACGCTCTGCTTTGAGCGCAGAAGCGAATCTAGTGAGCATACTGGGCATATCATTGGCGACACGAACACCCGGCCCCGATGCCATCCACATGCCGAACCGCAATCGGTCACGGACCAAGGCTCCCCCACGCGTCACACGCCATCGAATAACCTCTCCAACTACGGGATAGGGAGAGCCGGACTCCCGTGATGGGCCGCCACCCATCCCAAGCCGCTGGCGGCTCCGGCGGCGGTTGCCGCCGCCAGTGGCACCCTGGTCCCGATCAGGATGGGACGTTGGTGTCGCAGGTTTCCCATTGAAGCCGCCAGCACCCTCCGGTATGCTGCAAGCAGAGGGAGACATCCGCTGGCGGGGGTTTCTCGGCGGCGAGGTCGGCCTCCCGGGTCGTGCGGTTTCCGTCGCCTGGCCGGAAGTGATCGGCAGGACGGGACACCGGAAGTGAGGACGCGATGAACAGCTTGCTGATGTTGTCCCTCGCGCTGCTGAGCGTGCAGTCGTGGAAGGGGTTCGAGTACATGGGGGTTCACGGTGGCGAATTCGTGGTCCGCGACCACACGGCCATACTGGTCCAGTGCAATGAGGAGCAGGGGCAGGTCCTCGTGACCGTCCACGTCCCGCACGGCGACGAAGGTCGGGCTGTGTTGAGGAACCGGACCCTCTACGTGCAACTGGACGGCGGCGAGACCCGGAGCATCGAGAAGACGGAGGACCGGCCATTCCCCGCGGTGTTCCAGTTCGAGGCGGAGGAGTGATTCGTGGATTTCCTGCTCGCCGGCGGGAGCCTCGCGGCGCGGTTCGAGGGAGAGACTCTGGAGGTGCCGGTGGATCGGGCGTTCATGCGTACCACCCTCGACCACTGCACCGGCGGAGAGCACGTACACTGAGCCGAGTCCCGACGTTGAGGGACGCGGTGAGCCCGCGTTCCGGAAACGGACAGGCCCGAGTCATTCCTGGGCTGTCGTGTGAGCCCGAGTCATTCCTGTCTGGGCACCCAGGCAGTGCGGCAGGCCAACGACGTGGGGACCGGTCTGCGATGTCGCCGGGACAGCCGGGACAACGGTCGCTCGCTGCATCCCTTGTCTTCGCGATGCTCGCCTCGCTCGGCGTCGCCGGCTGCTGGTATAGCGAAGATCCGAAGGAGCTGACGGCGGTCTCGTGGAGTGGCTACTACACCGAGGCGAGTGTAGAGGCGTACTACCGGCCGTTCGAGGAGAGCACCGGTTTCACGGTCCGGCAGATGACGTACAGCGGCGGGCTCGATGAGATACGGCAACAGGTCACCTCGGGCGATATCGTCTGGGATGTCGTGGACCTGGAGATCTTCGACGCGGTCCGCGGCTGCAACGAAGGACTGCTGGAGCCGATCCCCTGGGTGATGCTGGCGCCCGCCGCGGACGGCACTCCGGCGGAGGAAGACTTCCTCGAGGACACGACGACGGAGTGCGGTGTCGGCGCTTCCGTGTACTCGACGATTTACGCGTACGACGAGGAGCGGTTCCCCGGCGAGAAGCCCACTACGGTCGCCGACTTCTTTGACATCGCTCGCTTTCCGGGGCGGCGCGGCATACGTCTCTCACCTCAGGTCAACCTCGAGTTCGCCCTGATGGCTGACGGCGTCCCGCCGGAGGAGGTGTACGATGCGCTCCGCACGCCCGCCGGTCAGGAGAGGGCGTTTCGGAAGCTGGAGGGCCTGCGCGATCACATCTGCTGGTGGGTGGCGGCGGACGAGCCGGTCGAGATGCTCGCCGCGGGAGAGGTGGTGAATGTCGACCGCGTTCAACGGCCGGATGTTTCACGCCCGGTTCGTGCAGGGACACCCGTTCACCACCGTTTGGCGCGGCTAGGTGGTGGACATCGGCCGGCAGGGGATTGTGCGTGGTACGCCGCGGCTCCCGCAGGCGTTCCGGTTCGTGCGGCTCGGCTCCACCGCTGAGGCCATCGCGACGTTGTCGCGCCACACGGCGTACAGCCCTTCCCGCAAGTCCGCCCTGCCGCTGGTCACCACGCACGTCGAGTCGGGGGTGGCTCTCGGGCCGCACCTCCCGGGTGCGCCCCAAAACATGGAGCATGCCCTTCGCAGCGACTGGCGGTGGTGGAGCGACAACCTCGACGAGATGAACGAGTTGTTCCAGGCGTGGCTCAACAGGTAGCCGGGCGCCGCGCGAATCCCGACCCGCACCGGCGCCGCAGCCCACGAGATCGGGATACGCGGCCCGGCATCGGGCACAGCGCTGGGCCATGTGATTGCACTCTCAGCACTAGGCTGCAAATCGACGGTCGTGCGACCGCCTAGCTGGGGAGCCGCGCTCCCTCAGCCATCGCCGGGGAGGTTGCGCAGATCCGCCGAAGGGCGGAATCGCACCACCCGGCCCCGGGGCATGGCCACGAGTTCGTTGGTCCGGGGATTCCTGGCCACACCCGTCTTGCGCGGGGCGGCGTGGAACGTACCGAACCGCCGCAGCACCACACGGTCGCCGCGCTCCAGCGCGAAGCCGATGCATTCAAGCAGCGCATCCACCGCGTCCTGCGCAGCGGGAGTATTCAGGTCCACTGCCTCCATCACCCGGTGGACGAGGTCGGCCTTCACCATGCGGAGCCCATCATAGGCGACACGCAACACCCGGTTCACGTGACATTCATGTTCCGAACTTCCGTCGGCGATGGACGAAGGCCCGGTCTCCCGGCCGTTGTCCGCAATCGCATAGTCTCTACAGCGTCGCGCGAGGGAGAGCCGGACTCCCCGTGACCTTACCCACCCCCAGCTGCTGGCGGCTCCGGCGGCGGTTGCCGCCGCCAGTGGCACCCCGGCCTCGGCCGGAAGGTAGTGTCTCAGGTTGAAAAGGGAAGGAACCGGCAGGTGCCCATGAGGAAGGCGAGTGCGACAAGCGCGCTGACCGCCAGGAAGCCTAGGATCGCGTCCGTCCGTCTCATCGTCGGGGCTGGAACAGCAGGAAGGCGAACCCCACGAGCGCGGCGATCACGCTGCAGACCATGAGGGCGAGCATGTGGACGGGCGCTGGGAGGAACCGGTTTTGCGCCGTTACAGGATGTAACTCCGGCCCAGCTGGATGCGGCTTGCGTCCTCCCGACGGGCGCATCGTACTACGCCCGTGCTAGCACGTTCGTGTTCGCACTTGCCTCGGATTGCAGAGCAGGGACGGCTCGGACTACCAGCGGTCACGGTTCTTCAGGAACTCCCGCCACAGCCAGCGAAGTCCGTGGCCGACGTTGATCCCGATGTATCCTCATGACAACCCCGAGGAGAAACCACAGCGTGTTCCTCAGGGGTGGTGGCGAGCTTGAACCGCGGCGGCCCATTTGCCGGTCACTCGACTGTCGGAAAGAGTTGGCGCGATGTTCGGTCCCGCACAGTCCACCCCCGCTGTGCTGCATCAACCGCCAAACGCGGATCGGAGCGGTTCATGGATGTCTACGACGGCGACCGTGACCGACAAGGCAGTGTTCGACGACCACGCGCGGAACGTTCCGAAATCGCCAACTTCGCGGCTCCCTCGTCGGCGTAGGACCTCCCGATGTGCTCCCGGCGGACGAAGCCCTTGGGGCTGAGGTCGGCCACCCGGACAGCTCCCTCCGCCGTCCGTTCGATGAAGGCGGTGATTCTCCATCCGGGCGGCGGTCGCCCGCCCGGGTTGGGAATCACATCCAGCTCCCGCCGCCGCATGGCTCGTGCCGCCCAGATGCTAGCAACCGCTCCCGGCAACGAACGCGGCCCACTGCTCCATGAGCGCCCCTCCGCCGCTCGAACAGGTCGGACCGCCGGTAGGCGGCCTCGATGGCGTTCGTGTTCACGTGCGCTAGCACTAGGCCGTCACAGGCCATCCGAGTGGTCTTCCCGATCACTTTCCCCGGTCGCGCGGAGTGACTCTCACCATCCTCCCCGGTCGGCGCAGGGTCCATAGAGTACTGAATCTAGAATGCTCTTGATGTTGTCCTTCCTCCGCGTGCTCCGCCCCGCGGGCATCGTCGCGCTGCCGCCGAAACTCGTGGCGATAGCGACGCTCACGGCGTTCGCTGGAGCGCCCACGGGAGCGCAGGCGTTTCGGGACCCTCCGGTGATCCACTTCGATGCGTCGGGGGAACACTCCTTTTCGTCGGTACGCGTCACGGTGGACGTGTCTCTGGAAGGGGGAGCCCGGTTAGCCGTCTCGCTCACCTCCCCCTCCGGGGTGGAGGAGTCCCTTTCGCTGGACCGTGACGGGAACCGTTTCTCCTGGACCGGCCAACTCACGGAAGCTGGCACATGGCGTGCGGAAGCTACGGTTAGCGGCGGGGGACCGCCCGAAACCGCGAGCGCCACGGTTTGGCTCCGGAACGGAGCACCCACCTGCTCTCTGGCGATCACCGCGCCGGAGCAACCGACTCACTATCTTGCTGCGGAGTTCGTGGCGAACAGTTGTGATGCCGTGGCCCAGACCGGCCAAATCGTGAGCCGCTACATCACTGTTCTTCAGGATGGGGTTCAGGTCTCGACTCTGGACGCCAGCGATCAGTGCGAACGGCGCTTCATTGTCCCGGGTGGCGGCACCTACGAGGCGACGTTGACCGTCGTGGACGATCGCGGCGCCATGGCGACCTGCAGCAGCGCGGATCTGGGCGTGGGTGCGCTCTACCCGCGCTTCTGGCCGATCGCCGACTTCGCCACCGGAACCTACAACAGCGAACGGACCGATGTGGCGGACAGCGTTTCCGGAGCGGCCTGGCTTGGCGGCGGCGGTATCGGAATCACTGTGCCTCAGGACGCCACCGCGAACCGAACGAACGCGATATCGATCCGCGCGGGCGGCGGATTCGCACACAACTTCTGGATCGGATCCTCCCTCGACATCCTGGTGACCCGGCAGACTCCGGCCGGCTTCTTCGGCTTGGGAGCCGGACTCTGGGGTATCGGCGACACCGACATCCTCGATGGAGGGGTGTTCGGCACGACCGGATTCAACCTGCCCCGCTACACCGGGGCCGGGCAGTTGCAGGCTTTCACGGAACTGCGGCTCTTCGCGCGGCGCATCAGCCGCCCCCAGGACAACTTCTCCGCCATCGTAGGTCTTCGGCTCAATCTGAAGCGGACACACAGAATCCAGGCGCGCTGAGTTATCCGCGCGCGGCACGGACGTGTGCTCCGGCATCCAGTGCTGATGGCTCGATGTCGGTAACGCGGCTGCGGTCCTCCGGTTCACCGAGCCAAGGGTCACCGACAGGCTCTCGTTCCGCGACCATCTACAGCCCCATCTGGGCGCTCATGCCGTCGACATCGACCCTGGTATCGCGACGATCCACTTCCGCCAGAACGATCAGCTTGGTGAAGTAACCCTCGCCACCAGCCCTCCTCTCACCCGGCTTCCGGCATCTTCGGACACGGTCCGAAACACCCCCGTTCACCTGGAGGCAACCGCCGAGATACTCGCCAAGAAGCTCCACTACCGCATGTTCCTGCAGGGGC
>JAPOYI010000128.1 GCA_026706665.1 Gammaproteobacteria bacterium | reverse complement strand
CCTCGGCCGCCACGAACCCGAAGCGCTCGCATACCGGCGCGATCCCTACCACCTGCGGCCCCACCAGCAAGCGGCCTTCGACGACGTGATCCGGGAGTTCGCCGCCCACGACCGGGGCAAGCTGGTCATGGCCTGCGGCACGGGCAAGACGTTCACTGCCCTGCGCATCGCCGAACGCATCGCCGGCGTCGGCGGGCGCGCCCTGTACCTCGTCCCCTCGATCTCGCTGTTCCAGCAGTCCATGCGGGAGTGGGCCGAACAGCGCGCCGTTCCGCACCGCTACGTCGGCATCTGTTCGGACACCCGCGCCGGCCGCACCGACGAGGACGCCTCCCTGCACGAACTCGAGATTCCCGTCACCACCGATCCCGCCGCGATCTCCCAAGCGCTGCGGGCCGCGCCGTCCGAGGCGATGACCGTCGTCTTCTGCACTTACCAGTCATTGGGCCTCGTCGAGCAGGCCCAGGACGACGGCGCCCCGCCATTCGATCTCGTTCTCTGCGACGAGGCGCATCGGACCACCGGCGTCGAACGCCCCGGCGACCGGACCTCCCCGTTCGTCCTGGTCCACGATGGGGAACGCATCCGTGCGAAGAAGCGTCTCTACATGACGGCGACGCCCCGCCTCTACACGGAGGGCGCCAAGGCCAAGGCGGCGAGCCACGCGGTCGAAGTGTTCTCGATGGACGATCCAACGACCTACGGGCCGCAATTCCACCGTCTCCCGTTCTCGCGCGCGGTCGGGCAGGATCTCCTGTCCGACTACAAGGTCGTTGTGCTCGCGATGTCCGAGGATCACGTCGCCGCAGCGCTGCAGGCCCACCTCGCGACGAAGGAAGGGAGCGAGATCAACCTCGACGACGCCGCCAGGATCGTCGGCTGCTGGCGCGCCCTCCAGAACCCCGAGAATCTCGATCCCGCGACCGAGAAGGTCCGTCCGCTTCGCCGCGCCATCGCGTTCACGAACACGATCCGGTCCTCGCAGCGCCTCGAAGCCCACTGGCCCGGCCTCGTCGAACAGGCCGTCGCGCGGTTGCCGTTGGCGGAGAGGGAGACCGCCAGAACACCGATTTCGGTGGTTTCCCGAGACCTCCCGAAGTTCACTTAACAGTCTGATAAACATGCGCTTTCTGTTCCTTGACGTCTCCCGCCGGTGCGCGCATACTTCCCAAAAATGTGATAACAGAAGTGATAGCACCCACCCCGATGAAACGCCCCAAGCGACTCTCCGCCACCTTCGTCAACACCGTCAACGTTCCCGGTCGCTACGGCGATGGACGCGGCGGACACGGCCTGAGCCTTCTTGTGAAGCCAGCCTCCACCGGCGGCTTTTCCAAGTCCTGGGCGCAGAGGATACGCCTCGACGGGCAGGCCGCCAACGTCGGCCTCGGCGCATACCCGGTTGTTACGCTCGCACGCGCCCGCCAGAGGGCCCTCGCCAATGCGCGGATCGTGTCCGAAGGCCGCGACCCCCGCGATCGCGCCAGTCGCGCGCCCACGTTTGAGCAGGCCGTCGAGACGGTCATTGGAATCCACGCCGCGAACTGGAAGGACGGCGGCAAGTCCTCCGCCCAGTGGCGCGCCAGCCTGCGGGACTACGCCGTGCCGAAGATCGGCGCGAAGCGCGTGGACCGCATCAGCACCGCCGATGTCATGGAGGTGCTGCTGCCGATCTGGTCGACAAAGCGGGAGACCGCGAGGCGTGTCCGCCAGCGCATTGGCGCGGTAATGAAGTGGGCCGTTGCGCAGGGCTACCGCGAGGACAACCCCGCCGGCGACGCCATCTCCGCCGCGCTGCCGAAGAACAGCGTGCGCCGCCAGCACCAGAGGGCGCTACCGCACGCGGAGGTCGCAGAAGCACTCGGACGAGTCCGGGCCTCGAAGGCGCATCGCGCAACCGCGCTCGCCTTCGAGTTCCTGGTTCTCACGGCCTGCCGCTCCGGCGAGGTCCGTGGCGCGCGATGGGACGAAATTGACCACGCCGCAGCAACCTGGACCGTGCCCCGGTCCCGCATGAAGGCCAAGCTCGAGCACCGGGTGCCGCTTTCCGGCCAGGCGGTGGCCGTGCTCGCGAAAGTCCGGGAGATGTCCGACAGAAGCGGACTGGTGTTCCCGTCGCCCACCGGCCGCGTCCTGAGCGACAGCACGCTCTCAAAGCTGCTCCGCGAGATTGGAGTCGGCGCCGTGCCGCACGGGTTCCGCTCCAGTTTCCGGGACTGGGCCGCCGAAAGGACGGACGTGCCACGCGAGGTCTGCGAACTCGCCCTGGCCCACGTCAACAGCGACCGTGTCGAGGCCGCCTACCGGCGTAGCGATCTGTTCGAGAAGCGGCGGGAACTGATGGAGGACTGGGCTGCGTATCTCGCAACCCCTGGCGCCTGAGGGGTTCCTGATCGACCCGGCCAAGCCCGCCGGGTCTAGGTCGGTCTGGCGGAATCAAGGCAGCACAGTTCCGCTCCGCAGTGGAACGCGCCCCGCCGGTTCGATAGGGTGCCGTCCGCGATGAAACACGATGCTACAGCCTTCCCAGTGTTGGATCTTGAGCGGCTGATGTCGCTCGCTAAAGCGAGCAAGACCCAGGACATCCGCCGCATTCTCCACTCGCCCCGAAGTGAAGACTGGGTGACCTGGAACACGACCCGCCTGCTTCAACGTCGCCGTACGGCCTCCTGGTGGCCGGACCTTGCCCAACTTGCGCAGGCCCACGCCGTAGTCGCCGACCCCTCGCTCCCCCGCCGTACCCTCCGGGCCGTCGATCTTTGGCGGCTCGTCCCATCCCCCGAACAGTACGAATCCGCAAGCCGCTCTCGCATGGCCGCGTCCAACAACCCCGCATGGCGTGAACGCGCCGCCAACCCCAAGCCGGTCGAGGGCGCCACCGAGGTCGATTGGGTGCTGGAGGGCGAGGACTTCGTCGTCTTCATCGAGGCGAAGCTGCACAGCGACATCTCAACCCACACCACCTACGATCCCACGCGCAATCAGATCGCCCGCAACATCGACTGCGTCATCGAGGAGGCCCGCAACCTGCAGCCGTGCTTCTGGATGGTGGTCCGCGATCGTCGCCCCGAGTACGAATACATGCAGCTCATCGACCGCTATCGCGAAGACCGCCGCGAACTCGCCGCTGCCCTGCCGCATCGAGACCCCGCCGTGCTGTCTGCCATGGTCGACGGAATGGCGATCATCGAGTGGCGCGAACTCTTGCCGCTGCTTCCTAGCGCGCCCGACCTCCGCCGCGTGGTGGCTGAGCTACGTCGTCGCGTAGCTTGAATCTTACGCACCGGCGACAGGCCGTGCCGATCGGGCTGGGCCGCGAGACCGTTTCGCAATGTCGACACCCGTGCTTCCCATAGAACCAAAGCGCGGGATCGAGCCCGGCGCAGGTTCCCTCGATGCCGGACGGCCCGGGCACGTCGCCCGCGCTCACGGCAGAATGCCAAGCTGCCTCAATCGCCCGTTTGCCTCCCGTCTCTGGCGTCGCTGCCACGCCCAGGTTCCGCGTGACGCGGCGCACATGGACATCCACTGCCACCGGGATCCTCTCGATCCCGTGGACGCTCGCTCCCCCGGGATTCGCCATGATCCGGACCCACATCGGTCCCACCTTCGGTCCGCGCAGCAGGGGAAATTTCGGCTGTCCGGAGCGGTCCACGCTTCGCAGGTCGACGAGCAGGGCATCGGCGTCGCCGCTGCCGTGTTCGACAATCCCGCGCACAGAGCCCGTTCCCGTCGTGAGACTGCGACTGATCGTCTGCCATGCCCGCGAGTCCGGCCCATGCCGCTGGCTCACGCCGCTTCCGGCGAGGAGGGCCGAGAGCCTTTCGATCGGCATCGCCGCGACCGCGGACGGATCGAATGCTTCCGGGTGCGCGGAGAGCAACTCGTAGCCCGCGCGCCAAAGCCGCTCGGCGTCCCGCGCCCGGTCCATCGCGGACACCAGCGTCAACAGCCGGCGCACGGTCGTTTCGTCGACTCCATCGCGACGGCACGCGCCTGCGCAGGCAACCTCCGGCATGTCCGCCCACCCCGGCGCCGAGCGTACGCCTCGCGCCGACAGGTCCAGTCCGCCGCCGTAGAAGTCCCCCGCAATCTCCTCCGCGATGCGCGCCGCCTCCGTCACCATCTCAATCTTCGCCGACCTCGATCCGGTCCAATGACCTCCGAACGAGATAGGCTGCGAATGCGTCCGGCGTTATCGCGTGATCCAGCGCGCGACCAGCGGCGGCGTCGGTGCCCGCCAACGCAGCAAGAATCCGTTCGCGCGCCGCCTCGAGCCTCCTGGCATCCCGACCGTCCAGCGTGATCGTGAACTCCACGACCGCATTTTCGTCCTCGGCGGGGGCTTCCGCTTCGTGGGTGGGGTCGACTCCACTTTCTCCGTCGAATCGGACCCCATCCGCAGGACAGTCGTCTTCCTCGTGCACTCCCTTTACATCCTCGATACGTAGCAGGACGCCGTCGCTGCTCGTCCAGTCCTCCGGGAGGGAGTAGCCATCGGCGATCTCCGCAAGGGCCTCGCCGATCGCCCGCGGCACCTTGACCTGCGCACCCCCGCCGTCCAACTCCGGGGTGACCAGCCAGACGTCCTCCACGGTCCGCGGCCATCGCACTTCCCGGAACACCTTCGCGTAGGCGGTCGTCTCGGCAAACAGGCCGACCACGGTCGTCGCCTCGATCGACTCCGCGTACGCGCCCAGGCAGCGCGCCACCAATCCCTTCGGCCACATCCGCTCCGCGAACGGCTGCGCGTACCAGCCGATGGGCTCGCCGCCCTGCACGACGCCGTATCCGCCCGACACGATCGCCACTTCCGCCCCTGCCTCCTGAAGGCGTTCCAGTGCGCCGTCCGCGGCCTCGTAGAGCATTCCAGCGTAGCGTTCGACCGCCGGCATGGTGCGCGACTCGTCCAGCCGGCTCGTCGGCGCGTTGCGCCGCCTCGCGTCCAACAGTTCCTCTCCCAGTTCCTCCGGCAGCCAGTCGCTGACGGAGGTCTCTTCCGCACCCTCGGTACCGCCACGCCGCTTGCGCCCCGAACACGGAATCACGATCAACGCCCGTTCCAGCTCCAGTTCGGGTAGCTCGCCGGACGCCGATGCGTCCGACGCTCTCGCATCGTCTGCGATCTCCTCGAGCCCTCCCGCCCCTGAAGCAACACTGTTCACTAGGCGCCCCTCGGGACCCTGTCTCCGGTCGATGAGCCCAGCGGCCGCCAGCGACCGGGCAGATCTGGTTCACTTGCTGGTGCGGCTCGATGCCGGTGCGCCGCCGGATCTCGGAGTCCGTCAGCGGGCGCTCCGACGCCCTCAACAGCTCCAGTACCCTATCCCTGTTTGCCATGATCCTCCCCCCTGTCGCCGCCTCGTACGCATCCCGGTTCCTGGTAGCCACAGCACCGACCCACCGGGCCAGACGACGACCAAGCTCCCTGAACAGCCGTGTCATGCAGTCGAAGCCCCCCCCCCCCGGCTCATACCCGCCTCAGGCATTCCCGCACCGGTTGGAGAACGACCATCCCTGCCGCCGACACAGATACTGCGGGCACGAGGCCGGCCTCGGACTCCGTCTCCGCGCAGTACTTCACGTACCCCCATCCGTGCAACCAACTGCGCGAAGCCCGATGCAGGGCGCCGGACCGTGACCGGCGGACATTGACGACGTAGCCGTCAGGGTGGCACGCAGCCACTCGAAACAGCCGTCGTCGCCATCGAACTCGACGACACGCGCATCCGCATTGCCGGATACACCCCCGCGAGACGAAGTGAGCCTGCCGGGTGGTATCGATGAAAGCAAGGCGAACCGCCCAAGCTCTACTGGCGTTTGGCCTGTCTAGCTCCCGCTGCCACGGAACCTTTCGACTGCGTCCGCTTTTCGAGCCGACGCCTCGCGCACCAACTCCCCATAGTCTGGCCTGCTGGAATCAGGTGCCCCGACAGAAGCACACGCAACACCTGTGAGTTTGCGCCGACGCTTGTACACGAGACGAAGCACGCGCACGTGCTGTGCCTCCGCGATCAAACAAGCCAACCGAGCCTCGCGGTCCATGAGCCTTGCGGGCGGCCCTTGACCACTCCGGCAAACCCAAACGAGGAGGGGCATCCCGTCGAACATTAGCATCCGCCGATAGGGTTTCTGGTTCAGCGTCTTCTTGAGTGCATCAATCCCATGCGACAAGTTCTCGCGTTCATCGCCATCCAGGTTCCTGATCGCAGCGTCCATCGCGAGCCAGCCGCGCGGTCGTCTGCGATTCAGGAATCCCAACACGTCGGAAAGCGCCGCCGGGAACTCCCGTTTCGGAACCGGCCCGGTACCAGCGTTCTCCCCTTCGAAGTACCGGTCTACGACATCCGCGTATGCGTTCCAGACGACACCTCGTCCGGCCGCACGCTGACGCTCGAGAACATCGTCGAACCGGTTCTCCTCGATGTACGCGCCCAAGTACTCCATCTCGTCGATGACGATGACATCCGGCACACCCACGGCGCGTTGCCGAACCTCCAGGTAATGCAACAGTTCGCCGGACGTCCGCAGGAACCGGTTAAGCACCAGTAGATCGTCGAGAGACATCGACATGAACGCATGGCCTTCCGGCAACGCCTTGATCGCCTCTAGGCTGTTAAGGCAAGTCGAGAACGGCGAGATGGCCTCGACCGTCAGTCCGATCGGCAGCACCAGTCTGAAGTCCTGCAGGTCCAGTTCCGCGACCTGCTCGTGCTTGCCGTTGTGTAGTTCATAGATCGGCAGGGCTTCCCCCGCCGCTAACGCCTCCATGACCCGAAAGCACTGCCGGTACGCGCTCACGACCAAACCTTCGACGCGCTTCATATGTGCGTCGAAATCAGCCGCCGGCGAGTGCATCGGCAATACGCCTGCCTTGGCCTCAACGATCAACAGCACGTCCTCGTAGACTACAAGCAAGTCCGTCTCGGCCCAGTTCCCTGTCCCAGCCTCCCGATAGAACGCTGCCGCGTACCGTTTGGCGCCTCGCAACTGACCCGCGAAGATCGTCGTGAATGCATTCTCCATCAGGCTCTTTTGGCGGTCGTTCCAGTCCTCTCGGTACGCCGGGTCCCGTCCGAGCAAGCCTCGCTGAATCGTGCGGTAGGCAATGTCTCGGACGAACTGCCCATCCGTGACAAAGTACTCCCCTCCAAGGTTTATCCCAGGTTTCACAAGCCCCGGCAACGCTCGAAACGGCGTTGCCCTGAACTCTCCCGGGGCGAGAAACTCCTTGTTCTCGCCCGGCACGTAGGACAGATCTTCGAGCAGCGGTGGTGTCATATCCGTGTGACGGGACAGGCTGCATACCCCGCCGCGCAACAGGTCGTCATACGCAGCCATGCCAGTAGCGACCGTCTCGGCCGCCACTTCCCCGCTAGCCCCGTCCTCGGCGCGCCACCTCTCCGCCGCCCCAAACAGCGACTCTGCCGCTTCCGCCAACCCTTCTCGGGTCGAGTCGGCGATACCCTGCACGCTAGCGGCGACCGCGTCGGCCCCCATCCCGTACGACCTCCGCAGAGCCTCATCGTGGGGCCTTAGCAGGAATCCAAGAAACTCGCCTTCAAGCGTTTGGTGTCGACGCCCGCGCAAGTTCGACCACGCACCCAATGCCAGCACGATTAGGCCACCGCGGTGACCGTCCCCGGTCGACCCCATGCTGGCCAACGCGTACACCTGTCCGAACAGGAGTGCGTTTAGCCGCAACTCGTCCAACGTCTCGAAGAGCGCAGCGACCTTGGCCTGGTCGAGCGGCGTTTTTTCGTCAGCAAGTTCGGGGATGGAGCTCCACGCCGCATGTACGTACTCCAGCACGAACTGCAACTCCTCGCCCTTGATCTTGTCGGGACGATATTCGTCTCCCTTCTCCCGCACGTCGCCCAGAATCCCTACGAAATGTGTCGACCACAAGTAGCCCAGCAAGGATCTCGGTGGCTGACACGCCACCAGTTCGCAGGCGTGTTCGCCAAGTCGTTCCATTTCTGCTCGCAAGTCCGCCGCAGCCGCGTCCAGCGACTCGGGGTTGCCCGCTCGCAGCCTCTCGAGGTGTTCGGGCAAACGTTCCGCCACGGAAGCCATCCTCCGACGCGTCGCATCGTCCAACACCATCGCCACTGCGGGCGGCCATTCTCTATCCGCCACGCCGCCCCCGGCACCGTCCCGTTCTCGACTCATCTCTGTTGCCTGCTCGACTCTCCAGCTACTTCAACCACCGCGCACGCCGCCTTCGCCCTTAGCAAGTGTCGGATCGCCTCAGTGTCATTGCCGCCTCACCTCTCACCATTTGACGATCTTCCGAAGCTCGCAACGCACTTCCTCCGGCTTGCGAATGTCGACCGTCGCGATGTCGAACGTTGTCGATGTCCCGTAGACGCGCCAACTTCGACATACCCCCGCTTGGTCCAAGCCCTCATGCCACGGATACAGCAGCACGAGCCGCCGAGCCCGATAGGCCTGAGAATAGGCCAGCATCTGGTAGACATCCGATTCCGACACGCCCAGTCTCGGCTTACTGGGATCCAGCGGCTTCCACTTCGTGTCGATCACGATGTCGTCGTCGATCACGATGTCCGGTCGAAGGGCGAAAAGGCCTGTTCCATCGCGTTCGAGAGCGTAGCGGTCCGCGCGCTGGAGCCGGACGTCCCTCCGCACCAAGGCCCGCTGCATGCTTCGTCCGACAAAGGCTTCGAACAGTTCGTTCATCGGAAACAGCAGGCCGAATCCTTCCGAACGGCCCGCCGATGTGCTCTGCCAGTCTGCCGCCAAAAAGAGCTTCGCCATTGCATGCAGGTGGTGGAATGCGCTGTTCGTCCGATCCAGCCGCACCGGTTCGCCCAGGGGGTCCGTGCTATCGCCAACGGACTCGAAGCGTGCGGCCATCTCCTGCAGCTTCCGGCGATTCGCCGAGGTGCGGGCCACCAGCACGAGCCGCCGCACCGCAGCTCTCAACACCCGGTTCAGGGGCGTGTCAACCGACAGTTCGTCGAAGGCGCACGCCAGCCGGTCGGCCCGCGAAGTGTGGCGCGTGATCTGCCGACGTACGTCCAGCTTCCCCCGCAGCAGGGGAAGGTCATCCTCCCGCCGCTGGTAGCGGTGCGGCAATCCCCGCCTCACCGCGGCAAGGAGGTTGTCCGCGAAGACACGCACGAGGATCTCAAGAACGTCTCCGCTCTGCGTGGCCATCAGCGCCGCGTCGCTGGCCACCGTGGGAAGATCCCAGGCGACTGCGAGCATTCGGGTAAGCGCATGTCGCCCCGCTTCATGCTGTTCGCCACCTACCTTCGGCAGGATTTCAACGCTCGCCCCTGGCACGGTTAACACGCCGACCACTTGTCCGGCCCGCAGCCCGGGTCGGGCGGTGCGACTGAGCACCGGCTGAGGCACCCGCAGGCGCCGGGTCTCGCGCTCCGCGAGCGCGTGGAGCCTCCGCGCCACGGAGTGCGGCACGCCACCCGTCCCGATGGCTAGCTCCTTCCACTCGTGGACGGTGAAGGACGCCACCGTCATTCAGCCGCTGGCTGGATCGGACCCCCTCTGAGAAGCGCCTTGTACGCCTCTTCGCCGAACTCCTGCCGAACGACCCATCGGTATCGTCCTTCGACCATATCGGGATCGAGCCCCGGGGGTTCTGGAAGGTCGTGACGCTCGACGAAGTCATCCGTACCACCCAATACGCTTTGGACCTTGTGCCAGTCGTCGTAGAAATACTCCGCGATCAGCGGGATGACCTTCCGCCGCATGATCGTGTCAAGCTCGGAACGGTCCCTTGCCTGCATCAGCCATGCATGTCCGAGCAGGTGATCCCGGTCGACCAGGTACTCCAGGCGCTCGTTGATCGCCGTGAGCACACGCGGCAGATCCACACCGGTGCGCACCGCCGCTTCGTCCAGCAGGCTCGCGTCCGGCGCCATCTCCTCGAACTCGAAACGTCGTCGCAACGCCGTGTCGAGCAACGCGATCGATCGGTCGGCGGTGTTCATTGTGCCGAGGATGTGCAGGTTCGCCGGCAGCCTGAACCGTTCACGCGAGTACGGAAGAGTCACTTCCACCTCATTCTCGGCGTCTTGCCGCTTGTCCTCCTCCAGTAGCGTGATGAGTTCCCCCATGACCTTCGAGATGTTCGCGCGGTTGATCTCGTCGATCACCAGCACGAAGGGCTCGGTGGGCTGTTGCGTGTTCCTCGCCGCCTCGGCGAGCCGCTTCAGAATGCCGTCCTGTACTCGGTACGCGACCCCGCCGCCCTCAACGACAGGCCGAATTCCTTCAACGAACTCCTCATAGCCGAAGGACTGATGGAAGGTCACGAACTCGATGCGGCCCGCCGCCACTAGTGTACAGTCGCATAAATACCTAGTCATTATTTTGGCATGCCTCCAGCGCCT
>JAPOYI010000168.1 GCA_026706665.1 Gammaproteobacteria bacterium | reverse complement strand
CCGAAACGTACGCCTCTCGACGTGCGGATCGGGTGCAGTCGACTCTGTTGTCCAAGTCCGAGCAACTCTGGAGGGAGTCCCTGTCGGATTCGGGCTGGCGCTACAGCCGGCACTGACCGTTCCTCTCCACCGTCGAGGCGCGTGGCTCCGGTCTGCGCGCCTCGGCCTCCCAGGCGCTCCCAGTGGCCGCTCCCGGCGCGTTGCGGGCCGTCAAGGGCGACGGTACCCGTCGGCGCAGCGCACCCTTTACGGCCCGCTACGCGTCCCCAACGCTGCCGGGCGGGATGGTGTCCGGAACCTCGTCCATCGCGTTGTCCGCCATGGTGCGGGTGTTCCGCGCGTCCAGCGCACCCCGGACGCCATCCCTGCCGCGCGGCGAGCGCCACACCCGCCTCACCGGCCGCCAGGACGACCCGTGAAGCGCCAGTCGGTTTCCCGGCGGAGTTCTCTTATCTTTTTGATACACATACAGTTTTTGCACTTCATCCGCCGCCGTGGTATTGGATGGTTCCCATGCGCCGATCCCCGATTCCCACCGCAGCCGGACAGCCGCCTTCGCGGCCGCGAGGATGACCCGGCGCGTGTCCCGCTCCCGCCGGCATCCCCCCTTCGACGCCGCCGCCGAGGCGGCGCGCCTGCGCGCCGACACCCGCGACCGGCGCCGCGTCCGCTACGGCGGCTCGCGCCTCGACCGCTTCGCCCTCGAGCTGCTCGCGCTGCGCGACCAGGGCGCCACCACCGCCGAGATCCAGCGCTGGCTGCGCGAGCGGCGCGTGCGCGTCCACCACTCCACCGTCGCCCGCTGGCTGCGGCGGCGCGGCGACGGCTGACCATGCCGAGGTTCCGCGGGACTCGGCCCCCCGAACGCCAGGTCGACGCCGTCGTCGGCCGCCTCGTGAACCTCGGCGTGCTGCGCCGGGGCGATGCCCCGACCGGCTCCTCGCGCACCATCGACAACTACGCCGACTGCCTGCTCCAGGTCGCCCGCCACCTCGCGCGAAAGGATATGGAGCTGTTCGACCTCGACCGCGGATCCGCCGAGGACTACCTCCGCAGCCGCGCCGCCGACCTCGGCCAGAAGGCGCTCGACATGCAGCGGCAGGCGCTCCAGGCCGTCCTCGTCCACGTCACCGGGCGGCTTCCCGAAGGCGAGCGGCTGACCGTCGTCCGCTCCCTGAAACCCCACGTCAGGAAGGGGCGCGCGTACACCCCGAGGCAGGTGCGCATGGTGGCCGCCGCGCAGCGCCCCCGAAACAGCGTCGCCACCCTGATCGCCTACGCCGCCGGACTGCGGGCGCACGAACTCCTCACGCTCGCCCGGCCCGACGAGCAGCCGCCGGATCCCCGGCCCGCGCGTCCGGAGAAGTTCCACGGTCGGCCGGGCACGGACTACACGGTCGCGGGGAAGGGCGGCCTGGTCCGCCTCGTGCGCATCCCCGACGACCTCGCCCGTCTCCTCGAGGAGCGCCGCGTCGACGAACCCGGGCGCGTCACCGACCGCGGCGTCCACTACCGGCCGCGCTACGATGTCGGCGGCGGCACGGCGTGGACCGTCAGCTTCTCCGGCGCCGCGAAGCGCGCCCTCGGCTGGAGCGCCGGCGCCCACGGCGTCCGCTACAGCTACGCCCAAGAGCGCATGCGCGAACTGCAGCGCATCCTCGTCCGCGCCGACGCGCTGGAGGTGGTCAGCCAGGAACTCGGCCACTTCAGGCCGGAGATCACCGAGCACTACCTCTTGTGACCCGGCTCGCCGTCAAGCTGACCGCAACGCAGACCGAGGCCCTCGACTGGATCGTCAGGCGCGACGCCACCGACTACTACTCGCTCAACGACCGCGCCCGGGCCGCGGCGATCGGCGACATCCTGCTGCGCCACGTCGGCGAACTGCGCGGGCGCGACGACCGCGACGCCAGTGTCGGGCGGGCGCTCGACACGCTCCGCCAGGATGTCGCGCCCGACGCCCTCCGGCGCGAACGGGACGCCCTGCGGGACGAACGCGACGCGCTGCGCAAGGCGCTGGAAGCCGAGCGTGCCGCGTGCCGCCGCGACCGCGAGCGTCACGCCCGGACCCGCCGCAGCCTCGACAACGCCAGGGCCGCCGCCGAGCGCTTCGCCGGGTCACGCGACCTCTACCGCGATCTCGCTCTGGTCGTCGAGGCCGCCTTGCTCGGAAGGCCCCCCAGCGACGACTTCGGCGGCCTCGCCGAACGCATCGCGCGGGCGCTGCGGCAGAAGGGGTACCGCATCCCGGACATGCCGCTTCGGAAGCCGACTTCCTCCGGGCAGCGCGCGCCGTCGAAGCAGCCCGACGCCTCCAGATAGCGCCGTTCCGCGCCTGCCGCGCAACACGTCCGGAAAGCCGGTTTCGGCGGCCACTGGGGCCGCTTCTCGCCCGGACGCTGGGAAAGGGTCCTGCGGACGCCTGTTCCCAGCGTCCGGGCTGGCTTCACCCGCGAAACACGCACAGCCCGCGCCGCATACCCGCCGCGCGCAACGTCGCGCCGACTCGCAAAAGTGCTTGACCGGCGCCGCCGCCACCCCTACAGTCCGCCGCACTTTCACGTAGCCATTGCGCTACATGGTCGGCGGGAGCGCCGACATGGTCGGTGGAAAACACCGACGTTGTTGGCGGAAACGCCGACGTGACATGGTCCCCTCGCCATTTCAAACAACGGGGCGCGAGCCGCCAGCGGCGGCATTCAGCGAACCCCGGCTGAGACTGGGGAGAGCCCGCAAGGGCATCGGATCGGGCAGACCGCGGGTTACCCAACGAGACACTACGATCCGCAGCACACCCAGCTGACCAAAACGGGAGGCGCCCGCAAGGCGCCGCAGACGTTCCACTGACCAAAGGAACACCGCGCGAACAGTGCCGGCGGCGTCCGAAAGGACGGGCGGGTGCGAATAGGATGAACGGACCAACCACCCGCGATTCCGCTCAGCTTCGACCGATCGCAAGCATCGGTCGAATGCGAGACATTCTTACAGACAGGCCGACGCTTGCACCCCCGCCGCCGACGGCCGCCGTCCGGTGGTGGACCACCCGTCCCCCGGCGATGCCAGGAACGAGCGCACCACGTCGCCGCGGTCGCGTTTCCGGGCTTCGAGTTCCGGCCCCCTCCCCGTTGCCCCGCACCCAAACCAATCTCCCGTCCTGCCAGCCACATCGCCACGCTTGCCGCACGATCTCGACCGGCAATATCCGTCGTGCCTATCCTCGGTCTCTTGTCGGCCAACCACCCCCACGTTTCCGGCCCGTGGCCAGATCCACGATCCGCCCATTGGTCGCCACCTCCCCCGGTCCTCGGAACTGAGGCCCGGCCATCCTCTCCTCTCGTCCCGGCGGACCCAGATGCCTCTTCCCGCCGGATCGCGGGGCTATACCGACATAAGGGTTGTTGCGCCCTGGGACTAACGGTCATAGGGCATCCATCAGCCTCAAACTGAACGCGCTGACGATGCCGGTAGTAGCTCGCCCTGTTGCGCATTGCGACAACTGGGTAGGAACGGAAACCACGAAGACCCTTGAGTCACGATGCCAGAGCAACACACGACAGCCGACGAAGCCGCGGCACTGCTCCAGAAGGCGCAGGCAGCGCTAAACCGCGGCGATGTTGTCGACATGCTCACGGCGCTTGCCGCAAGCGGCTTCCTCGATGGTTTGACACGCCGACTACAGGCCGAATGGGGCGGCTCGCTCCCGGCAGCGGACATCGACGAGTGTATCGCCCAGGCCGTGGATGCCGCCTGGGCAGCGGCCCGCAGGGGTCGAACAGTCGCGAACATCGGGGCTTGGTTGTGGAAGGTCGCGAGGAACATCGCCAACGACAAGTGGCATGACGACTACGCCCTTCGCGGCAACCTCGATGACACCACCCTCTCTGTCGATTCAGATTTGGACGAACCGGAGCGCCACGTACGCGAACAGATCCAGGATGCGCAGCGCCGAGAGGCCATTCGAATCGCCCGCGAACTACTCCCGAGACTCGGCGAGGGGTTGGTCGTCGACGTCATGGAGGTCGTCGTGGACGCCGTCGAGGCCGGGGTGCCCGATCTACCGGCCGCGTCCATCGGCGAGGCCGTTGGAATCTCGGCTCACACGGCTCGCACCCTCGTCTCCCGCGGCCTCACTCGGCTCCGGCGCCTGGCCGAGCGAGAGGGGTACGAGATGCCGACTGACCTCCCAGAACCGAACAATGACCTTGACGAACAGGAGTAACACGATGCCTGACGACATCAAGATTGCACTGACCGAGTTGCTGACCGCGGCTGAGGCGATGTCCTCGGACGTTGGCTCCTCGGTCGCTAGCCTGCTGCGAGAGGGCTTGGAACGCCCGCTCTCCCCGGATGAGATTCGAACGCTCCTCACCAGGGTCGTCGAGGTCGTCCGTCACGGCGCGCAGCAACGCGGAGACGTCGATACCGTGCTTATTCTCGAGCGCGACCCGCAGTCAATCGTGGAGCGCGCTGCCGCCGAGTCTCTTGTCACGCGGGTGCGCGAGTTGCAGGGACAACTGTCGGAGCACCCTTCCACGCCGAGTTCGCCAGCCGATCCTGCTGACGAGACTGAGGACGAGCCGCCGGTTGTGCCCGCCTCCTGCGCGGAGGCACTCCGCCTGCAGAGCCATGACGGGATCGACCCCATGCCAGTCCGTCCCAACCCCGTTTTCAACGAGCGCCCGGTCGCGGTGATCGAAGGCTTTGTCCGTACTCGGGACATCCGGCTGTGGGATCGCAACCAACGGCTCGACATCCATCTGAACCAGTTTCAGCAGAAGTACGGTCGGGGTCCAGATGCCTTGGAGCTCGTGGAGATCATGAAAGGCGCCATGCCACTTCCGGGCATAATGGGTGAGGATCAGTTTGCGATCCGCTCCTTGGCGAAGAGCATCGCCGTTAATGGCGTCCGGAAGCCACCCATCATCGACGTTGACGGTACCTTGCTGGACGGGAACCGTCGCGTCACCGCCTGCTACGACATCCTCGAAGACTCGAGTGGCGACTTCCGCCCGGAGGAGAAGCAACGCGCGGAGTGGTTGAAGGTCTGGCAGCTCACCGATCACGCGACGGAGCAAGACCGTGAAGCGGTCATCGTGTCTCTCAACTTCGAGCCTGACCACAAGCAGGACTGGCCGGAATACGTTAAAGCGCAGAAGGTCTACGAGGACTGGGAGGCGCTGCTCGCTCTGGAGCCACGTGCCAACCCGGGCCGCAAGCGACAACAGGAAATCCGTCGCGACATCGCTCGTCGGTTCGCACTGTCAACCAACGAGGTAACCCGCTACATCAGCATGGTGGCACTGGCAAGCGAGTTCGAGGACTACCACGTTGCCGAACGATCGAAGGACGCCTTCGAGACGAAGCACCGCGCCGCGGACAAGTTCCAATACTTCGACGAGCTCAACAAGGGCAAGGGAGCGGGTGGCGTGAACTGGTGCCTGAACAAGGACGAGGTCTTCAAGCACCTCGTCTTCGACCTCCTCTACGACGGCAAGTTCAAGAGGTGGGAGCGCGTCCGCGATCTCAAGCATGTCTACGAGAACGAGGACGCCGTGGCAGGTCTGCGAAAGGCCCGCGATGAACCGGACGTCGAGGAAGCCCAGGAAGAGGTCGAGAACGCTATCGGTCTCGCGCGCATGAGCCGCGCCGCCCAGCGCCAGACCGGAGCGAACACGCGGATCCGTGTCTTCACCGAGTGGTTCCTGGAGTTGCCCGTCAAGGCCTTCGACCCGTCGGAGGCGGGCTGCGTCCACCGCGACAACCTGGAGCGCCTCCACAGCGCCCTGAAGCACGTCGAGGCGTACCTCACGTCGGACAGTCTCGGAGACACCTCCACCTGATGGCTCGCGAACGTGCAACGATCCGGGCGGAGGTCCGGCCAGCCGAGACACTTGACGCGCTGTATCTGACCCCCCGACCCGATCAGGGCAGCGCATTGTTGACGTTGGCCAGATCGGCCGCTCGAGAGATGCCGAGAGGCCACATCACGCGCTCCGCCGAAGGGGTCAGAGTCCCGGAGTCGATGGCTGATCGTCTCATCGAAGGGCTTCGGAACGACGTCGAACTGGTCTGGCATCCAGAGGCGACACGCTTCGTCGAGAACCGTCGGTGGATCGCATCGGTGCACTCGGGCGTGTTTGCGTCGCTCCGGCGGATCAGGCACGAGGGCCTCGGGCTCGCTCAGACCATGGTCTCGGACAGCGCCGGCCTCAACGTCCTTGACCGCCACCAAGTCGTGAACGTTGCTGCCATGACCCTGCCCAACGCGCCCGGCCTCTGTGTGTTCGACGAGCAGGGTGCCGGCAAGACAGTCACTCTGATCTTCGCGTTCGACTTGCTGGTCGATCGGGACCAGGCTGACGTTGCTCTCATCGTCGCGCCCAAGAGCATGATCGGCGAGTGGCCGAAGGATCTCGTTCAGTTCCGTGGCGACATGTACCGGACAGTCGTGCTCACCGGCACCACCCGGAACAAGCGCCGTCTACTCGCCCAGGGCGGGGACATCTACGTCACGAACTTCGAGACCGCTGTAACGATGGAACGGGAACTGCGCTCGCTGCTGCGAGCCAGACCGGGCCGGGCGGTTCTGACTGTCGACGAGTCGTTCTTCGTCAAATCGCTCGATGCCAAGCGCACACGCGCGCTTCGTCGCTTACGCGAGTGGGCCGGCCGCGCGTACGTGCTGTGCGGCACACCCGCGCCGAACTCCCCCGTCGACCTTGTTCAACAGTTCAGCCTCGTGGATTACGGGTACTGCTTCTCTGATGTCGATGTTCCCGAGGAACGCGAACTCGCAGGCCCTGTGGTCCAGTCTGCCATCGAGCAGCGCGGACTCTACCTCCGCCACCTCAAGTCGGACGTCCTTCCGGATCTCCCAGTGAAGCGGTTCCAACGCGTCCTGCTCCCGATGGCGCGCCAACAGGGTCGGCTCTACCGGCAGACACTCGAGTCGTTGGTGGCCGACGTCGAAGCAGTCGACGACGCAACCTTCAACAGGCGACGAGCCAGCTTCCTGGCACGCCGGATGGCCCTGCTCCAGATCTGCTCGAACCCCAAAGGGGTTTCCGATTCCTACCGGGAGACTCCGGCCAAGCTGACCGCCCTCGACTCTCTCGTCAACCAGGTAGTCGGGCGGGAAGGTGAGAAGGTTGTTATCTGGTCGTTCTACACCCGGTCCCTCGACGCGATACACCGACGATTCCAGCGCTTCGGCGTCGTCAGGTACGACGGCTCGGTCTCCGATGTCGAAGAGCGTCGAGACGCAGTCCGACGCTTCCAAGAGGACGACGAGACGATGATCTTCGTCGCGAACCCGGCCGCCGCAGGAGCCGGCCTCACTCTGCACCGGGCCCGCATCGCAATCTACGAATCGCTCTCCAGTCAGGCGGCGCAGTATCTCCAGAGCTTGGATCGTATCCACCGCCGTGGCCAGCGCCGTGACGTCGAGTACTTGGTCCTGCTCTGTGACGACACGCTCGAAGTGAGCGAGTACGAACGCCTCGTCCAGAAAGAGCAAGCGGCCCAGCAGCTGTTGGGCGATCAGGTAGACGCACCCGTGACGCGCGACACATTCCTGTCGGACGTACATGAGGCCGCCGGCCTATTGAACGCGGGAGGGACTCGATGACTGCGGCCAGCCGCGTACCCGGCCTCTTCACCAACCCGAGCCGTGCCCACGAGGGGCGCCGTACCTTGCTCCAGACGGCAGCTCGCGCCGCGGGCTACCACTTGGAGCTCGCCCTACCTGACGGGACATACCCCGACGTTCTCAGACTGCATGTTCGACACGGGGGACTGTTCATTGGGGAGGCCAAGCACACTGAACGACCATCAGACGTCCGTAGTGTCGACCGCCTGGCGCACTACCTCGACTGGCTCGTCGAGCTAAGACCGCCAGGAGCGGTGAGCGTGCTCGCGGTCGCCCATCCCCCGCGTTGGCGCGTGGCGTGGCGTGACCGCCTGAACTGGCTTCTCGGCCAAGGAACGAAGGCAGAACGCGGCGCCCGCAGTTCAGACGTCACGTCCCTGACCACCGTTACCTTCATGCTCTTCGCGGACTCGGTCTGACCTCACGACCCACGGGACAGAGCCGCGCCAACACGCATTCACTACAGCGCGGTCTGGGCGCGCGGCACACCGAACGGCCATGCGCTACGGCATTGACGTGGAAGTCGTAACGCAACGCGGGCGCGACGACGGCCGGGAGCACTCGATCGATGGAGGCAACACTGCCATCCGCTACGAGCCCAAGGCGAACGGCGACACGAGCAGTGTGGGTGTCCACTGGGAGTACGGGTCGCCCCAGGCTGTACATCATGACGCACTTGGCGGTCTTCAAGCCTACGCCCGGGAGCGACCTCAGATACGTCTGTGCACGCTCATCGTCGTAGCCCGCAACTTCGTCCAAACTGACTTCACCGAAGTCCTCGAGGAGGCGGGCTGCAATCTGCTTCAACCGAGCGGCGCGCTGGCCCGACAGACCCGCGTCCCGAATGAGCGTAGTGAGGTGCCCGACCGGTATTTCCGCCAACATCGCCCAGTCTCGGATCGCGTTCTTCACGCGATCGAAGACGCGTTCGTAGCTCGGCGCCGTCGTCATTTGCGAAAGGACGATGAAGACCAACTCGTCGAGCGGGTCCTCCTTGTTGTTCAGAGTCGGCGAGCCGTAGTGCTCGACCAGGATCTCGACGCTCTCCCTAGCCCGTTTGCGCCTCGTCCGCAATGTGTGAAGCGTTGCCACCATGTCGTCTCGCTCTGGCGGGTTGTCGGCCAACGCGCGCCTCTAGCTCCTCGGCCAGTTCCACAGGCACATACTGAAACGCGTCGTCCCTCATCCTCTCGCCGTCACCGTGCCAGTCGGAGATGGTGTTCTCCTCGTCGTCCTTCCTCATGCGCGGCGGGTTAACGATGGTCCGTGGCCGTCGGGCGAGTTTGCTGAGCAGATCGAGATTGAACGTCTCGAATCTGCCCACCAGCTCCTCGTCCGGCTCCTCCTCACTCGCCGCGACCAATGACCGACCCAATGCCTCGCCGAGCCCGAGCGGAACAGCGTTGCCGACTTGCTGGTACTTCTTTCGCACGCTCCCCTCGAAGATCCAGTCGTCTGGGAACTGCTGGATTCGAGCATACTCCGCCACAGTGAGCGGCCTAAGCTCTGTCGGGTGACAGAGCGTGGTCGCCTTACTGTCCGGGCGTGTCGTCAGCGCCGGACTCGGTCGCTCCCGGGACAGACGCCGGAAGAAGCCAGATCGCCCACCCCACGAGTCGAAGGCCTTCCCCAACGCGACTGGCTTGAGTTGCTCGGGCAGTTGCCGCCAGTTGCCGCCTTCGGGCACCAGCTTCAGATACCGCGCCTTGGCAGGACAGAACAGGTAGTACTCCGGCTCCTCCTCGGCCAAGCCCTCCAATGCGTCACCCAAGGTTCGCCACTTGAGGAACCCGTCCCCGCCAATCCGACCGTGTGTCGGTTCGGGCATGCGGATCCGCTTGCCGTCCCTGCTGCCGAGAATCACCAGCCGCTGCCGCGTCTGCGGCACCCCGTAGTCGGCCGCGTTCAACACGTCGAACACGCAGTAGTACCCCAGACCGCGGAGCGTCCTTGCCACTACTTGGAACGCCGAACCCAGTTCCTCCTCCTCGGCAAGTGGCGGGAAGCCAGGACCCCGTTGCCCCAATGGCCGATGTCGCACCGCCGCGGAGAGTAGCCCCCTGACGTTCTCCATCACGAAGAACTCTGGCCTGGTCTCTCGCACGACCCGGACGAAATGGTCGAACATCGTGCTCCGCGGATCGTCGAGTGACTGTCTTCGACCTGCCGTGCTGAACACCTGACAGGACGGCCCGCCCGCGACGGCGAAGACGCTTCCGGCCCGGAGTTTCGCCGCCGCCAACAAATCCGGACTAGTGACGTCTTCGATCGCACTGTCGACCAGCGGCAGCAAAGGGCGGTTGCGCCGTATCGTTGCGACCGCGAACGCGTCCCGCTCCAGCGCCACGGCGATGCGCAGCCCGGCCGCTTCAAGGCCGAGATCTAGGCCCATCGCCCCGCTGAAGAGTGAGATTACGTTTCTCTCGCTCGACTCGGACATCATCTCAACGCTCGTCATCGGGCGGCAGCTCTAAATCGAGGTGCCCGCGGTCAAGATCGTCGAACAGGCGCTTCAACGCCAACTCGACCACGTATCGCTTGGGGAGCTTCGGGCTCCTCCCCACCGTCTCTCGGTCGAGCCGAGCACCAAGCTCAGCATCGATCGTGGCGTTTAAGCGGCGCGGCTTCTGCATGCAATCGTGTCCAAACGCACCATAGAGTGAGGCAGACGGTACAAGCTTGCGTCGATCTGCGCAAAGCTGCGCATTTGTGCGCCTGTCGACATCATGGCGCGGGACTATGGATATTCATACAGTATCTGTCAAGTCCGAGAAACCGCGTAGTGCGGAAGCTACTCCGTGCAGTGAACGCCCCATTGCTCCATGAGCACACGACGTTTCTCTAAGAGGTCGCTGCGCGCATACGCTCGTTCGACGGCGCTCCCCACGGTGTGGGAAAGGCACAACTCCATGACGGCGTGGTCGGCGTCCGTCTGCTCGCTGGCCCAAGTACGAAAGGAACTGCGGAAACCGTGGACCGTCGTTCTATCGGCGAGCCCTACGGTGTGCAGAACCTTCATGAGAGTCATGTCGCTCAGCGGTTTCTGGGCGCTCCTTGGCGACGGGAACGCCAGCGGCCCCTTCGCAAGCGGTCTTGCGCGTTCGAGCAGGTCCATCGCCGGTCGGCTGAGGGGCACAGAATGGCTGGCGTTGGCCTTCGTGCGTTCCGCCGCGATGCGCCATTGCTTCTGATCGAGGTCGAACTCCTCCCATAGCGCGCCGCGAACCTCGCCGCTACGGGTCGCGGTCAGCACGAGGAACTCCAGACACAGCTTCGAACTGTCGGATGCTCCACAGGCACGAATGTCGCGAAGCGCGGCTGGAACTGCCGCGTACGGCAGTGACCGGTGGTGCTTTCGGACACTTGACATGACCGGAAGCGCGCCGTTGATCGCATCTCCGGCGACGTTCTGCTCGACGTGGCCGTGCGCCTGACACCACTGCAGGGTCGCCCGGATGCGCTGGCGGAGCTTCCGCGCCACTTCGGGATGGGTTGTCCAGACGGGCTTCAAGATGCGCAGGACATCCTCCCGCCCGATGCGATCGACGCGCATGTCGCCGATGACCGGGAACGCCCGCTTCTCCATGCCCTGCATCCATTTCTTCGCCGTCTTGCCGTCGCGCCAGCGGGGGAGATTGGCTTGGAACGTCGCTTCGGCCGCCTTGCGGAAGGTGGGTATCCTCGTCCGTCGCTTCTCTGCCAGCGGGTTGCGACCGTTGGCAATCGCCAGTCGATTCTCGATCGCGCGCTCTCGGGCGTGCGCGAGCGAGATCAATGGATACGGGCCGAGACCGATGTCGTGCCGGCGTCCATCGATCACGATTCGCTGGATCCACGACCTGGTTCCGGACGGCGTGACGTTGAGGTACAGCGTGTCGCCATCGCCATATCGCCCAGGAACCAGAGCCCTTCGAACCGCCGCGGCCGTCAGTTTCGCCACGCCATACCCACATTCATACCCACACGATGCGTGAGATTCTGCGCGAAGCCGGGGAACCTGTCAAGACGGCCTGTTTCGTTTTTTGATAAATAAAACAGTCAGTTGAACGACGAAATGAGGCGGAATGAGACGCGGTGAAATCGTGAGTTTGGTGCCTGGGGAGAGACTCGAACTCTCACGGGGTTGCCCCCACCAGATTTTGAGTCTGGCGCGTCTACCAATTTCGCCACCCAGGCGCGAAGGAGGCGGGTCGGCAATGTATCTGCGGGCCGAGCCAGGGTCAAACGCCGGCCGCCCGCAACACGCCGGCCGCCCGCGGTCCCGCCACGCAATCCTGAAGGGACACCCACCTTTGGGACGAGGCTTCCGGCGGATATGGGCGTACCATAGGTAGCGTTGGGTATGGAGATTGGCGTGCGTTGGGCAGGGTCCTGCGTGGTGATGCTCCTCTTCAGCGCGGGCTGTAGCGACGAAGAGGCCGAGGGTTCATCGCGGGGTGGGTTTGGCGGACCTCCGCTGGTGGTCACCAAAGTGGCTACGGTCCGCTCCATTGCGGACATCGTCGAGGCGATCGGCACGACGCAGGCGAACGAGTCGGTGACCGTTACGGCCAAGGTTACCGACTCGATCCGTCACGTCCGTTTCGACGACGGCGATTTCGTGCGGGAAGGCGACGTCCTGGTCGAGCTTACCAACGAAGAGCAGACCGCCCTGCTACAGGAGGAGGAAGCAGGCAGGCAGGACGCCCAGAACCAGTATGACCGGCTGAAGGACCTTCTCGAACAGCGCAGCATCCCGGTTTCCGACGTGGACGAGGCGCGCGCCCGGCTGTCCGCCGCCGAGGCGCGTTACCAGGCCACCGTCGCGCGCCTGGACGACCGGCTGATCCGCGCCCCCTTCACGGGCCTGCTTGGTTTCCGCGAGGTGAGTGCGGGAACGCTCATCACCCCGGGTACGCGCATCACGACGCTGGACGATATCTCGGTGATCAAGCTCGACTTCGCTTTGCCCGAGGTGCATCTCGGCGTCGTGCATCCCGGGCTCTCCTTGACGGCCGCGAGCGCGGCTTTCCCCGACCGGTCCTTCGATGCCTCGGTTCGCACGGTCGGCTCGCGGGTCAACCCGGTCACCCGGGCGGTCACCGTGCGGGCGCACATCGACAATCCGGATGCGCTCCTGCGGCCCGGCATGTTGATGACGGTGAAGCTGACGACCGCGAGCCGCAACGCCCTCATGGTTCCCGAGACGGCCCTGGTGCAGCGCGGCATGGAGACGTTCGTCTACGCGGTGACGGATGGACGCGCGGTGATGACGACGATCGATCTCGGCATCCGCCGCGATGGTTGGGCGGAAGCGCGCGCGGGCATCACGCCGGGCCAGGAAGTGGTCGCCGAAGGCGTCATGAAGGTTCGGGACGGCGATCCGGTGCGCGGTGCGGGAAAGGTCGGGGCGAATCCCGCCGCCGCTCCCCGGGCGAGCGTCGGATCAGGCTAGTGACAGTCCCCTAGCGCCATGTGGTTGTCCGACACGTCCGTCAAGCGGCCGGTATTCGCCACCGTCATCAGCCTGGCCCTGGTGGCCTTCGGCGTCCTCTCGTTCAACCTCCTGCCGCTGCGGGAATACCCGGACGTGACGCCGCCGGTCGTCTCCATCAGCACCTCCTACCCCGGCGCGTCGTCCGATGTCATTGAAAGCCGGGTCACCACGGTAATCGAGGATCAGATCAGCGGCATCGAGGGCGTAAAGGCAGTGCGTTCGTCGAGCACCGACGGCAACTCGCGCATCAACATCGAGTTCGCCCTCCACCGCGATATCGACGCCGCCGCGAACGACGTGCGCGACCGGGTCTCGCGGGCCGTGCGCTGGTTGCCGGAAGACGTGCGCCCGCCGGAGATCCGCAAGCAGGACTCCGATGCCCGCCCGGCCATGTATATCAACGTGCGCAGCTCGGAGATGAGCCGGATGGAACTCACCGACTACACCGAGCGTTACATCGCCGATCGCTTCGCGGCGATCCCCGGCGTTGCCAATGCCGGCGTACGCGGGGCGCGTCCGGCAATGCGGATCTGGGTGGACCGGCTGGCACTCGCGGCCCGGAACCTCACCGTCACCGACATCGAGTCGGCATTGCGCCGCGAAAACCTGGAACTCCCGGCGGGCCGCCTCGAGACCGCGGACCGGGAATTGACGGTCCGGCTCGCGCGCGGCTACCAGTCCGCCGAGGACTTCCGGGAGTTGGTGATCGCGCGAGGCGGGGATGGTCACCTGGTGCGGCTGGGCGAGGTGGCGACCGTCGAGGTGGCGCCGCTGGACCACCGCTCGATCTTCCGTGCCAACGGCCTGCCGACGGTCAGCATCGGAATCATCAAGCAGTCGAAGGCGAATACGCTCGAGACGCTGGAGCAGGTGGGAGCGGAGATCGAAAAGCTCAACGAGGCGATCCCGGACCATATGCGGATCACGACGGGGTCCGACGACTCGGTGTTCATCCGCGCGGCGATCAACTCGGTCTACCGCACCATCGCCATCACCACCGTGCTGGTAAGCCTGGTCATCCTCGTGTTCCTAGGCTCGGTCCGGACCATGGCGATTCCGGCCGTCACGATCCCGGTGTGCCTCGTCTCGGCATTCATCGCCCTGGCGGCCTTCGGTTTCACCGTCAACCTGATCACGCTGCTCGCCCTCGTGCTGTCCATCGGACTCGTGGTGGACGATGCCATCGTCGTGCTGGAGAACATCCACCGGCGGATCGAGAAGGGGGAGACGCCCCTGGTGGCCGCTTACAACGGCACGCGCCAGGTTGGTTTCGCCGTGATCGCCACCACGGCGGTACTGGTAGCGGTGTTCACGCCGATCATGTTCCTCACCGACAACATCGGCGTCATCTTCGGGGAACTGGCGGTGACCATCGCGGCGGCGGTGGTGTTCTCCAGCGTCCTCGCGCTGTCGCTGACGCCGGTCATGTGCTCCAAGTTGCTGTGCGCCTCAGGCCGCGAAAACCGCCTTTCGCAGTGGATCGACGGTGGCTTCTCCCGGCTTAGAAAGGGCTACATCAGCGTCCTGCGCGTTCTCATCCGGCAACGCTGGGTGGCGGTGCTGGCGGCGGCTGGCACGTTGACCGGCGCCTGGTTCCTGCTCGATGCGGTGCCGCGGGAGTACGTCCCGGAGGAGGACCAGGGCGCGTTCATGGCGATGTTCTCGGGGCCGGAGGGCATGGGTATCGAGCGCATGAAGCGCGAAGCCCTGAAACTCGAGCTTCCGGCCAGGCAGATGATCGACGAGGGCCTGGCGCAGGTGGTCGTGATGGCGGTTCCCGGGTGGGGCGGCAATTCGTCCAACAGCGGCGTGATCATGGTCGTCATGAAGCCGTGGGGGGAGCGCGAGATCACCACGAAGGACGCCGCGGCGCGCGTCAACGCGGCGTGGCGGAACATCCCCGACGTGCGGGCGTTCGCGTTTGTGCGTTCGGGCCTGTCCCGCATGGGCGGGGGCCGGCCCGTCCAGTTCGTGCTCGGTGGTCCCGACTACGACACCCTCGCCGAATGGCGGGATCACATCTTCGAGCGGGCGCGCGAGTTTCCGGGCCTGCAGCGTCTCGACAGCGACCTGAAGGAGACCCGGCCCCAGGCCGTGGTGCGAATCGACAAGAACCGCGCGGCGGCGCTCGGCGTCTCGGTCCAGAACATCGGCAGGACGCTGTCGGCGATGATGAGCGAACAGCGCATCACGACCTACGTCAAGGACGGCGAGGAGTACGACGTCATCCTCCAGGCCCGCGACGACCAGCGCGCGACTGCCGAGGACCTTTCGAACATCTACGTGCGATCGGATTCCACGGGCGAGCTGGTGCCGCTGGCCAACCTCATCCGCGTCGACGAACAGGCCGCCCCCGGCTCGCTCAACCGCTACAACCGGTTGCGGGCCGTCACCATCACGGCGGGCCTGGCCCCTGGCACGGCCTTAAGCGATGCACTGGAGTTCCTGGAGCGGGTTGTTCGGGAGTCGTTCCCGGACCAGGCGCGGATCGACTACCAGGGCGAGTCCCTTGAATACAAGGAGACGAGTGGCAGCCTGGCGTTCACCTTCGGCCTGGCGCTGCTGATCGTATTCCTGGTCCTTGCCGCCCAGTTCGAGAGCTTCGTGCATCCGCTGGTCATCCTCGTCACGGTGCCGCTGGCGGCGGCGGGGGCGTTGCTCGGACTTTATCTCACGGGAATGTCGATCAACATCTTCAGCCAGATCGGTATCGTCATGCTGATCGGGATTGCCGCCAAGAACGGCGTGCTGATCGTCGAGTTCATCAACCAGATGCGCGATGCCGGTCGCGCCTTCGAAGACGCGATCATCGAGGCGTCGGGGATTCGCCTGCGGCCCGTCGTCATGACCACGATCTCCACGATCATGGGCTCGGTCCCGCTGATTCTCGCGACCGGGGCGGGCGCGGAAAGCCGCACGGTGCTCGGCATCGTGGTGTTCTCGGGCGTGTCGCTCGCGACCTTCCTGACGCTCTTCATCGTGCCGTCGTTCTACGCGCTGCTCGCGCGCCGCACCGGGTCGCCGCAATCCGTGGCGCGCCGGCTGGCGAGCCACCTGGGAGGCGCGAGCCAGTGACGGTGACCTGACGTGGGCTTGACGACCAGCCAATATTTCAAGGAATACGGCTATTGCGTGGTCGAGGAGGCATTCGACGCACGCGATGTCGACCTTATGTGCCGGGAAGCCATAGACGTTTGCCTTGGCAACAGGGGCTTCATATCGAGGAGCCCTGGATCCGAGTGCAGGACCGTGGAAGACGTGAACAACAACGTCATCGCGGTGCATTTCCCGCACAAGGTGTCGGATCTGTTCCGGGAATACGTCGCGCACGAGTCGATCACGCGGGTTCTCACCGAGATCATCGGCCCCAACGTCAAGTGCATGCAGTCCATGATCTTCATGAAGAGCAGGGGCTCGCCGGGACAGGCGTGGCACCAGGACGAGTCCTTCATCCCGACCGCTGACGGCAGCCTGGTTGCCGCGTGGATCGCTCTCGACACGGCAACGCTCGACAACGGCTGCCTGTGGGTGATCCCGGGCTCGCAGAAGCATCGAACCCTGTGGGACATGCGGCAGCACGACGATCCGCGATTTGACGACGCACCGGAGACATTCGGCTTTCCGTACGACGAGGATGCGGGAGAACCCGTGGAGGTGGAGCGGGGCAGCATCGTTTTCTTTGACGGCTACCTGCTGCACCGGTCGTTCCCGAACCGGGCGCGGGCCGGTTACCGCAGGGCGTACGTCAACCACTACATGAGCGCGGAGTCCCCGCTCCGCTGGTCAGGAGGCAATCCCAGGAACCTGAGCGACGACTACCGCGACATCGTCATGGTCGCGGGCACCGATCCCCGGGCGGAGTGCGGAGTAGAGGACCTTTCGTTGCCCTACTACCGGACCCGCGAGCCGGCCGCCTGATCGGTACACCGTGCTGTCGAGGTCGAGCGAGTCCGAGCCGCCGCCGTCAGCGTAGCGGGAGCGGGTTGGCCACTGACAGGTCCGGGAATCGCGAGAAGTCGCGGTCTGCGGACCACAGCACGCGCACGCCGTGGTACAGGCAAAGCGCCGCGACCCGGGCGTCGTGTACGACTGCCCCCTGCAGGAGCGCCGGCCGGGCGATCCGCTCGAGGGCGGGCAGGTAGCCTTCCCCCTCGGCCAGGAAGCGGCCGTCGAGACTGTCGAGGAGCCTTCCCGCGGCATCCAGGGCCGCATCCATCGGCGTGGGATCCCTGAAGATCCTCGGGTTCGATACGACCGCCAGAAACTCGTGGGCGCATGGCCAGGGAACCGCCACGGGCTCGGCCCCGCCTACCGCGGCAGCAAGCACCTCTCGGGTGCGTTCGTGGAAGGGCATCTCCGGGCGATGCGCATAGACGAGCAGGTTCGTGTCGATAGCTATCACGCGCCGTGCTCGCGGTAGACCTCGTCCCGGATTCGATTCCACGGTGCGCCCTGGAATTCGACCGTGAGCCCGCTGCCCCCGTAGCTCGGAAAGTCCAAGTGCTTCGGCGCCATCCTGCGGCGGGCTTCCAAGATGCGGTGCAGGCCTTCCTCGACCAGTCCGCGGAGGGTGGCGCCCTCGCTTCGGGCCACGCGCCGGATCTGCTCAAGCAACTCGTCGGGAAGCTCTATGGTGGTCTTCATACGGGTTGCCCGTATTCATAATATGGGAGAACCATATCACTAATGTCCGGGCAAGAGAAGCCACCCAACCGGACCTGCAAGACCGGCTGTCTGATCAGTCCACCGCGCCGTCGAAGTAACGCACGGCTTCGGCGAACGCGTCGCGGCCGATCTCGATGCCCATGAGCCGCCCGGGAATGTCGTCGATCGGCGGATGGATGCCGCCCCAGATCCGCGAGAGGCTGCACTGGTCTGCCGCGTCCTGGTAGGTCGCCCACTGCAGGGTCATGTCCACCGACGGCCCGGCCTCGAACTGCAGGAACTCGTTGGCGGGAATGTGGAACCCGCTCATGCCCCCCGGGAAATAGATGTCGCCGGTCAGCGCCGATAGCACTTCGGCAGCCGCTCGCGAATAGGTGGAGTGCCCCGATACGTAACCGGCGAAGGGTGGGGTGACAAACGTCGGACGCTGGTAGGGCCACCAGTCCTCGGCGCGGATCCAGCCGACGCCGGCGACGTCTACGTCCGGGTTCTCGATGAAATCCGGCCCGCGCCAGGAGTAGAACTTGGGCTTGCCCACATGTTCGCTCATCTCGCCGCGCAGCGGATCCTCGTCGTCGATGAGTTCGATGAAGCCGGGTATCAGCGGGACGCCGTGCTCGTGGTAGGAGGGCTCGTTGGGATCGCTGCCCTGTCCGAGCTCCGCCATGCCCCTCAAGCTCGATATCGGCCGAATGTAGTCGTGCCAGCCTTTCACGCCCCAGGCGGCGACCGCGGCGTCGTGCATCGCCCCGCCCAAGGCGAAATAGGTCTTGATGTCCCACTCCAGCCGATCGAGTTCGAGGCCGGCGCCTCCGAACCGGCGCACGAGCAGGGGGTGGTCGTTCACTTCGTTGGCGATGACGAACCAGTGTCCGGGCGGCGTTTCCGATTCCGGGCCGTCGGCCCAGAATTCCGCCAGCACCCGTGTGTAGTCGCCGCGGGGGACCACCTGGGGAGGGTAGGGCGCATCGGTCCAGGGATTCCTCGAGTAGCCTGCTCCCGGATCCCCACCGGATTCCCTGTCAAAGAACGACGGATAGTCCTCGAAGGCGTCGGGATACGACTGAATGTTGCCGATGGCTGCGGGCGATATGTCGGTCATCTCGCCGTCTGCGGGATCCAGGTGCGAAGCCCAGGCGACCACCACGGAGAAGGCCCACTTGTAGTTCTCCGACAGCGGCCCGTCGATCATCGGGGGAGGGCCGGGGTCGTGGTAGACCCAGTATTCGTAACCGTCCCGCTCGTGGAGCGTCAGGTCGTCTTCGCTCAGCGCGAACGGGACGACCTCGCCCCATTCGGGACCGAGGAACTCCGGGGTACCTTCCACCAGGTTTCCCGCCTGGTCGATGAACTGCGTGAGGGACAGCGGCTGCCACCGGTTCAGGTCCTCGATGTCGGGGTTGCCGGGCTCCTCGGGGGCAAGCGGCGGGTTCACCGGGCGATATGCGCGATTCGCGTAGTCGTCCGCTTCGTTGGCGCCGTCGGCCAGGCCGAACCGGATGTAGCAGTCGGCGAGGTGGTTCCCCAGCGCTTCCGCGGAGCCGTCCTGGTAGACCAGGGTCTCGATGCCCTGGTCAAGATCCAGGGCCTGCATGAGCGTATCGGTGTCCCGGAAGATATCGGCAGCTCCCGGCGAGTCCCGGAAACGGTGGCGGATCAGCCGGTACGCCGCGAAGCTGGCGGCCGTCTCCGCCGCCTTCTCTGGATCTCCGAAGTCTTGCATGCCGTCGAACGAACAGGCCACCCCCGCCCTTTCCCGGTCCAGGAGCCAGGGCGCGCCTGACTCCTGGATGACGGACCAGGCGTCGTACATCGCGGCGGACACATGGAACAGGTTGCGCGCGTGGACGGTGGGTCTAGCGTAGTCGTTCCTGATCGACTGCAACAGCACCTCGTTCCACTTGCGCGCGACGCTGGCGCCATCGCCGGAGGACACGCCGGGCAGGTAACGCGCCCTGACGTTGACCACGCGCTGGAGCAGGGTGACGAAAGTCTCCGCGGCGTAAGTGTCCGCGACCTCGCCGCCGGTGACCTCCCAGTGCGAGAAGTGGTAGTTGTCGGGAGGTGCGTAGGCTCGGATCTCCACCCGCTCGCCGACGGCGTAGAAGCCGCTGCCTTCTCCCTGCAGCACCAGGAGCCGGGTCCCGGCGTTCTCGTCGGGATCGTATCGCGGGTGTTCGATGTCCACGTATCGGTTGGTGGCGACGCCCCGCATGACGGTCTCCTCGCCGTCCGGCCAATAGACCGTCACCCGGTCGACCCGGGAGGCCGTTCCGAGTCCGATCAACTGCACGGTCGGATTGTGCGAGGCGAAGTTGCTGCCGAGGTTCACCTCCCGCAGGTGCTCGGTCCCGTCAACGTCGAGCACGATCCGCGCGCCCACCGCCGACGAGTTCGGATGCCGACCCTGCAACCTGACGCCGAGGTAGTCGTTACCCTCCGTATCGTTGCGATAGAGCGTCGCCGCGTTGGTGGCGTTGGCGTGCAGCAGGAGAATGTCCATGTCCCCGTCGTTGTCGAAGTCCGCGCACACGACCCCGCGCCCCTGCTCCGCGTCGTTGAGTCCGAGACTCGCGGCGCTCTCCCGAAAGAAGCCCTCGCCATCGGATACGAAGGCCCGGGACTCGTCCCGGCTGAAGCCGCCGAACTCGTCGAACTCGGTCCAGCCGTTGGTGTGGTAGATGTCGAGATCGCCGTCGTTTTCGAAATCGATGAAGCAGCTTCCCCAGCCCCAGCCGCCATCCGCGACATCCGCCACGTCGGTCGCGTCGACAAAGACACCGTCGTCGTTGCGGTAGAGCCGGTTGCCGATCCTCGACACATGGGTCGGCACGTTCTCGCCGATGGCGAGAATGCTGCTCACGAACCAGTCGAGATCGCCGTCGCCGTCGTAGTCGCCGACGGCGGAACCCATGCCGTTGCCGTCGATGATGACCTCGTAGTCCGTCACGTTGCGGAAGGTGCCGTCGCGGTTGTTGAGGAACACCTGGGAGAAGTTGAAGTCGCCGACCATCAGGAGGTCCGGATACGCGTCGTCGTCGATCCTGGCGAAGGTGGGCGTGAAGGTGGGATCGAAAGCGCGCTGGCTGATGCGTGGGTCGCGGTTCAGGATGACGGACGGCGCGATCCCCGCCTGCTCGCTGACGCTCGCAAACCTGATCCTGCCGGCGACGCTCTCGTTGCGCCAGAGATGCTCCGTGTCTCCGACGCCGCCGATGAAGTCCCTCGGCGTGCCCCAGTGTCCCAGGGCGAGATCGAGGTCGCCGTCGAGATCGTAGTCGCCGAGCGCGGGGGACAGGGAGTACGCCGCCCGCATGGTGTCCAGCCCGGAACCGGCAGTGACGTCGGTGAAGGTCCCGTCGCCTTCGTTGGAGAAGATGAACGACGGGTCGCCGTCCAGCCCGGGCATGAGCAGGTCCAGGTCGCCGTCTCCGTCGAGATCCGCCATGGCGGGAGACCCGTGGCGGTACGTCCGGTTCCCCGGCCTGGTGAAGGCCACGCCGGCCTGGGCCGCGACCTCGGCGAAGCGAAGGTCACCGTCGTTCCGGTACAGCAGGTTTGGACCCAGGTCCCCCCGCACGATGAAGAGGTCGACGTCCCCGTCCCGGTCATAGTCGCCGGCGGCGACACCGCTCGGTGCAAGGATCGGAACCTCGTGATTGCGCATCTCGCCCGCGAAGCCGATCGTGAACGCGATGCCGGAATCCCCGGTGACGTCCGTGAACAGGGGGTCTTCTGTCGGCGGGGGCTGCACCGGCCCGGTGACCGGACCCGCGGGTGGCGGCGCGGGCGCCGGGCGCCCGCCGCCACCTCCGCAACCCGCAACGAGAAGCAGCAGGGCGAGCGGCAGCGAGCGCGACGGGAACGGCATCGGCAGATTGTCGCCCGACCCACGTCAGGAGGCGAGCGTGGGCCAGCGGGTGGGCGGGTCGGGTGGAATGTGTTGCGAGGAACTACATGCGGTAGAAGACCTTTACGCCGTAAGTCTCCCGGTAGTACTGGTTGAACTCGGTCCGCTCGGGTATGCCGCCGGTGTACTTGCGGCGCTGCTCGTCGCCGACGTTGTAGCCGAACGCGCTGACGCGGAACCTCTCGCTCACGTCATAGGACACGCTGAAGCTGACCAGCGTCGTGTCGTCGACGTTGAGGAAGTTGCCGAACACGTTCGGTTCGATGTACTCGCTGCGGTAATCCACGCCGACGCGGGCCTCGATGTTGTAGTTGGCCCACCAGAAGCTGACGTTGGCGACGTTCTCCGACAGCCCGGTCAACGCGGCCCCCTCCGTGCCTACGCTGCCACCGAGTTCCGGACGCCCGACCGGTACGACGTTCGACGCCGTGAAGGCGTAGTTCACGCTCATGCCAAGCGACTCCAGCGTTTCCGAGACGAAACCGAAATTGCTGGTCGCGGCGAATTCCACGCCCCTGATGTAGCCGCCGTCGCCGTTCCCGAGCGTCTCGAGTTCGACGTTCACGGGACCGCCCGGCACCACGTTGCCGAAGCCGTCGACGGAATCCGCCGTCGTGACCACGATGGTCGTGAACTCCGTGCCCACGAACGACTCGAGGTCGGAGTAGTGTCCCGCCACGGCCACGGAGGCGAATGGGCTCGGATACCACTCGTAGGAGATCGCGGCCTGCATGGCGGCGGTCGGATTCAGCATCGGATTGCCGGCGGTGCCGTTCGCGCCGAAACCGCTGATGAACAGCGTCTGCGACGACTTGAGGTCGTCCAGGGGCGCCCGGCTCATCACCTTGGCCAACCCCAGCCGCACGATCGTGTCATTCCCCAGTTCGAAGGCCACGTTGAGGCTGGGAAGCACCTCGGAATAGCTGTGGGTGGGATTGATCGCGGTGGCCGCCACGTTGACCCGGTCGGGCGTCGTCCAGCCGGGTGATTCGGAATCGGTATTCACCACGCGAACGCCGAGGTTGCCGCTCACCGGACAGTTGCCCGCCAACCCTTCGAAATTGAGCTGCACGTAGCCGGAGACGGTCTGCTCTTCGACACTGCCGGACTGCTGCAGGAGCGTGTTCCGGGACTGTACGGCGTTCCTCGCGTCGGCCTGGGGCGTCCTTGACGTGAATCTCTCGTCGCGGATCCTGAACAGGTCCCAGACGATGAACGCGGGACCGTTCTGGGGCGTTGCGATGAACTGGACAAAGCTCTGGTCGAGCGGCCGCGGCGTCAGCATCACCGGGTCGACATCCGGCACGATGGCGGAGTTGAACCGGTCCGCCAGGAGGGCGAAGACCTTTTCGCGGGACGTGGATCTCGCGCCGAACTCGAGGCTGGTCAGGCCGAATCCGCCACCTCCGCCGGCCAGGGTGCGTTCGACATCGAGCTTGAACGTCGTCATGTCGTCGCTCGATGTGTCCCGGTACTCTTCGAACTGCCTCGGCACCCAGATCGTGGGGTCCGTCAGGTTCTCGGCAACCGAAAGCGTCGGACTGGTTCCGAGCGCGTCGAAGGTGATGGTGAACGTCGGGCCGCCAAAGCCGCCCGTGGGTGCCAGGTGCGTCGTCGTGTTGAACAAATGGAAGTCGCTTTCGGCCGACGAGATGCCGACATCGCCGGCAACCGTCCAGTCGCCCCTGAACAGCTTTATGTTCAGTCCGGTGCTCAGCACGTCGTGGTGGACCTCGTGCAACTGGTTGTAGCTGGAACTGCCGCCGCTGCCGAATCCGGAGGCGTTCGTGCCGGGAACGGAGATGGTTCCGGAGACCACCTCATCGACGCCGGCGCGGGAATTGAACACGGGGTTCATGAGCGCCCAGCCCCGGTTGGTGGTGCCGATGAAGTTCACCCCGTTGACCCGTTTGTCCTGCACCCGGTGCGAGTCCAGCAGGTCGAAGTTGACTTCCGCGTCGTCGCCGAGCCACTGCAGGGCAACGAACGCGGTGTTTCTTTCTTCGGCGCCGCCGCCGTTGAACAGCGTGAACCCGGCAGGGATCACCTCGTCGCCGGAAACGCCGTCTCCGTCGACATCGGGGGGTGGAGCGCCGAATCCGCCGCCGGCGAACCCGCGCCAGTCAAACGGGTTAACGTCGCCGTCGCGCCCGAGGACCTCGTCGGCGAAGGCATACGAAAGCACGACGCCGAGGTTGTCGCTCAACTGATCGATATAGACGACACTGCCTTGGCCGCCGTTATCGGCCGCGTCGAACACGTCGTTCGTCACGCCCGGGAAGGTCATCTCCCCGTTGACTACGATCTCCCTGTCGTCGAAGGCCATGGGCCGTATGGTGTTCATGTTGATGACGCCGGAAAGGCCGCCCTCGGGGAGATTCGCCCGGGCGGTCTTGTAGACCTGCACGCCGGTCATGACATTCGGCGGGTAGAGGGCATATTCGACGTTTCGGGTACTCGCGACCGTCACCTGCTCGCGACCGTTGAGAGTGCCGGCGGTCAGGTCCGTCGTGCCCCGGACCGACAGCTGGCTGATGGTCCCGTCGTCATCCCTCGCGCCCGCTACGCCCGGCAGCGCCGCGATCGCTTCGGCAATGGACTTCGCCGGCAACACGCCGATGTCTTCCATGCCGATGGCTTCGATCTGGTTGTCGGCGCCGCGCTTCTGCGAGGCGCCGTCCTGCAGGCTGCGGTGGAACTTGGCCGTGACGACGATCTCTTCAATGATCTCTTCGGCCTGTTCCGTCTCTTCGGCGGCCGCCGTTCCTGCCATGCACATGAGAGCCCCGGCCAACAGGGCGAAAGCCCTCGTCATCGGGCAGGTCTGTTTCAACATAGGTTTCTCTCCCGAGTTGCGCTCGCAGGGCTTGCCAGGATCGAGCGAATCAAGCGACGCCGGCCCTGGTCCGAGGCCGCGATCAGCGTCGAAAACGCGTACCTCTCCGAACAAAACAATCGTAGGAAGAACCATCGGCCCAGGCAATGTTTCGCATTCGTATTCGTATGCCATCGACGGATTCCGGACAGGGCCTTCCGGATAGCCGGTCGGCCTCGACCAAGCATCCCTTGCGTCGCAGGAAACGCCGCCGGGCCGATACTCTATACTGCGGCCAGCAGCGGTAACGCACACCTGATGAAACCGTTCAAGACCACCTCGCTCGACATCGCGGCGAGAGCCGGCGTCTCCCAGTCGACGGTATCCCGCGCGCTCAGGAACAGCCCCCAGGTCAGTGCCGAGACCCGCAGGCAGATCCAGCGGATCGCCAGGGAGATGGGGTACACGGTCGATCGCAATGCCAGCCGCCTGAGAGCGAAGACCACGAGCACGCTCGCGCTCCTCCTGTGCGAGGACGAGATCGAGTCCCATATCAATCCGTTCTTCCTCTCCATCCTGAGCAGCGTCGCCCACGCGGCGGCGGGCCACGGATACGATCTCCTGGTGACCTTCCAGCAGCTCAGCGAGAACTGGGTGATGGACTTCCAGGACGCGCATCGCGCGGACGGCCTGATCCTGCTCGGCATCCGGGACCGGGAAAGCTACGACGCGCAACTGGTGGGGCTCGAGGCCAGCGGCACGCCGTTCGTCATCTGGGGCCTCGAACACCACGTGCCGGGCGTCTCCAGCTACCTGACCTGCCAGAACCAGGAAAGCGCCAGGGAACTCACGAGTCATCTCATCCGTCTCAAGCACCGTCACTTCGCCTTCGTCGGCGTCACGTCGACCGCCAATCCGGAGTTCACGCACCGCTACGAGGGCTACCTGGAAGCGCTGGCAAGCCACGGCATAGAGACCGATCCGGGGCTTCACATATCTGCCAATTCGTCGGAAACAGAAGGCTACGACGCCGTCGAAGCGCTCCTTGCCAACGGCAGGAAGGTGGACGCCATCGTCTGCGCCAGCGATCTCATCGCCATCGGCGCCATGGCGGCCCTGCACGACCGCGGCCTGGATGTCCCGGGCGATATGGCGGTGGTCGGCTACGACGACCTCCCCATCGCCCAGCACACGCGGCCGGCGCTCACCACCGTTCGCCAGGACACCGAGCTTGCCGGCCGCAAGCTGGCCGAGCACCTGATCCACCTGATCGACGGCCAGGATGTTCAGCCCGAGGAACTGCCCGTCACCCTGATGATCAGGCAATCCTGCGGCGCGAGAGACTAACGCCGCCGATCCGTCGGCCCGGTGGGCTACGTTATTCGTCCCCCAGGCCCACTGTTTCGCTGATACCACCGGTCCCGTCATCGGGTTCTCCTGCACAAGGTGGGTGATGTCCCGCATGGACTCGGTACTTGATCGCACAGTCGTCTTGGCCGTACAGCACAGTTCCCGCGAAATGACCCCGACCCGTAGCGAGCCCGTATTTCGTCTGCCACAATTCCCAGGTCTTTCCGATTGCGGCCAACCCAGGTGTCCGACAACTTCCTGCAATTCATGCAGCAGCGCCAGGCTCGCCGGGACGAAGCTCCGCCTCTCGATCCAGCGGTGCGCCGAAACCAATGGCTCGCCGACGTCGAAGAGCTCTACCGTCTCATTCTCGACGACGCCCTCGGCACTTACATCGCGAGTGGCCAGATTCTGTACGAGCGCGCATCGATCGAGCTCAATGAGCCCCGTCTCGGTTCCTACGAGGTGGACCGCCTCACCCTCTACATTGGCGACGACCAGCTTGTCGCCGAACCAGTCGGGACGATGCTCATCGCCTGCCGCGGCCGCGTCGATATCACTGGGCCTCTCGGCTCGTGCAGGCTCGTCCTCCTCGACAAAGGTGGACCTGCCGTACGCTTCACAATCTCCGAAGGAGGGTCGCCCCTCGAGACCTCGACGCAGTCAATCGTCCACGGGGAGGTCTCTGATCCTGGGTGGTACCTCGCAACCCCCCCTCCAGGAGTGACTGTCACACGCCTTGCGCCAGAGGCCTTCCGGCAACTCGTCATGGACCTCGTGGGTGAGTAGGCACCGACGGCCCCGGCTACGAACACCTCCGGACATCCACCTCGTGGCCACCCATCAGGTGGCCGTCGAACGCGCCGTGAGTCTCTACTATTCGCGACGCAACCCCGACTACTCCGCTACGTTCCTGTTTAGTTCTGCCGCCGAAGTGACAGCTCTTCGAGACGCCGCGATAGACGAGCAGGGAGCCGAAGCTTCGCTTTCGCTCCTGGCCGCAGTCGAGGCTGCCTTCCGCGTCGACTACATCGAGCGCGATCGCGTCCGCCCCAGGGATGCCTTGTCCCGCGCGATGCGCGACCTCTTCAGAGCCAAGGGCCGTTTCGCCGGTCTCAGCGACGACATCCTGCAAGTCTGGCGGAACCACTCCAACGTCCCTAATTCGCTCCTCAACAATGTCCGCGACGCCTTTGCCTTGCGCCATTGGCTCGCCCATGGACGGTACTACCCACCCAAGTTCGGTCGTACCTACGACTACAGCACGATCCTCGATCTGGCGCGCGCGGTCGACCGGTCCTTTCCGTTTCTTCGTGTTTGACCCGATTGGACACGGAATAGACCGTTGTAGGCTCCTGAGCGACGGAAGCCCTCAGGTCCCCGGCCCGTCCGAGCCGCCCCAGTTCGCCGCCGTGTCGTCCTCGCGGCTGTAGACGATTTCACCGTCCTTGAGGAACGGCACCGCCAGGTTGAACCGCTCTCCGGTCCGGGTATTGAAGATCGGGGCGGAGACGTACTGGGGCAGGTAGACGCGGCGCATGGCGCTGGTGCCGTTGGCGCCGCTCCGGTGCAGGTTGTAGCTCGTGAAGGCAATGACGCTCCCGGCCGGCGCATCCACGGCGAACCCTGGGTCGTGGCCGGTGTAGCCGATCAGGTCATTGGTATCCGGGTCCCGGTCGTGGGTGATGACGTTGTTGAGCGTTCCCCCGCGTTCGTGGTCGAGCACGTAGACGGTGCCGTTTTCCTCGTTGACCTCGTCCAGCGTGCACCAGCAGGTGAGGTAGGGCGGGTGGTCGGTGTCGGGGTCCACCGCCTTGACGTAGCCGGAATCCTGGTGCCAGGCGAACTTCATGCCCTGCTCGGCGCCCTTGACGACCCACTGCTCGTTGAAGAGGTACGCGTCGGGGCCGAGCGTGGCGCGGCAGACGTCGGCCATCAGGTCGCCGAAGATGAAGCGCCACATTCTCATGCTGTAGCGGTACATGTTATTGACGAAGTAGCGGCGGCCCCGCCAGGAGAGCGCGCCCTGGGCCAGCAGGCCGGCGTCCATGCGCGAGTCCATGTAGCCGAGGAAGTAGGAACACTCCTCTCTCAGCATGGTGAGCGCGTCCGGCGGGATCACCTCTTTCAGGACCATGTAGCCCTTTTCCCGGAACTGCGCGCGGTCCGAATCCGAAACTGCCAGCATGCCACATCCATCCAGACGGAGCCCCGCATTCTAGTTGCGATCCGATATTCGTGAGGTCCATGCAATCGTATTCATGTCGCGACGTTTGCACGGCCCCCGATTTCAGCGCGATCATCGACCGGATACGACTGGATCCAGGCTCTGCCCAGCTACCGCCTCGCGATGTCCCACAAGGCCGTCATTCCCGCCGCACTGCTGTTCTTCTTCTGCTCGGCGCTGCTTGCAGAGGACCGGTCGGACCCGGTTCCCGTGAAGGTGTGGCACACATTCGGCGCCGGTTCGATGGAGGAGCGGCTCTTCACGCGGGCCGTGGACGGCTTCTCCGCCGAGCACCCCGGGATCGCGGTGCAAGTGGTGGGTATCCCCTACCTGCAGAACCTGCAGCAGTTCATCAACGCGGCCCAGGCGGGGGTGGCGCCCGACCTGATCAGACTGTCCGACACGGAGCTCGGGAAGATCGGTCACATCACCGTGGAAGGGATGCCCCTGCTCGAAGACCTGAGAGCGCACCTGACGCCGGTGCAGAAACGCACATACCTGCCGGATTCCCTGTTCGCGATGCGCTACGGGGAGTCCCTCTACGCGCTGCCCGCGAGCCGCAGCGGCATGACGCTCCTCTATAACGCCGACATATTCGATGGCGCCGGCGCGGCTTATCCGACCGACCTGTGGCGGACGGAGGACCTGCTGCGGGCCGCCAAGACGCTCACGACCGACGAGGTCACGGGTCTCGCGCTGCCGGTCAGGTGGTCCTACTGGTTCGTCCCCTTCATCGCGGCTTCCGGCGGTAGGCTGCTGGACGACGCCGGCAATCCGGCCTTGAGCTCGCCAGGGACGGCCAGGGCGATGGAATGGGTGCTGGACCTCGCCCGGGTGCATGGCGTGACGGGTTCGGTCAACAGCATCGAGGCCATGTCCACCCGGTTTCAGACCGGCCGCGCGGCCATGGTGATCGATGGCTCGTGGAACTGGGACCGGTACCGGGAGTCGGGCATCCGGCTGGGGCAGTCCCTGTTGCCATATGATGCGGAGACGGGAGAGCGGCTGGCGCCGATGATCGGCTACTTCGGCTGGAGCGTCGCCAAGCAGAGCGGCGTCAAGGCTGCCGCTGTGAAGCTGGCCCGGTGGCTGACGTCTGCCGCGGTGCAGAGGGATTTCGCCTTCGGCACCTACAGCCTCCCGACCCTGATCGAACTGATGTCCGATCCCGAGATAACCGGTCATCCGGTCCTTGGCGGGTTCATCGAACAGGCGCGCTTCGGGACCCCGACGCCGACGACCCGCATCACGGCCATGCTGTTCGAGCAGCTCGATACCGCGCTGGCACTCACCTACGATGGGTCCATGACCGCCGGGGCGGCCCTTGAGGCCGCGGACCGGGAACTTGCGAAGATGCTCAAGTGGTAGGGGTTGGAGCAGCACGGATGCACCTCGCCGGGTTCGCGAGCCTGCTCGCGCTCGCGTCCATCGGCGCGGCGGGCGATCTCGCGCCCGACGTGACGGCGGATCCCGCGAAGCACGAGTACCGGCGAATTCACGTCGACGTCCGGCATGCGCCGGGACCGGAGACCACGGCCTACCAGGTCTGGTTCTCGGAACAGCCGTTTTCGAGCGTGGCCGATGCGGAACTGCATTCCACCGTCCTTGTCGTGGACAGCGTTGCCGGACTCGCGCGCGGCACGCCGGTCTTCGATATCCAGGACTGCTGGCTGGACGGGTTGCCGGCCTACCGGGACGCGGACGACTTCCCGGTGGTCTTGCGCGGCACTGCGTCGTGGTCCTGCTCCCTCTCGGGCATGGCACCGGGAGTCGATCAATGGATCGCGGTGCTGCCGGTCGATCGGGACGGGCGGAGCACATCGCTCTTGAGCCCCATCCAGGCCCGCACCGACGTTCCGGATCAGCGAACTCCGGAGCCCGACACGCTGCACATCACGCTCACCCTCGTGTCGATCGTGCTGGCCGTCATCGTTCTCCTTTCCTACCTGCGCCGCCGGGACATCCGCGGCGGCCGCGTGCAGTCGAGCCGCGCCTACGCGTACGTGGTACCCGCCCTCATCGGCCTCGCGACGTTGACGTTCTACCCGATCACCTATGGCGTGTGGCTGGCCTTCACCGATGCCAGCCAGAGCCATCTCGGACAGGAGAGCTGGAACGGGCTCGCGAACTTCGCCACCGTCGGCGCGAGTCCGGGCGTGGTACGGGTCTTCCTGTTCACAATGGTCTGGACGTTCTCGAACGTCGCCGCGCACGTGGCGCTGGGGCTCCTGCTCGCCCATGTGCTCACCCGTCCCGGCGTCCGGGGGCGGACGGCGTATCGCACGATCCTGCTCCTGCCCTGGGCGATCCCCGGTTACATCTCGGTGCTCGCCTGGAACGGGATCCTGCAACCCGACGGGCTCCTGAACGCCATCCTGGGAACGGCGGCGGATTTCACCGCCACGCCCAACGCGGCCCGCCTGTCCGTCATCCTGGTCAATGTCTGGCTCGGCATTCCGTTCATGATGATGGTGCTCTCCGGCGCGCTGCAGGGTATCGGGACGGACATGTTCGAAGCGGCGGAACTTGAGGGCGTATCGCGATGGGACCAGTTCGTGCATCTGACGCTGCCGAACCTGAAGGGCATCCTGGTGCCGATTTCCCTGCTCGGCTTCATCTTCACCTTCAACAACTTCAACACCATCTACCTGATGACGCGGGGCAACCCCTACGTCGGCTTCGGCGAACCCGGCGCGACCGACACGCTGGTCACGTACGTCTTCAGCGTCGCATTCGACTATGGCCAGTACGGGGTCGCCGCCGCCTGGTCCGTCGCCATCTTCCTCCTGCTGGTCGCCTTCTCCTACGTGTACGTGAAGCGCTCGGGGGTCATGGAGGTCGCGAGGTGACGCCTGCGGGCGGAATCATGGCCTGGGTGGTGCCGGCGGAGGTCGAAGCGCTGAAGCGCTGGCTGCCGGTTGCCGCGGCCGTCCTCCTGGTCATCCTCGGCCTGGAACTGCTGAGGGGCGACGAGACCCGGCAGTTCGGCATCCTTGCCGCGATAGGGCTGTTCGTCGCCTGCCGCGCCTGCCTGTCCGGCGACAGGCGGGCTGCCTGGAAGCGCTATCTCGGCGCGGTTCTCGCTGCGGCTGGATTTGTGGTCGCGGTTCAGCTTCTGCTCGTGGGCGGGAGAAGCATCTACGATGTCTGGAGCGTGGCATGGATTGCGGTCCCGGCGTCGGCCGCCGCGTACTGGCTCCTCTCTCCCCGGGTGGCGGCGTGGGCGTCGGGACGGGACGATCCGGCATTCGTGGACGCGTGCCTCGGCGGCAATCGGCGCCTCGAGCCGAGGCTCAGGCAGGTGGGGCGCCAGACGCTCCTGGTCCACGCCTGCCTGCCGGTCGTCGTGCCGCTGGTCTGGATCGCGGATGTCGCGGTCTCCCCGGGCAACATCCTGGGCGGGGCCATCGGCGACGCGTTCACCGTCGATCACTTCGCGAACGTTCTAGGCAGTGCGACCTTCGGGACGTGGGTTCGTAACTCGTTCATCGTTTCGGTCGGCACCACCGTTGCCGGGCTGCTGCTCGCCATCCCCGCGGGCTACGCCTTCAGCCGCTACCGGTTCAGCGGCAGGCGCGCCGCGATGTTCCTGTTCGTGCTGGTGCAGATGTTCCCCGGCATCATCATCCTGCTGCCGTACTTCATGATCATGAAATCCCTTGGGCTGCTGAACACCAGCATCGGCCTGATCATCGCCTATTCGGTCACCGCGCTTCCGCTGTGCGTATGGATGCTGAAGGGGTTCTTCGATTCGATACCGATGGAGATCGAGGAAGCGGCGGCGATCGAGGGGTGCACGCAGTTCCAGATCTTCCGCCACATCATCCTGCCGCTGTCGCTGCCGGCGGTCGCGGTGACGGCGCTGTTCTCGTTCCTCACGGCGTGGAACGAGTTCCTGCTCGCGCTGGTTTTCAACACTTCCAACGACCAGTACACGCTGCCCGTGGGGCTGGCCTCGATGATCCCCGCCACGGGCCAGCAATGGGGCGACTTCGCTGCCGCCAGCATCCTGGTGAGCATCCCGGTGGTGATCCTGTTCATCGCGTTCCAGAAGGCCCTCGTGCAGGGCCTGAGCGTCGGCGCGGTAAAGGGGTAGGCGCGGCATGTCGACGGTCGAGTTCTCCCGCGTGACCAAAGAGTTCGGTGACGGCACCGTCGCCCTGGACTCGCTCAGCCTGACGGTGGAGGAGGGCGAGTTCCTGGTGCTGCTCGGGCCGTCCGGATGCGGCAAGTCCACGGCCCTGAGGTTGCTGGCCGGCCTCGAGGAGGCGACGTCGGGAGACATCCTGATCGGGGGCAACCGGGTGAACGACCTGCCCCCGGGCGCGCGCGGTCTTGGCATGGTGTTCCAGTCCTACGCGCTGTATCCCCACATGAGCGTGGCCGAGAACCTGGGCTTCGGGCTCCGGCGTGGCGCGCACCCAACGCCCATCGACGAACCGGAGATGGCCGAACGCGTAGACGGCGCCGTCGAGATGCTGGGACTTCGTGAGGTGATCGACAGGAAGCCGCGCGAGCTTTCGGGCGGCCAGCAACAGCGGGTCGCCATCGGCAGGGCGCTGGTAAGGCGACCGAGCGTGCTACTGATGGACGAGCCCCTCTCGAACCTCGACGCGAAGCTCAGGAACAGGATGCGGCTCGAGATCCGGCGGCTGCACGAGTTGCATGGAACGACCACCGTGTACGTGACCCACGACCAGGTCGAGGCCATGACGCTGGCGGACCGTATCGCGGTGCTCGACGGCGGCAGACTGCAGCAGCACGACCGGCCGCTGGATGCCTACCACCGGCCCGCCAATTCCTTCGTCGCTTCGTTCATCGGCACGCCCCCGATGAACCTGATCGAGGGGGAAGTTCGCTCGAACGGCTTCCACTCGGGTGAACTGTCGTTCCCGCTACCCGCGCACTTGCAGAACCGGACCGGTTCGGGCTTCTACGGCATCAGGCCCGAGTGCATCGGATGGCTCGATTCGGCAGATGCGCCGGAGGCGGTGCCCGCGACGGTGATCGGCTACGAGAATCTCGGCAGCGCCGCGGTGATCCACCTGGACGTGCTCGGGCACGAGGTCACGGCGTCGCACCTGGCCGGCTCCTCGACGGACATGGACGTCGGCGGAAAGATATCGATTTCACTCACGCACGCTTCGGCGGTTCTACTGGAGGAATAGGCTCTTGACCGACACGGGCAACGAGTGGTGGCGCGGCGCCGTCATCTACCAGATCTATCCGCGCAGCTTCCAGGACAGCAACGACGACGGCGTCGGCGACCTGAAGGGAATCACCCTGCGTCTCGAATACATAGCCGACCTCGGCGTGGACGGGATATGGATATCCCCTTTCTTTACTTCGCCCATGAAGGACTTCGGCTACGACGTGGCCGATTACCGGGATGTCGACCCGGTGTTCGGGACGCTCGGGGACTTCGATGCGTTGCTGGAACGGGCGCATCGCCTGAACCTCAAGGTCATCATCGACCAGGTCTACTCCCACACGTCAGACAGGCATCCCTGGTTCGAACAGAGTCGCGGCAGCCGGGACAACGGCAAATCGGACTGGTACGTCTGGGCGGATCCGAAGCCGGACGGATCGCCGCCGAACAACTGGCAGTCGGTGTTCGTCGGCCCGGGCTGGACCTGGGACGCGCGCCGGGAGCAGTACTACCACCACAATTTCCTCCCCGAACAGCCCGCCCTGAACCTGCACAATCCGGCGGTGCAGAAAGCCCTGCTGGATGTGGCCCGTTTCTGGCTGAATCGCGGCGTGGACGGGTTCAGGCTGGACGCGATCAACCACGGCATGCACGACCAGGCATTGCGGGACAACCCGCGGGCGCGCCCCCCGTTCTTCGCCTCGTCCCGGCCCTATCTCATGCAGGAGCCGAAGCACACGATGAATCACCCGGACATGCCGGCACTGCTTGAGCGTTTCCGTGGCCTCACGGACACCTTCGGGGAGGTCTTCACGGTTGCAGAGGTGGGTTCCGGGGATCCACTGCCGACGCAGAAGGCCTACACCGCCGATTCAAAAAGGCTGAACAGCGCCTACGGATTCGAGTTTCTCGGCATGCGGGAACTGAGCGCCGACAACGTCAGGAATGTGCTCGCGCGATGGAACGGCGGCCCCGGGGAGGGTTGGCCCTGCTGGGCGTTCTCGAACCATGACGCGCCGAGGGTTGCGAGCAGGTGGCATCAGCGGCTCGACCCGTCGCATCGCGCCAAGCTCTTCGCCCTGCTGCAGATCTCGTTGCGCGGCAACACGTTGATCTACCAGGGAGAGGAACTCGGCCTGACCCAGGCCCATATCCCCTTCGACCGGATTCAGGACCCGGAGGCGAAGAACAACTGGCCGCAGACGCTTGGCCGCGACGGCGCCCGCACGCCGATGCCGTGGTGCCAAAACGAGGTCTGCGCCGGGTTTAGCGGGTCGGAGCCCTGGTTGCCGCTGCCCGCGGAACACCGGGCGCTCGCGGTGGATGTCCAGTCGCGGGACCCGGAATCGGTATTGAGCTTCTTTCGCGCAGCGATCGGCTTTCGCGGGTCGTCGGATGCCCTGCGAAGAGGCGACCTGCGCTTCCTGGACGGACGGGAGGACATGCTCGCGTTCGAGAGGCGGTCCGGTGGAGAGTCCGCGCTGTGCGCATTCAACCTGACGGATCGCGAAATCCGCTGGAATCCCCCGAACGCGGCGCTTGCCGACCGCCAGATGCGCGTCGGCTGCGATCCGGCAGACGGGGCGTGTCCCGACCTGCTGCCGCCGGGCAGCGGATACGTCGGCGTTTTCGGCGACCGGTCATGAGTCACTGGGACTTCACGGACCCGTTCAGGGATGCCCGCGAGGAAAGCGGCGTCCTCGACGGTGAGTTCGCGGGAGAACCCATCCCCATGATCCTCCGGCATGCGGATCTCCGGCGCGCGGCGCGGGACTACAGGTCGTTCAGTTCGGACGCGCCGTTCCGGGTGCCCATTCCCGGGGAGGAGCCTTTTCGGGACGTGCGCGAACTCCCCATCGAGACCGATCCCCCGGAACACACGGCCTACCGGGCGCTGGTGCGTCCTTTCTTCGAGAGACCGAGGCTTCCGGAGGTCATCCGGACCGTCGGGGAACTCACGGCCACCCTCCTTGACGGCGTCATGGGACGCGGCGACGTCGAGATCATCGCGGAGTTCGCCATCAAGCTGCAGTCTCGCGCCCTGGCCGTGATGCTGAATCGCCCCGCCGAGGACGGCCTCGTCTGGGAGAACTGGTGCTCCAACATCCTCTACGACGGCGCAACCCGGGCGGACTTCTACCGGTACCTCGACAGGGTATTGCCCGAGTCGGCGGCCGATCCCGGCGACGACCTGTTCGGCGCGCTGTCCACGGCGACCTTTGACGGGCGAAAGCTCACCCACGACGAGATTCTCGGCTTCGCCATACTGACGTTCGCCGGCGGACGGGACACGGTCGTTTCCGTCATCGCCTTCGCGCTGGTCCACTTCGCGGACCATCCTGAAGACCTTGAGCGCCTGCGGGCCGATCCGTCCCTCGTTCCGGGCGCGGCGGAGGAAATCGTGCGCGTCTGCTCGCCGCTGACCCACATCGGGAGAACCTGTTCCGAGGGCGCGGAAGTGGGCGCCACCCGCATCCGGCCGGGCCAGCGCGCATCGCTCTGCTGGGCTGGTGCCAATCGTGACGAGCGCGTCTTTGTCGACCCCGACGAAGTACGGATCGACCGGCAAAGGAACGCCCACGTCGCATACGGCTACGGGCGGCATTTCTGCCTCGGCGTCCACCAGGCGCGTCTGATCCTGAGATCGCTGCTGGAGCAGGTTTCCAGGAGGGTGGTGGAGGTCGAGTTCCTCGCCGGGACGCCCAAGTACGACGAATGGCCGCACTACAGACGCCAGACGGGGTTCGAGACGTTGCACTTGGCGCTTCATCCGATTCACAAGGAGGACACCACAGCTTGAACGCCCTGAGAGTGGCACTCTGCCTCGCGATACTCTGCCTTTCATTTCCCGGGCACGCCGAGCGGTTGCCCAACATCGTTCTCCTCATCGGCGACGACCATGGCTATCCCTATTTCGGGTTCATGGGCGACCAGAACGTCGTCACCCCCAGCATGGACGCGCTCGCATACGGGGGTGTCACCTTTTCGGTGGGCCACACGACCGCTCCCTACTGCCGGCCATCTCTACGGACGCTTATCACCGGGCTGCATCCCATCCAGTACCAGCTTCGATTGAACGAACACATCGACGCGCTACGGGCGCAGTCGAACTGGGAGAGCATGAGTCCGGTCGAGCAGTCCATGTGGACGACGGTGCACAAGGCCAACGGGATGGCCACTTTCGACACGCTGCCGAAACTGCTCGCGGCCAAGGGCTACGTGAGTTGGCAGGGCGGCAAGTGGTGGGAGAACTCGTTTGCGAACGGGCACTTCGACGAAGGCATGACGGAAGGCTGGGACATGTCCACCTTCGGCACCGACGCCTTCTTCCACGAACTCATGGGCTCGGACGGCAACGAACTCGTCCGGGAGACGATGCAGCCGGTCTACCACTTCATCGACCGGCACGCGGAGCAGCCCATGTTCATCTGGTTCGGCCCGATGCTGCCCCACGTTCCCCTCGACGCGCCGTACCGCTATGCCAAGTTCTACGCGGACATGGATATCTCCGAGTCGGCCAAGCTGTACTACAGCAACATCACCTGGTGGGACGAGGGGGTCGGCAACCTGATGGACCACATCGAGTCCAGGGGGCTGCTCGAGGACACGCTCTTCATCTATCTGAGCGACAACGGCTACGAGCAGGATGCCGATGTCGAATACCTGACCGACAGCGAGACGCCGAGTCCCGGGCTGGCTGGCGGTGGGTTCACCGGCAAGGGCGGGCTGTATGACCTGTCCGTGCGCACGCCGATCATCTTCTACTGGAAGGACCGGCTCACCGCGTCGTTCGACGAGTCGAGCCTCGTGTCTTCACTGGATATCGTCCCGACGGTTCTGGACCTGGCCGGTATCGAGGCGCCGGAAGACCTCAAGGGCTATTCGCTCAAGTCTCTGCTCGAAGGCAGCCGGGACATCCTGACCGAGCGCAACGAACTGATCGGCTACAGCGACAATCGTCGGTCGGACGCCCCGATGGGATCGCGCGCGGAAGGCTACTATCTGCGCACCCACCGCTGGCATTTCCTCTGGTACGCCGACGCGGGCGAGATGCTGCTCTACGACGTCACGGTGGATCCGAGGGGACGGCGGGACCTCAGCGCGTCGAGACCCGATCTCGTCGATGCGTTCAGGCAGCGGATCGAGGCCTGGAAGCTGGACATGGGGATGCCCGAGGCAATTCCGATCCATGAATAGGGCGATCCTGGCATCCGCGGTCGCTCTGCTTGCCGGCCTGGCGGCGGGGCAGGAGGACTGTTCGACCGACGCGCTCAAGCTGCAGGTGCCGTCGCCCGCCTGGCAGGACCAGGTGATCTACATGCTGTTCATCGACCGGTTCGACGACGGCGACCCCGGCAACAACGACCAGGGCCACGGCGAATTCGACCCGGGCAGCGGCGCCCATTTCAACGGCGGGGATTTCGACGGCATCATCCGGCGCCTCGACTACCTGAAGTCGTTGGGGGTCACGGCGATCTGGATTTCGCCTCCGGTGGCGAACCAATGGTGGAGCACGCCTTATCGGGCCACCGGCTGGCATGGCTACTGGGCGGTCAACTTCCTCGAGACCGACCCGCACTTCGGCACGCTCCGTGACTACAGGCGGCTCTCCCACGAACTGCACTGCCGAGGCATGTACCTGATCCAGGACGTGGTCGCGAACCACACCGCGAACTTCTATACCTACGACGGGGGCTACGATCCCGATGACACCGCGAAGAATTTCCGCCTGCTGGAGCCGGACTCGTACCAGCCGGCGCCCACGCAGCCTCCGTTCCACATGATCGACCGGCTGAACCCGGAGCACGCGGCGGCCAACATCTATCACTGGACGCCGACATTGCAGGACTTCACGGACCGCCACCAGGAGACGCAGTACATGCTGGGCCAGCTTGCCGACCTCAACACGGAGAATCCCGTTGTCATCGACGCGTTGAAGGACACCTACAAGTACTGGATCAGCGAGGTGGGCGTGGACGCTTTCCGGGTGGACACCGCCATGCTGGTCGAACACGAGTTCTGGAACCGGTTCCTGCACGACGGCGACGGCATCTACGCCCACGCGCGACAGTTGGGCAAGGACCATTTCCTCACCTTCGGCGAGTCCGTTTCGATTTCGGAGCCGTACCGGGACGAAGGGGAGCAGAAACTCAAGGGGTACATCGGCACGAAGGAGAAGCCCTACCTCAACTCCATGCTGGGATATCCGCTCTACTTCGAGATCAACCGGGTGCTGGGCCGCGGCCAGCCGACAAGCCAGTTGGGATACCGGCTCGAGCTGTCCATGGAGGTCTACGACGACCCGTTCACGATCCCGAACTTCATCGACAACCACGACACGCCGCGGTTTCTCACGACGGGAAGCGTCGCCGCGTTCGAGCAGGCGCTGGCGCTGCTCTTCACCGTTCCCGGAATCCCGATCGTCTACCAGGGCACGGAGCAGGCCTTGAAGGAGACGCGGATGGCGATGTTCCGCGGCGGATTTCACAACGACGAGGGATCTTTCGATCCGGATGCGAGGACCTACCGGCTGATAGGAGAACTGTCGGATCTGCGCCGTTCGAATCCGATACTGACTCGGGGCGGCCTGAAGGTCGTCGCTTCGGAGACTGCAGGAGCGGGGGTCTTCGCCTACCAGCGGACACTGGAAGGCGAAACCGTCACGGTGCTGATGAATACGGCCGCGCATTCGGTGCTGGCGCACCGCCTGAATCTCGGTATCGGCGCGGGCGGGACACTGGGCGCGGCCTTCACGTTGCAGGGCGTCGATCGGCTGCAGGCGGACGGCCGGGGGCTGGTGACCGCGGTGCTTCCTCCGCGGTCGGTCTTTGTCAGCAATGCGTACGAAACGCGCGATCTGCCCGACGCTTCGGCGGCGCCACCGGCGATTGCGATCTCCGCGCCGGAGAGCGGCGAGACCTTCAGCGAGTCGTTCCGCCTGTCCGGACACGCCATCGGCCCGGGCGAACTCCGCCTCATCAGGAACGGCAACATGGACGCCACGCGGTCGTTCGAGGCTGGCGCCGGGGGGAACTGGGAGATCGAGATACCGGTTTCCGATTTCGGCAAATCGGAGAACTACCTCCAGGTCTATGATCCCGGGAGGGAGCTGCTCTCGGAGCAGTTCCATTACGCCACCGAAGTTCGCACACCGACCCTCACGGTCCGTTTCGAAGACCCGGCGGGCGACGATGCCGGTCCGGACGGCAGCTATATCCGACCGCAGCAACCCGAGAGCCGAAGCCAGAAAGACCTTCTCGGTGCCCGGATCAGGACCGCCGGCAGGAACCTGGAACTGACCCTCGCGATCGGCGAAATCTCCGCCAACTGGGTGCCGGCCCACGGTTTCGACAACGTCGTGTTCAGCATCTTCTTCGACACCGATGCGGACACGGGCGCGCGGGCGTTGCCGAAACTCAATGCCAGGATGCCCGGGGACCTCGAGTGGGACCTTGCGCACGTGGCGTCCGGTTGGGCGAGCTACATGTACGACAGCACCAACGCGGACAGCGATACGCAGGGGGACAAGCTGAGCACCTCGCCGCGCATCACGTCGGACAGGGCGGAGGGCACCGTGACCCTCTTCTACGAGGGTGAACGCCTGGGCGTACAGGACTGGCGCGGCGTGCGCATCTACGTCACGACTTGGGAGCACGGTCCCGAGGGGGAGTACACGGAGATCTACGAGACGGCGTCCGACTGGGCCTTCGGCGGCGCTCCGCCGGATTCTCCGAAGGTGATGGATGACCTTCTGGTGACTGTCGAGGGGGACCGGTAGCAGCATCGCCAGCGCTGTGCTGTATGGGAGTTCGGCAGCGCGCCGCCGCCAGGACGTATATACTTCGGTATACACGGTTGAGGGATTTGCCATGTACGCGCTCAAGGTCCACAAGGTTGGGAACTCGCTGAATCTGCGCCTCCCGAAGGAGGCGGCAAATGCGCTTCGGGTCAGCGAAGGCGATGTCGTTCATCTGACCGAGACGGCCGATGGGGGATACCTGATCACGCCCTACGATCCCGCGTTCGAGCGGCAGATGAAGCTTGCCGAAAAGGGCATGAAGCAGTACCGGAACGCGTTGCGTGAACTCGCCAACAAGTAGTGGCCACGAACTGGTTGAGCAGGGCAGTCGTCCTGGCGATGCACGAACGGCTGCTCGCGGAACATGGAGGAAGTCCGGGTCTTCGCGACCCCGGCCTGCTTGACTCTGCCCTGGCTCGAGCCCGGAACCTCCAGACGTATGGCACTCCCGATACATGCGACATGGCCGCCGCTTACGCCGCGGGGATCATCCGCAACCACCCCTTCGTGGACGGCAACAAGCGCACCGGCTTCATGTCCGCCTACGTCTTCATGGCGGAAAACGGATTGCAGTTGACGGCGCCCGAAGTGGGGGTTGTACAGACCGTGACCCTGCTTGCCGCGAGTGAAATCGATGAAGCTGAATTCGCCGCCTGGTTGCGGGACCACGGCGAGCCGATCTGAGGATCCGAGAGCACCAGGCGCTCGCAATACGCATCCCGGGTAGAAGGGCCTCCGTCGCTGCCGGCGCGCGTCTTCTGAGGCCCCACGGGGTGATGCGTCGCGGCTTGCGCCAGCGTCAGGTCGATGGTCGTGTGAAGGACCGGGCGCGCTTCGTCGTCGCGCGCCCACCACATCATCCGTCGGCCGGCCGCAGCCCGATGCTCAGCCGCGTCCCCGTGGCTTCGGCATAGCGGCGCAGTGTTGCGAAGGACGGCGACACCCGGCCGCCCTCCAACCGTGCGATCGCCGACTGTGTCGTGCCAAGCCGCCGAGCGACTTCCTTCTGCGTGAGTTTTGCCGCCATCCGGGCACGGATCAGCTCCTCGATCAGCGCGTATTCCTCGTCTACCCGCGCGTACTCCTTTCTGAACTCCGGATCCTCCATGAAGCGCTTCTTCAGGTCCTTCAGTTTCGTCATGGAATCACCCTCCTCATCCTCTCCCGGGCCGTGTCGAGCGCACGGCGAGGCGTCCTGCGGGACTTCTTCGCAAAGACGTGCAAGACCACCACCCGACGACCGGTCGCCGTTACGTAGATCCCCCGAGCAATCCCACCCTGGGCCTTGACCCGAAGTTCCCACAGCTTGCCTTCGAGATGCTTCACGTGCGGTGCTCGTAGCGCGTCAAGACCGACATTCTCAACCGCCTCTAGCAGACGGACCAGCCGGGCGCGCAGCCCTACCGGAAGTGCCTCAATTTCAGCGTCGACGGCCGCAACGGTTTCGACCGTCCACTCCATGCCAAGAATATAGCGCATCCGCTATTTCCCATCAATCCAGACGACGCCCTGACGCCTCCTCGCACCTTCGCGAAGGGACACCCACCTTCCGAAGCACCTTCGCGAAGGGACACCCACCTTCCGAAGGGACACCCATCCGCACCTTCCGAAGGGACAGCCATCCCCATGATCACCTTGCGAAGGGACACCCATCTGAGAGGGACAGCCACCATGGTGAGAAGGGACACCCACCCCCGAACACCCGGAGCTGCGCCGGTCAGCCGTATCAGCGCGTCATCCATGATCTTCGGGGCATTGGTTTCGTCCCCGCCGTCCCCCTCGCCGTCCCGCGCCTAGGTCGTCACGAGGAACAGCCATCCCGTTCGGGAAGGGACCGTTCGGGAAGGGACAGCCATAGTGGAAGGGCACCCATCACCTTCGCGAAGAGACACCCACCTGTCCGAAGGGACACCCACCTTTCCCGATAGTCGAAAGGGACAGCCGCAGTGGAAAGGGACACCCATCCCCCATCGATGGGACAGCCATCCCGCTCCGATTAGAAAGTCGAAAGGGACACCCACGGTCGAGGGGGACACCCATAGCGGAAGGGGACAGCCACCTTCCGAAAGGGACAGCCATCCAGCCTTCCGGCCATCCAGCCTTCCGAAAGGGACAGCCATAGCCTTCCGAAAGGGACAGCCATAGTGGAAAGGGACACACACCCCCGAACATCCGTCGCGCTACAATGCCATTTCCGTTGGTCGGTACAGCCAATGCGACGCTCAGACTTCTCATACCAGCTGCCGAAGGACCTGATCGCCCGGACGCCGCTTCCGGGGCGCACGGACAGCCGGCTGCTGGATATCACCGGCGACGGCGTGGCGCACCGGCATTTCGGCGACATCGTCGACCTGTTGCGGCCGGACGATCTTCTGGTCGTCAACGACACCCGCGTCATCAAGGCGCGGTTGCGCGCGGTCAAGGATTCCGGCGGGCGCGCCGAGGTCCTGATCGAGCGGATCGAGTCCATCGACACTGCGCTGTGCCAGGTGCGCGTCAGCAAGGCGCTGCACGCCGGACGCTCGCTGCTGGTGAACGGAGAGACCATCGCGGTAATGGGCCGGCGGGACGAGTTTTACTTCCTGCGGTTCCCCGGCGACGTGCTGGAGTTTCTGGACACCCACGGCAGCACGCCGTTGCCGCCCTACATCGCGCGCCGCGCGAACGCCGAGGACGAGAAGCGCTACCAGACCGTGTATGGCAAGAATCCGGGCGCCGTCGCGGCACCGACGGCGGGCCTGCACTTCGACCGGCCGCTGCTGCGGGCGATTGCCGATCGGGGCATCCGGATCGCCACGGTCACCCTGCATGTCGGCGCCGGCACGTTTCAGCCGGTCCGCACGGATGACCTGTCGCAGCACCGCATGCACGAGGAACGCTACGAAGTGCCCGAGGCAACGGCGCAGGCCGTCAACGGGTGCGACGGCCGGGTCGTCGCCGTGGGCACCACCGTCGTGCGGACGCTGGAATCGGCGGCGGGCGACGGTGGCAACGTGCGTTTCGGCGCTGGCCAGACGGACCTCTTCATCGCGCCGGGCTACGCGTTCCGGGCCGTCGACGCCCTCATCACCAACTTCCACCTGCCGGAGTCGACGCTGCTGATGCTGGTCTCGGCGTTCGCCGGGCATGCCCGGGTCATGCGGGCCTATGCCGAGGCGGTGCGCGAGCGCTACCGCCTCTTCAGCTACGGCGACGCGATGTTCTGCGAGCGGGCATGACGATCACATTCGAAGTCCTTGCCAGCGACGGTGCCGCACGCCGGGGACGGCTCGTCACACACCGGGGCGAGGTCGACACCCCCGTCTTCATGCCGTGCGGCACCTATGGATCGGTCAAGGCCATGACCCCGGAGGCGCTCACGCAGGTGGGCACCCGGATGGTCCTCGGCAACACGTTCCACCTGATGCTGCGCCCGGGCGACGAGGCCGTCGCCGCGCTCGGCGGGCTGCACGCGTTCATGCAGTGGCCGGGACCGATCCTGACGGACTCCGGCGGCTACCAGGTGTTCAGCCTGTCGGAGATGCGCAAGGTGGAGGAGGGCGGCGTGGCTTTCCGGTCGCCGATCAACGGCGACGCCCTGTTTCTTTCGCCGGAACGGTCCATCGAGGCGCAGCACAATCTCGGCGCCGACTTCGTCATGGCGTTCGACGAATGCACGCCGTATCCGGTGTCCAGCACGCAAGCCCGCGAGTCGATGAAGCTTTCCATGCGCTGGGCCAAGCGGTGCCGCGAAGCCCACGGCGAGCATGCCGGCGCGCTGTTCGGCATCGTCCAGGGCGGCATGTACGACGACCTGAGAAGCGAGAGCCTGGCATCGCTCGTCGACGTCGGCTTTGACGGCTATGCCATCGGCGGCCTTTCGGTCGGCGAGTCCAAGGACGAGATGAACGCCGTCATCGACGCGCTGATGCCGCACATGCCGGCCGACACCCCGCGTTACCTCATGGGCGTCGGCACCCCGGCCGACATCCTGCGCGCCGTCGGTCGCGGGGTAGACATGTTCGACTGCGTGCTGCCGACCAGGAACGCGAGGAACGGCCACGCGTTCACCTCGAAGGGAACCGTGAAGATCCGCAACGCGGCCCACCGTCTCGCCGATGCGCCGCTGGACGAGGACTGCGCCTGCACGACCTGCGCGCGATTCTCGCGCGCCTATCTCCATCACCTCGACCGGTGCGGCGAAATCCTCGGCTCGATCCTCATGACGACCCACAACCTGCACTACTACCACGCGCTCACGGTTAAATTGCGTGAGGCCATTGAACAGGGTACATTGCGTCGCCTCACCCGAACCCTGTTGGCTGGCTGGAGCGCAAGCGAATGATCCCATTTGAGAGCGTTGCGTACGCGCAGGAAACCGGTGCCAGGGGACTCGGGCCCTTCGACCTGCTCCTGCTGGTCGGCTTTGTCGCCATCTTCTACTTCCTGCTCTGGCGGCCCCAAAGCAAGCGCCGCAAGGAGCACCAGGCGCTCATGGCAAGCCTGTCCAGGGGCGACGAAGTCGTGACCGCTGGCGGCATCATGGGGCAGGTGACCAAGGTCGAAGACGACTTCGTCATGTTGCGGGTGGCGAACAACCTGGAATTGCGGCTGCAGAAAAGCGCCGTCGGTTCGACCCTGCCCAAAGGGACCCTGAAAGCCCTCGATGAGAAGTGACCGGCTTGCGCGCGTCGTGGCCCTGAGCGGCGTCGACAAGCGGTAGAGAGACGTGTTAGGCGAGGATCTCCTGGGCGGGCGGCGACCCACGCGCCGTCCACCGAATCGCTATCCCCTCTGGCGCTACCTGCTCATCGTCTCGATCATCGCGCTGGGCATGATCTACGCGTCGCCGAACCTGTACCCGCCTGACTACGCCCTGCAGATCGCCCCGGAGAGTACCGGGCGCTTCGTCAGCCAGTCGATGATCGATGCCAGCGTCGCCGCGCTCGAGGACGCTGGCGTCGGCGTGATCCGGGGCGAGGTCACGCCCACGGGCGGCCTGATCCGCGTCGAAACCAACGAGGACCAGTTGCGGGGCCGGGCCGTGCTCGACGACCAGCTCAACCCCAGCAACACGGAGCGGGCCTACGTCATCGCGCTGAACCTGGCTTCGACGACCCCGGCGTGGCTCGAGGGCATCGGCGGGAAGCCGATGGCAAAGGGCCTCGATCTCTCCGGCGGCATTCGCTTCCTGCTGGAGGTGGACATCGACAGCGCCATCGGCAAACGCCTCGACGACGAGGCGAGCAACGTCAGGAGCGAGCTGCGCGATGCACGCATCCGGTACGCCCGCACGGAGGAACTGGTGCGCGACCAGGCGATCAGGATCGGATTCACCGACGCCGAGATGCGCGACCACGCGATCGAGCAGTTGCGGGAGGACTACGGTCCGCCCAACTACACGATGGACGAGCAGGTGGTCGACGGCCGGCCGGGCCTGGTCATTGAAGTCGACGCCGCCTACATCGACGAGATCGAAAACTACGCCATCACGCAGAACATCGTCAGCCTGCGCAACCGGGTCAACGAACTGGGCGTCTCGGAGCCGCTGGTGACGCGCCTGGGGCGCAGCCGCATCGAGGTCAACCTTCCCGGCGTGCAGGACTCGTCCGAGGCCAAGCGCATTCTCGACAAGTTCGCCAATCTCGAGATCCATCTGGCGGCGTTTCCGGACGACCGTCCCACGGAAGTCGAGGAGATGCCCTACGAAGGCCGCATCGAACGCATCCAGAAAGAAATCGTGGTCACGGGGGATCGCGTGACCAATGCGATGCAGGACTTCGACCCCGAGACGCAGTTGCCACAGGTCAGCATCACGCTCGACAGCATCGGCGGTGACCGAATGCACGATGCGACGCGCGACAATATCGGGCATCCGATGGCGATCGTGTTCATCGAGCAGAAACCGATCAAGCAGGAGGACGGTTCCGTGGTGCTGCGGGGCGAGCGCCGCCTGATCAGCGTGGCCACGATCCAGGCGGCCCTCGGCTACCGCTTCCGCATTACCGGCCTGTCGATGCGGGAAGCGCAGGACCTCGCCCTGCTGTTGCGTGCCGGGGCGCTGGCAGCGCCGATGCGCATCGTCGAGGAGCGGACCGTGGGCGCCTCCCTCGGCGAGCAGAACATCGAGCGCGGCATGTACTCTGTCGTCGCGGGGTTCCTGCTCGTACTCATCTTCATGCCGCTCTACTACAAGGTGTTCGGGCTGGTCGCAGATCTCGCGCTGACGCTGAACCTGGTGATCCTGGTGGCGGTGATGTCGCTGCTCGGCGCCACGCTGACGCTGCCCGGCATCGCCGGGATCGTGCTCACCGTGGGCATGGCGGTGGACGCGAACGTGCTGATCTTCTCCCGCATTCGCGAGGAACTCGCCCGCAGTCCGCCGCAGCAGGCGATCCAGGCGGGCTACGACCGCGCCTTCCTCACGATTCTCGACGCCAACGTGACGACGCTGTTCGTGGCGCTGATCCTGCTCAGCATCGGCAGCGGCCCGGTGGCTGGCTTCGCGATCACGCTGGCCATCGGCATCGTGACGTCGATGTTCACCGCGATCATGGGCTCTCGGGCGCTCGTCAACCTGATATACGGTGGCCGAACGCTCACGAAACTTCGCATCTAGGACTTGCGGCGATGAGAAAGACCAACTTCGACTTCATGGGCAAGCGGATGATCGCCGCCGGCGTTTCCGGGTTCCTGCTGGTCGCGTCGGTCGTCGCGCTCGTGGCTGTTGGGTTGAATCGGGGTCTCGACTTCACCGGCGGTGCCCTGGTCGAGGTGGGCTTCGCCGCTCCGGTGGTCCCCCAGGAGGTCCGGGAGCAGCTCGAGGGTGCGGGTTTCGTCAACGCGGTGGTGCAGAACTTCGGCTCGGAGACGGACATCCTGATCCGCGTCCCGCCACGAGCCGGCGTGGATCAGTCCACGGTGGGCGACGAGATCCTGGTGATGCTCAGAAGCAGCTACGGGGAAGTCGCGCTCCGCCGCTCCGAAGTGGTGGGCCCGGCGGTCGGCGAGGAACTGACGGAGAAGGGCGGCATCGCCATGCTCGTGGCGCTGGCGGTGGTGATGCTCTACATCATGTTCCGATTCACGGGCAAGTTCGCCATCGGCGCGGTGACTGCCCTGGCCCACGACGTGATCGTGGCCCTCGGCGCGTTCGCCGTCTTCCGGTGGACATTCAACCTGGCCGAACTCGCGGCGATTCTCGCCGTAATCGGCTATTCGCTGAACGACACCATCGTCGTCTCGGACCGGATCCGCGAGAACTTCCGCATCGTCCGCCGGGGCAGGCCCGTCGACATCATCAACCAGTCCCTGAACGAGATGCTCGGCCGGACGTTGGTGACATCGTTGACGACCCTGCTGGTCCTGGTGGCGCTCCTGGTGGCTGCGGGAGAACAGATACGCGGGTTTGCGACGGCGCTTACCATCGGCGTGGTGGTGGGTACGTATTCCTCGATATACGTCGCGGCGAGCATGCTGCTCGCGCTCGGCATATCGAAGGAGGACCTGACCCTGCCCGAGAAGGAAGGCCAGGACGACAAGCTTGTACCCTAAGGGGCAGGCGCCGTTCCCGCCGCGTTGCGGACGAGTCTCAGCACCTCCCTGAAGATATTCGGGGTCGCCGCCACCAGGTGGCCCTTCTCCATGAACCGGTCGCCGCCCTCGGCGTCGCCGACAAAGCCGCCGGCCTCGCGCACGATCACGGCGCCCGCGGCCATGTCCCAGGGCTTGAGTCCCACCTGCACGAACGCGTCGGTGCGCCCCGCGCCGACATAGGCGAGATCGAGGGCCGCCGAGCCCATGCGGCGGATGGAGCGGCAGGACCGCTGCAGGGCCCGATGCATATCGGTGTGGGCGTCCAGGTGGCTTGCGACCATGCGGTACGGAATGCCGGTGGCGACGATCGCGTTCTCGAGCTTCGGGCGTTCGGAAACGCGAAGCCGCATGCCGTTCATGCGCGCGCCGGCGCCCCGCGTCGCGGAGAACTCCTCGTTTCTCACGGGATCCAGGATCAGCCCGTGCTCGAGCACGTTGCCCCGCCGGACGCCGATCGAGACGCAGAAGTGCGGGATGCCGGCAAGGAAGTTGCTCGTGCCGTCGAGCGGGTCGATGATCCACACGAACTCGGCGCCCTCGTTTGCCGCGCCGCGCTCCTCGCCGACGATGCCGTGGTCCGGATAGGCGCGCAGGATGGTGTCGATGATCGTGTCCTCGGCGGCCCGGTCGATCTCGGAGACGAAGTCGTTCTTCGCCTTTTCCTCGACCTTGAGCGTCCCGATGCGGTCCATCGCGCGGACGATCAGGCGTCCGGCCCGGCGCGCAGCGCGCGAGGCGATATTGATGATGGGATGCATGGAGCAGGACCGTCCGAGGAGGAACGCGGCCTATTCTAGCCCACAACGACCGCCGCCCCGGCGGCCCGGGTCCGCGTCCTCACGGGGCACCGTGGCGGGCGGAGGCTGTATGATGCGCCCCGCATGCCCAGGGAGCGGGGCGGATCCGCCTTGCCGGAACCACTCCCCCGCGCGGGCAACGGGAGATCGCAGGAACCCATGGCCGACGTCCGCATCGTGCTGGTCGAACCCAGCCATCCCGGGAACATCGGCGGTGCGGCCCGGGCGATGAAGACCATGGGTCTCACGTCCCTCTGCCTGGTGCGCCCGGCAAGATTCCCGGACCCCCAGGCGGACTGGCGCGCGGCCCGCGCGGTGGATGTCCTGGCTCAAGCCAGGGTGGTCGACAGCCTCGACGAAGCCATCTGCGACTGCGTCCTCGCGGTCGGCACCAGCACTCGCAGCAGACGTATCCCCATCCCGCTCGCCGACCCCCAGAGCGTGGCCGAACGCCTCGCGTCGGGCTACGCGGACGCGCCCGTCGCCATCCTTTTCGGGCGCGAAACCAGCGGCCTGACCAACGAGGAACTGCAGCGTTGCCAACTGCACCTCTCGATCCCCGCCAGCCCGGAATACCCCTCGCTCAACCTCGCGATGTCGGTCCAGGTCGTCTGCTACGAACTGTTCAAGGCCCGCTCGGGCTCCCAGACCACCGCCGCCCCGGCCAACGAACCCGGCCTCGCCACACTGGACGAAGTCGAAGGTTTCCTCGCCCACTTCGAGAAGGTCCTCGAGCGCATCGACTTCCTCAAGTCCAGCGCCCCCCGGCAGGCGATGCCCCGCCTGCGCCGCATGTTCGGCCGCATCGGCCTCGAGCAGACGGAAGTCGGCATGCTCCGCGGCATCCTCACCCACATCGAAACCACCAACAACCCCAAACCCGAACCCGAAGACTAGCGAGGCTTCGCCTCAGACCGACAAGGCATGTGCTCAAGACTACAAGATATTGATCTTGCTCGACATTTTTGACTATGCAACCCAACTGTAAACATAAGTCGCGCTCAAGGAATCTAGCGACTCCCCCACAGCCCGGGACCCACCTCTCCGGGACGCCCACCCCCACCCCCACCCCCAATGGGACACCCATACTTCCTGGGACACCCATCCCCAAAGCCCCCCATCCCCAAAGCCCCCCATCCCCAAAGCCCCTTGGGACACCCATAACCCCCTTGGGACACCCATAACCCCCTTGGGACACCCATAGTTCTGGGACGCCCATACTCAACCCCCTTGGGACACCCATAGTTCTGGGACGCCCATACTCCAACCCGTTGGCACAGCCATAGCAACCCGTTGGGACCAACCCGTTGGGACAGCCATAGCGACTGAGACAGCCATCGGCCAAAGGGACCGGCCAAAGGGGCAGCCATGGACGGGCCAGTTTCGGTCTTGGACGGGCCAAAGGGGCAGCCATAGTTGTTTCGGTCTGGGACCAGCCGCAAAGGGACAGCCAAAAGGGGACAGCCATCGGCCAGGGACACCCTTGGCCTTTGAAACGCCATTGTCTCCGTGTTGAGAACAAATCAAGTGTCCGCTTCTGGAACAGATGAAGTGTCCGGTTTGCAAGGAAGCCCGTGTTCGATTGCCGGAGCGGGAGTGAATGGGCAGGGCGGGTCTGCTGGGGGTGTGCCCGCGGACGTTCCGGCGCTGGTCGGCACGCTGTCGGTGTGGCACGGGCCGCGCAAGCTCGCCAGGTACGGCCCCGGCGGCGAGCGCCTGGCCGACGAACCGCCGGTCGCCGCGTGGGCGAGGTCGTCGTGGGGTTGTCCACCTCTTGCCCACCGCGCCTCTTCAATATCGGGGACCCGGCGCCGTGGACAAAGCGTGGACAACCCCGCCACCCGCGTCGCCACGAATCAGGGGATGCCGACACCCGAGCCATGCCCGTGTCGATTACCCCGGCGGAACCGGACACTTCTATTTGTTGACAACACGTTGCCTAGACCGAAATACGCGCGTGCTGCATACTTGGACGCAGATTTCGTGATGCAAGTCCGAAGATCATGCGGTTGACGACGAGAGGCCGCTATGCGGTCACGGCGGTGCTGGATCTGGCGCTGCACGCCGGCGACGGGCCGGTGCCCCTTGCGGATGTCGCCGAACGTCAGGGCATCTCCCAGGCGTACCTCGAGCAACTGTTCCGCCGCCTCAAGCAGAATGGCCTGGTGATCGGCGCGCGCGGGCCCGGTGGTGGTTACCGCCTCGCCCGGACGCTCGATGAGACCAGCGTCTCCGACATCATCAGCGCCGTGGGGGAAGGCGTCGACGCTACCCGCTGCGGGGGGACCGGCGACTGTCAGGACGGTGAGACATGCCTCACGCATGAACTCTGGGCCGACCTCTCGCAGCAGATCGACCTGTTCCTGAAACGCATCACGTTCGCGTCGCTGGTCGAGCGGCGCGACATCCGGAGCATTGCCCGCCGCCAGGACCCGAAGAACCTGATCAACGCCCAGATTCTGTGATCCGCGCGTTCGGAAGCACGCCTCTCCCATGGAACAATCGCCTCCGGGGAGCGCCAGCGACCGGGGGCGGTTGATCCATGGAAGTCGAGCGGGGCCGGGCCACAGGCAGAGCCGAGGCGACGGCTGTGGGGCACTCCCAAACATCTAGAACCGCCGGCACCGGGACCGATCCCATCGGCATTCGGGTAAAATTCATCCTCTTATGTCGACCAAGATCCCGACCAAGGCCGTCTACCTCGACTATTCGGCCACGACCCCGGTAGACCCGCGCGTGGCGGAGCGCATGAGCGGGTGCCTTCTCACCGACGGTGCCTTCGGCAATCCCGCGTCCCGCAGCCATGTCTACGGCTGGGAGGCGGAAGAACTGGTCGAAGAGGCCCGCACGCACGTGGCCGCCCTGTTCAACGCCGATCCCCGCGAGATCATCTGGACATCGGGCGCCACCGAGTCGGACAACCTGGCCATCAAGGGCGTTGTCGAAGCATCCGGCGGCGAGCGCGTGGTGACCAGCAGCTACGAGCACAAGGCGGTGCTCGACACCTGTGCCCACCTCGAGTCGCTGGGCCTGGACGTCACCTATATCGAGCCGGATGCCGGCGGCATCATCCAGCCGGAAGCGGTTGCCGACGCCATAGACCCGGACACCGCCATCGTTTCGGTCATGCATGCGAACAACGAGATCGGCGTGGTCAACGACATTCGCGCCATCGGCGCCGTGTGCCGCGAGCGGGGCGTACCGTTCCACACCGACGCCGCCCAGAGCGTCGGCAAGATCGACATCGACGTGCGCCGGGACAACATCGACCTGATGAGCGTTTCCGGCCACAAGATCTATGGCCCGAAGGGCATCGGGGTGCTGTTCGTGCGGCGCCAGCCGTTCCTGTCCGTGGCGCCGCAGATACACGGCGGCGGCCACGAGCGAGGCATGCGCTCGGGCACGCTCGCCACCCACCAGATCGTCGGTCTCGGCGAAGCCTGCGTCATCTGCCGCGGAGAACTCGACCGGGACAACGGCGAAAACCGCCGCATCCGGTCGTTGCGGGACCGTCTCTGGTCGCACCTGCGGCAGGTGCCGAAAACGCTGTTGAACGGGGACGAGGAACAGCGCCTGCCGGGCAACCTCAACGTGTCATTCGGCGACGTCGACGGCGATACACTGCTGACCGCGCTCGACGACCTGGCGGTCTCCACCGGCTCCGCCTGCACGTCCGCCACCGTGGAGCCGTCCTACGTCCTGAAGGCGCTTGGCGTGCCCGACGATCTCGCCCACGCATCGATCCGGTTCACCGTGGGCCGCTACACCACCACCGACGAAGTGGACTACGCGGCGCGCCGGGTGGCCACCACCGTGGAGAAGCTGAGGGCCGCCCGCGTATAATTGCACCGGCCACCTTCGGCTGACACGACGCCCCTCAATTCCGAATCGAGGAAAGGCCAATGCCAGTAGAGCGCACACTCTCCATTCTCAAGCCCGACGCCGTGGCCCGCAATCTCATCGGCGAGATCGTGGGCCGGTTCGAAAGAGCCGGGTTGCGTATCGTCGCCTCCAGGATGACGCGGCTTTCGGCGGACCAGGCCGCCGGCTTCTACGCGGAGCACGAAGGCAAGCCGTTTTTCGAGAAGCTGCTTGGCTACATGAGTTCCGGACCGGTGGTTCTCCAGGTCCTCGAAGGCACCGACGCGATCGCCGTAAACCGCCGCCTGATGGGGGCGACGGATCCGAAGCAGGCGGATCCGGGCACCATTCGCGCCGACTTCGCCAACTCCCTGGACGCCAACGCCGTCCACGGCTCCGACTCGCCGACGAGCGCGGCTCGCGAGATCGCGTATTTCTTCGACGAGGCCGAAATCTGTCCGCGATCGTGAACGCACCCCGCGTCAATCTGCTCGGGCTCGACCGCGCTGGCCTCGAGCGCTATCTCGCCGGGTTCGGCGAGAAGCCCTACCGCGCCCGCATACTGCTCCGCTGGATCCACAAGCGCGGTGTGACGCGGTTCGACGACATGACGGACCTGTCGAAAGCCCTGCGCGGTCGCCTCGCCGACGAGGCGGAGATTCGCCCGCCGGAGGTGGAGGAGCGCCAGGACGCCCGGGACGGGGTCACCAAGTGGTCCGTGGCGGTGGGCGGAGGCAGCGCCGTGGAGACGGTCCTGATTCCCGACCGGGGACGCAACACCCTGTGCATCTCGTCCCAGGCGGGCTGCGCGCTCGACTGCGCGTTCTGCGCCACCGGCAAGCAGGGCTTCGACGGCAATCTCACGCCTGCCGAGATCGCCGGGCAGGCGTGGCTCGCGGCGCGGGAACTCGAACGGCGGGACGACGGGCGCGGCCTGACGAACGTCGTCTTCATGGGCATGGGCGAGCCGCTGCTCAACTTCGATGCGTGCGTCACGGTGGCCAATCTGCTCATGGACGACCTCGCCTACGGCCTGTCCAAGCGCCGCGTCACCATCAGCACGGCCGGCGTGGTCCCGAATATCCCTGAGCTTGCAGAGCGCACGGAATGCGCGCTGGCCGTCAGCCTGCATGCGGCGGGCGATGCGCTGCGCGACCGTCTCGTTCCCCTCAACCGGCGTTACCCGCTCGCGGAGTTGATGGACGCCTGCCGGTCGTACCTGTCCCGCGTCGGCGAGCGCCGCTCGGTGACCATCGAATATGCGCTCATGAAGGGTGTGAACGACAGCCTCGCCGATGCGGCGGCGCTGGCAAGGCTGCTGCGGTCGCTGCGCTGCAAGATCAACCTGATTCCGTTCAATCCGTTCCCGAACGCAGGGTTCGAACGGCCCGATCCAGGTGCGATCACGGCGTTTCAGACCCATCTCCTGAACGCGGGCTACACCGCCACGCTGCGCGCGACCCGGGGTGACGAGATCGCGGCGGCCTGCGGCCAGCTCACCGGCGCGGTGCGGGACCGCACCAACAGGCGGGCGCGCTACATTGCCCGGCTCCGGCAACAGCCGGCTGCGGCGGGGCAGGAAGTACTGGTCCCGTGAGCGACAACGACTCGCCGGATCCCGTGGCGGAGAACGATGCTCCGGATCCCGCCGGCGAAAGCGATCCGGCGGCTCCCGTGGACGGGAACGACACGCCCGATCCCGTGAGCGAGGACGATTCGCCGGGACCCGGTGCCGCATTGCGTGCGGCGCGGGAGGCGATGGGCGCAAGCACTGCCGATGTCGCCAGGTCCCTGAGGGTGCCCGTGAGGATCGTCGAAAACATCGAGGACGAACGCTTCGATGCCTTGCCGGCGCCGGTGTTCACGCGTGGGTATATCCGCAGTTATGCCCAACTGGTGGAAGTCGACCCCGACACGATGTCGTTTGCCTACGACCGGAAAACGGATCGCGGGGAGACGGTGCAAAGCGAGGTGCGACACCCGGCCGCGTTTGCCGGCAAGATGGCCGCATTGTCGAGGGCCCTGAAACTGCCGTCGTGGCAGTCGTGGGTTTTCAGCGGCACCGTGATCCTGTTCGTCGCGGCCTTCGGCCTGTTCGTCTGGCTGATGTGGCCGTCCGACGTGCCGACGTCATCCGGACAGGACGAACCGTTGGGCGAGGCCCCCGTTGCCGACGAGACACGGCCGGACTGGTCCGCGGACGATGAGTTGCCGGAATCGGCGGTGCCTGCCGGCACGCTGGACGAGCCCGCCGACCCGGCCGAAAGCGAACCGGCCGGTCGGAGCGGTGCGCCGGTTTCCGGCCCGGAGAACCCGCCGCTGGGCTCGCCCGAAGACCTGCCCGATGGCCGGCCGGACAGCGCTCCGTATGACTCGCCGGAGATCTCGCTTGATGGAGCGGAGGAGGGGTCTGCGCCGATCACCAACCCGCTGACGTACGTGCCGGGCGACGAGCACGTGCTGGTGTTTCGATTCATCGACGATTGCTGGGTCGAGGTTCTCGACGCTGGCGGTGCGCTGGTGCACGGAGACCTGGAACGCGCGGGGAACGAGCTGGAGGTAAGCGGGCAAGCCCCGTTCACCCTCACGCTCGGTTACGCGTCCGGTGTCGAACTCGAGTACAACGGCCAACCCGTGATGCTCGAGCCGCACACCAAGAACAACGTCGCCAGGCTGGTGCTGGGGCTGTGAGTCTGCGTTACCGGGCCGTTCGCGGCATGCGCGATCTCGCATCGGAAGCCGCGGCGGAACTGCGGCGGGTGGAGGACCAGTGCATCGCTGCGGCGCGCGCCTTCGGCTACGAGGAGATTCGCCTGCCGCTGGTGGAATCGACGGACCTTTTCAGCCGCGGCATCGGCGAGGCCACCGATATCGTCGCCAAGGAGATGTACGTCTTCGACGACCGCCGGGGCAATAGCCTGGCGCTGCGGCCGGAGGGAACCGCCGGTTGCGTGCGCGCCTGCATCCAGCAGGGGCTCCTGCACAACCGCACGCAGCGGCTCTGGTACGCGGGCCCGATGTTCCGCTACGAACGTCCGCAACACGGACGGTACCGCCAGTTCGACCAGTTCGGCGCGGAGATCTTTGGCGTGGGCGGACCCGAGGCCGACGCGGAACTGATGCAGATGGTCGCGGCGATCTGGGACGGACTTGGACTCGGTCATGCGGTGCGCCTTGAAATCAACGCACTGGGATCCAGCGCGTCGAGAGCCGCATACGGCGAAGCGCTGGTCGCCTACCTTGCGCCATACGAGGATGAACTCGACGGGGACAGCCGCCAGCGCCTGCATCTCAACCCGTTGCGCATCCTCGACAGCAAGGTGGAGTCCACGCGCCGCATCCTGGAAGAGGCGCCGAACCTGGCCGACTACCTGGACGCGGGCGAGCGTGCCCAGTTCGACACCCTGCGGGAACTGCTGGACTCCCAGGGACTGTCATACCGCGTGAACCGCCGCCTGGTCCGGGGCTTCGACTACTACACGCATGCGGTGGTCGAGTGGGTGGCCGAGGGTATCGGCTCCCAGGACGCCGTGTGCGCTGGCGGACGCTACGATGGGCTCATCGAGCTGTTCGGCGGGCGTCCGACACCGGCGGCGGGTTTCGCGCTGGGCATCGACCGCGTCGCGCTGCTGCTCCGGGAAGTGGCGGACGCGTCTGCGGAAGCCTCGGCGGCGTGCTCGGCAGGCGTCCTCAGCTATAGCGCGGCCGACGTCCACGTCGTCGTGCAGGACAGGAAATACATGTCGGCGGCGATGGCGGCGGCACAGGCCCTGCGGGTCCGCGTGACGGACCTGCGCGTTCGCATGGATGCGGGCGGCGGTGGCCTGTCCGCCCAGTTCCGGCGCGCCGACCGCAGCGGCGCTCGCTGGGCGATGATTGTCGGGGAGGACGAAATAGCACAGAATCGCGTCTCCCTGAAATGGCTGCGCGCGAACCGTCCGCAGGTGACCGCCTCGATGGACGAAGTGGCGGCGGCGATTCGCGAGTCGCAAGCGCAGGACTGATCTTAAGTGTCTGAATATCTGTCTGACGAGGAACGCGTAGAGTGGCTGCGGAACTGGTGGTCGCGCCATGGCGTCGCCATCATCGCCGGCATCGTCGTGGCGGTGGCTGGCGTGATCGGCTGGCGCTGGTACCAGGACTTCCGGATCGAACAGGCGGAAACCGCATCGAGCGACTACAGCGACTACCTGGCGGCGCGGGTGCTGGGCGATGCCTCGGAACTCGCCGCCGATCTCGCCGAGGCGCACGAGGGTACGACCTATCACGTCTTTACCCTGCTGCACGAGGCGCAGGAAGCGGTCGACGGCGAAGACTGGGAACGGTCTGCGGCGTTGCTTTCCGCGAGCATGGACTACGCGAGTGATGGCGTCGTTCGGGACCGGGCGGCGCTGCGGCTGGCGAAAGTCCAGTGGCAGCTCGGCGAGGCGGACGCAGCCCTCGAAACGCTTTCCGGCGTGCTGGGTTCCGGGTTCGCCCTGGAGGTCGCGGAACTGACCGGCGATATCCTTGCCGGGAAGGGAGACAGCGCGGGCGCGCGGGAGGCATACGAGTCCGCGCTCCAGCACGAATCGGTCACGGACATTGGCAGGATGCTGCTGGAATTGAAGTTGGCCACCGTGGCGCCCGACGCACCCGGTGGTCCCGGCAATCCAGGAAATCGAGGAAACGAAACGGGGTCTGGCGGCGAATGAGATACCTCCTGCGAATTGCCGCCGTCATGGCGCTGCTGTCGGTGGTCGGATGCGCCTGGTTCGACTGGGTTCCGGGAATCGGCGGCGACAAGAAGAAAGAGGACACCGACAAGCCAGCCGCCCTGGTCGACTTCGCGGAAGAAGCGGACGTGGTGCGGCTTTGGCAGGCGTCCGTCGGCAAGGGCCTGGGGCGCAAGCACCTCCGGCTGTCTCCGGCCATCCTCGCTGACCGCATCTACGCGGCGGACGCCTACGGTACGGTCGCCGCATTTGACCGATTCACGGGCAGGAATACGTGGCGCACCAGCATCGGCAGGCCGGACGGCAAGTCCGGGTTGAAGTTCTGGGACCGGCGCGACCCGTCCTTCGTCACCGGCGGCGTCGGTGCGGCCGGAGGCCGGATCCTGGTGGGTACGACCCGCGGCGAGGTCATCGCGCTGGACGCGGCGGACGGGTCCACCCTGTGGCGGGCGGAAGCCAGCAGTGAAGTGCTGGCGCGTCCCGTCGGCGCAGAGGACATCGTCGTCGTCCAGACGGCGGACGGCCGGGTTGCCGCCCTGGACGGCACCGACGGCAAGTCGCTGTGGACTTTCGATACCCAGCCGCCGCCATTGACCCTGCGGGGGAACGGAGTGCCCGCGATGCGCGGTGGCCTGGTCTATGCGGGTTTCGCCACCGGCAAGGTCGCGGCGTTTCGCGCCGAGAACGGCCAGACAGTTTGGGAGCAGCGCGTGATGCTGCCGGAAGGCCGGTCCGAACTGGGCCGCATGGTGGATGTGGACGGGTCCCCCCTGTTCCTGCGCGGCGTCCTGTACGCGGTCAGCTTCCAGGGACGCCTGAAGGCGTTCCGGGCCACCGACGGCGCCATGCTGTGGGAAGTCGAGATGTCGTCGTTTCTCGATCTCGCCGAAGGCCTGGGCCAGATCTACGTCGTCTCGGACGAAGACGTCGTCAGCGCCATCGAACAGTCTGACGCGACGCTGATGTGGCGGCAGGAGGGGCTGCGCAATCGGCGTCTGACGAGTCCGCTGGCGTTCGGCAACTACGTCGTGGTGGGGGATGCCGACGGGTACCTGCACGTGCTCGCCCAGAGCGACGGCCGTTTCGTCGCGCGCCGCAAGGTCGGTGACGGCCTGCGGTCCGGCATGATGGTCGCGGACAACGTCGTCTACCTGCTCACCAACGACGGCCGGTTGAACGCCCTGGAGATCAGGCGCAGGACATGACCGTCGTCGCCCTCGTGGGTCGGCCGAACGTTGGGAAATCCACCGTGTTCAATCGGCTGACGGGGGGCCGCGAGGCGCTGGTCGCGAACCGGCCCGGGCTCACCCGCGACCGTCAATACGGCATCGCCGACATCGAGGGGCGCACCGTCGTCCTCATCGACACCGGCGGATTGGCGAACGATGTCGATGACGCCGAGATGGCGTCCCTGGTGGCCGGGCAGGCCAACGTCGCCATCGACGAATCCGACTGGGTCGTATTCCTGGTCAACGCCCGCGAAGGCCTCACCGCCGCCGACGAGGAGATCGCGGACGACCTCCGCCGATGCGGCGCGCGCACGCTGCTCGTCGCCAACAAGATCGACGGCGCCCCGCCCGAAACCGCCCTGGCCGACTTCTCCTGCCTCGGTTTCGGCGCGCCCCTGCTCATCTCCGCCGCCCACGGCCGCGGCATCGCCGCGTTCCGGGAGAGGCTGGCGGAATGTGCCGGCCCCGAAGCCGGGGACCACGAAGCCGGGGACAGCCATGACGACCACGAAGCCGGGGACAGCCATGACGAAAAGGACAGCCATAGCCCAAGGGACAGCAGCCATGACGAAAAGGACAGCCATAGCCCAAGGGACAGCCATAGTGCAAAGGACAGCCATGGCCATGGCCCGAGGGACAGCCATGGCGGTGACGACAGCTATCGTCCCGTCCCGGAGGACGCCGACGCTGCACGCGTGCGCACGGGAAAATGGAATGGGGAGCGCCCCTCCGGGGTGCCGAAGGTGGCGGTGGTGGGGCGTCCGAATGTCGGCAAGTCGACGCTCGTCAACCGGCTCCTGGGCGATGACCGGCAGATCGTCTCGGAGACGCCGGGCACCACCCGCGATGCGGTGTACGCGCCGTTCCGGCGCGGAAACTCGGACTATCTGCTGATTGACACGGCTGGCGTTCGCCGCCGGGGCCGGGTTCGGGACATGGTCGAGAAGTTCTCGGTGGCGAAGACCCTCGAGGCGCTCAGCCGCGCCGACGTCGCCCTGGTCCTGATCGACGCGTGGGAGGGATTGGTCGACCAGGACCTGAACATCCTGCGGTACGCGGCCGACGCCGGCACGGGCCTGATCCTAGCGGTGAACAAGTGGGACGGGCTCTCGCCCGAGCAGCGCGCCCTCGTGCGCAGGGGCATTGACCGGCGCATGCGCTTCGCGCCGTGGGTCCCGGCGAAGTTCATCTCGGCCCTGCGCGGCACGGGCGTCCCCGGGCTCATGCGCCTGGTCGACGACGTATTTGCGGCTGCGCGGCAGGACGCCTCGCCCCGCGAGCTGACCCGCATTCTCGACGGGGCGACATCGGCGCATCCGCCGCCGGCCGTCGGCGGTCGGGCGATCAAGCTCCGGTTCGCCCACAAGGTCGGGTCGCGCCCGCTCGTCGTCGCCGTGCACGGCAACCGCACCAGCGCCTTGCCCGCGTCCTACGTGCGCTACCTTGAGAACTTCTATCGCGACACGCTGTCTCTCGCCGGCGTCCCCGTCAAGATCCTCCTGCAATCCGGCGACAACCCGTTCGCCGGCAAACGCAACGAACTGACCCGCCGCCAGCGCGCCCGCCGCCAGCGCGTCATCCGCCGAGACCGGCGCCGCTAAGCTAAGCGTCCCGAGCCCCACCGTAAGGGCCCGGCCGACTCAACCCTCTCCGCCTTCGGTGCCAGGGACAGCCATCTCCCACCGCGCCGAAGGACCACCGCGCCGAAGGGCAGCCATCTTCCTCTCAGAAAGGACGACCGCTCAGAAAGGACCGACCGCTCAGAAAGGACAGCCATGTCCAGACCGACCGACAGCCAAAAGGACAGCCATCTCCCGGACGGCCATCTCCCGGACGGGATGGCGAAAGGGACGCCCATGTCAACCGACAACGAAATGGACAGCCATCTACGCAAAGGACCAACCAGGCAAGAAGCGAAGGACAGCCACGTTCCGCTACTTTGGGTAAAGCGATGAATCGGTACAGAGCGCGCGAAGGAGGCGCTATTCGATGCGTTCGATGTCGCCCAGGACCTGAATTAGTGCGAGGGGATCTACTTTGGCCCCGTGCATGCTCACGGTCCAATGCAAATGTGGGCCGGTGGCTCGGCCGGTAGAGCCAACGGAACCGAACGTGTCGCCGCGATCGAGATGGTCGCCTTCCCCGACGTGAACTTCGTGAAGATGGCAGTACATGGTCACCAGGCCCGATCCGTGGTCGATCATCACGGTATTTCCATTGAAAAAGAAATTGCCAGTGACCACCACGACCCCTGCTGCGGGCGCGATCATCGGCGTCCCTGTATTCGCCGCGATATCGAGACCCTGATGGGGACTGCGAGGTTGTCCGTTCAGGATCCGCTTGCGCCCGAACGGGCTCGACGTCTCCCCCTCCACCGGCAGCAGGAACGGGTGCAAATCGCCCCCGGGGGGACTCACCAATTCATACGCGGCACGCATCCTCGCCGTTTCGCTGCGGATGCGGGCCAGATCCTCGGCGTTGGGATTGACCAGGCGCTCGTTCGGGATGGTCAGGCGCTGGACGGGGAAATCCTTCGGCTCCACGTCGAAGGACACGTTGAAGCTGCCCGTCTGCGTGGTGATGTCAACGCCGTGCCTCCCCGGCGGGGTTTCCAGGGCCAGTCCAATCAGCGCGTGTTTGCGATGGACCACCGCGGGTCGGCCATCGAAGTGCACTTCGGCCACATTTTCGGGTAACGGCACCGCCACCACGCCTCCTGGAACGCCGTAGCCGACGACTGCGGCAAGCAACGGCAGCAGTGCATTCACTAGGTGTTTGTCCGTGTCGGAACCGCGGTCACTGTCGCGTCAATGGTCCCAGAGGCCAGGTGGGCCTGAATGGCCTCACCCGCGCGGGCATCGCCCGCATCCGTGATCACTTTGCCCCAGCGGGTGCCGTCCGGTCGTGAGACGATTGCGAATCCTCGGTCGAGCGTGGCCAGGGGACTGACGGCGAGCAGCGCACGCCGCAGGCCCGCGATCGCCGCTTGCGAAGCGTTCAGTCTGCGTTGCACCGCCGCGCCCAGTTCTTCGCGGGCACGCGCGGCGCGATCGGCGGCTCGTTCGATCAGGACATCGGGACTGGCGCGCTCCAGCAGGCGCCGGGCGGCATCTAGCCGCGCTCCGCAGACGTCCGTGCGGCGTGATATCGACCGTACGAGGCGCACGCGCAACTCGTCGGCCCTTTGCATCCGCTGCTCCAGCGACCGCGCGGGGTGGGTCAACCTGCGTCGGGTCGCATCGAACACGCGTCCCTCGGAATGAACCCGGTCCAGGACTTGACCGGTCAGCGAGTCCGTGCGCCGCCTCACGCGAAGAATGAGTTCGGTGCGTTCCGGCGTCAGCATTTCCGCTGCGGCGGAGGGGGTGGGCGCCCGGCGGTCCGCCACGAAATCGGCGATGGTGACGTCGGTTTCGTGCCCGACTGCGGAAATGATCGGAATGGAACACTGCGCCATGCGTCGCGCGAGGGCTGCCGAGTTGAAGGCCATGAGGTCTTCCAGGGAGCCTCCACCCCGGGTCAGCAGCAGGACGTCCGGGCGCGATCTGGAGGTCTCGGCGTGGTCGATGGCGGCAATGATCTGGGGGACGGCCTCGACGCCCTGCACGGCAGCTGCGTAACACGTCGCGCGGACACACGGAAACCTTCGCCGGAGCACCGCGAGCACGTCCTGTAGTGCCGCTCCCGAGAGCGAACTGAGAATGCCGACGTGCCGCGGAAAAGCAGGCAGAGCCCGCTTGCGATCGGCCGCGAACAGTCCTTCGCGCTCAAGTTCGATCTTCAGTCTCTCGAACGCGGCCCTCAGTTCGCCTTCGCCAGCCGGTTCCACCGCATCGACGATGGCCTGAAACTCTCCGCGGGCCTCGTACAGCGATAGGCGGCACCGCACGACGACCAGCGCGCCGTCCCGAAGGGGTCTGCGCACGAAACGGTTCCGATTGGCGAACATCGCGCACCGGATCTGGGCCTGTCCGTCCTTCAGAGTGAAGTACCAGTGACCCGCGCGGCCGGGCATGCGGAAATCGGACACCTCACCCTCGACCAGGGTCAGAGGAAAGCCCTGTTCGATCAGGTGCCGAACCGCGCCCGTCAGTTCGCTGACGGAATAAACGTGCCGCGCCCTTTCGAGTTCGTACATGCGCCGTCTTGTAGCACACGCGTCATGTGATTTGGAAGGCTGCCGTCACCCCCCTTGCCCGACGCGAACGCCCAATGGACAAATCAATGGACGAATTGGACGAATGGGCGAATTGGACGAATGGGTGTCCAACGGATGCATGAACGGATGCATGGGTGTCCAATGAAACGGGTGCTAGGAGGCTGCGCCACAGAACGTTTTCTCGAAAAAATTCGGGGACACCACTACACATTTCGTGGCGCATTCTCTTATTTCGGGGATGTTCCAGCACAAAAGACTCTTTTTCGTCCGCATTTTGAACATGCTTCCCCCGGAAATTTCCTACGGCGCAGGCTCCTAGGAGGCTGCGCCACAGAACGTTTTCTCGAAAAAATTCGGGGATACCAATACACATTTCGTGGTGCATGCTCTTAATTTCGGGGATTTTCCAGCACAAAAGACTCTTTTTCATGCGCATTTTGAACATGCTCCCCCCGGAAATTTCCTACGGCGCAGGCTTGCATGGAACTCCTAATGGGTGAGTGCTCGCGGGTGGTTCACGTTTCAGGCCG
>JAPOYI010000200.1 GCA_026706665.1 Gammaproteobacteria bacterium | reverse complement strand
GCGGGGGTGAAAGACGGCACGCCCGAAGGGCTGTCGGATTTCATGGCACTAGGAGCGCGCCATCAGGACGATAACGCGGTTTGGCTCGGTCGAGGAGGGATGGTGGATGACGACATCCTCGCGGCCATCGCGGTTGACGTCGGCAAGCCGGACGTGCAGGTCGCCTGCGGCGGGTATGGCGACGGGTATCCTGACCGCCGGTGCCTGGAACGGATCGGGACCATCGCTGGCAAGGAACACTGAGAGCCTGTCCCAGCGATCACCGATCACGAGGTCCTTGAGGCCATCTCCGTTGACATCGCCGAGCAGGACCGCGGGGAACAGCGGGCCTCGCCGGGAGAGCGGCCGGAACGCGCTTGATACGCGTCGTTTCGCGTCGGGCTTGTCCGGATAGGTCCGGCTACCCAGGCGGAAGAGAGCCAGGTCGATGGAGACGGCGTTTGCGGCCATGGCGCGCAGCATGCCTGGGCCGCCCGTATTGACCGCCCCGAGCATCGCATCGAGGTCTCCGTCGCCGTCGAAGTCGTCGAAGCGGTGGGTCGCGTAGCCCCATGGCTCTCCGCCCGCCGATCGCCCCGGCGCATCGACGGTCGTGTCGGGCTCGGCGGAGAATGCGGTGCCGTTGGGTACCGGACGTCCGAAGTGGATCTCGAACCGGCCTCGGAGCCGCAGCGGACTCCGGCCCGATAGCGTCAGGGTGATGAGGTCCGCCACGCCGTCGGCGTCGAGATCCCTGAATCCCTTCAGAACCCTGTGATCCGTGTGTCTGCCGAGTCCGAGCACCATTGACACGGGATTTGCATCGCCGATCTGGAAGGCGAGCGCATAAGGGCCGTCGAAGTCGAACGAAACGTCAGTCCGGAAGGTGTCCGGCGTGGTCTGGAAGGTGCCCGTTTCGTCCTGTCGGTAGAGGTCGAACCGGTTCCCGTTCCAGAATGCGAGGTCGCTCAAGCCATCGCGGTCGTAGTCCAGTTGGTGGACGCGTGCCAGGTACCAGGAGATGTTCTCCGGCGTGATGCCGACCTGGCGGTAGGTGCGTTTTTCGCCGTAAGCACTGGCGTCGAGGAACGGCTCCGGGGGACCGAGTTCGACCGGCGTGGCGAAGGAACCGTCGGGCAACTGCAGCGCCACCCGGAATCCGTCGACAACGGGCACGACCAGGTCGTCGAGGCCGTCACGGTTGAGATCATGGCTAATGTCGATCCTGGGTATTCCGCCATGGTTCGGCGCGCGGTAGGTCATGGACATTTCTGCGAGCACGGCACTCGTCGCGCTGTCCGGGTCGAACCACACGACACGTCCGTGGCGGTACGCGATGAGGCGGTCGAGGTCCGCGCCATGCAACACATCGACGAACAGGATGCCGGGACCGAACGCTGCGTCCAGCGCCCGCGACCAGTCGTCTCCGTCGAACCCGTAGATCTGTACATGCTGCTGCCCGGTCTCCTCCATGTCTACGACGACCAGGGCGGTGCCGCCGCCGAACGACCCGGCAAGAGCCGTTTGGTGACGGGCTGTCCCGGTCGCGAACTCATGGACGGTGAACATCTCGTTCGCGCAATACACCGCGGGCGTCACGACGCACCCGATGGCCAGAGCCCCGAGGAATGGCACGGTGAGGATCGAAGGTCTCTTCATGGCGGTGGCTAGTGTAGATGTGTCGATCAGTCCGAGCGAGAATCTTTGCAGGTAACGGAGCCATGACGATGACGGAAAGCCCCAGGGTCCGAACCTGCCTCTGGTTCGATGACAACGCCCTGGCAGCGGCCCGGTTCTATTCCGCGCTACTGCCAGACAGCCGGATCCACAATGTCGAGCGCTTTCCGGAGGGCCACGACATGGCCGAGCCAGGCAAGGTCCTGATGGTCGAGTTCACGCCCGCAGGAACGCCGTACCAGGCGATCAACGGCGGGCGACATTTCAAGCTCGACGAGGCGGTGTCGATCTCCGTCGTCACCGAGGACCAGGCCGAAACCGACCGGTTGTGGGAGGCGCTGACCGCTGACGGCGGCGCCGAGAGCCAGTGCGGCTGGCTGAAGGACCGGTTCGGACTGTCCTGGCAGATCGTGCCGAAGCGGTCGATCGAGTTGATGTACGGGCCAAGGGCCGCGCGGGTCTGGCCGGCACTGATGCAGATGAAGAAAGTCGACATCGCGGCGCTGGAAGTCGCGGCCGAAGCGCCATAGGAGGATTCGGCATGGCCTATATCGACGGTTTCGTGATCGCGGTTCCGACCGCCAACAAGGCGCAGTTCATCCGTCACGCCACCCATACCGACACGCTGTTCAAGGAACTCGGCGCCACTCGGGTCATCGAATGCTGGGGCGATGACGTGCCTGACGGAACGGTTACCGACTTTCGCAAGGCGGTGGATGCGAAAGAAGACGAGACGGTGGTCTTTTCCTGGGTCGAGTGGCCGGACAAGGCGACGCGTGACGAGGCCGGGATCCGGATGCATGAAATGATGGACACCGACCGCCGGTTCGACGAAGAACACAACCCGGTTCCGTTCGACGGCAAGCGGATGATTTGCGGGGGATTCTCGCTGGTCGTGGAACTGTGACCCCAGCAGGATATCTGGCGGGACGGGCGAATCGAATCGGCACATGGCGTCTAACTTCGTAACGGTATTCGGGGGATCGGGGTTCCTCGGCCGGGAGATCGTGAAGCACCTGGTTGCTGTCGATCACCGGGTGCGTGTGGCCGTGCGCCATCCCGAGGCTGCCGCCTTTCTTCGACGGCTTGGGCCGGATGGCCGTGTCGAACTGGTGCAAGCCGATGTGTCGGACAATTCGACCGTCGCCAGGGCGGTGGAAGGAGCGGGATCGGTCGTCAATTCGGTCGGCCACTACGTGGAGAAACCTGGCGCCACGTTTCACCGAATCCACGCGCTGGGCGCCCAGCGCGTCGCCCGGCAGGCGCGGCAGGCCGGTGTCGAACGCCTGGTCCAGATCTCGGGACTCGGCGCCGATGCGGCGTCGGACTCGCCTTATGTCCGATCCCGGGGAGTTGGGGACGATCTCGTCAGGGAAGCCTTCGAAGGCGTGACGATCCTGCGTCCCAGCGCGATATTCGGCCCTGGGGATGCGCTGCTCAACAAGCTTGCGGGCATCGCGCGGCTAAGTCCCTTCGTGCCACTGTTCGGAGACGGCCGGACGAGACTGCAGCCGGTATTCGTGGAAGACGTGGCCAGGGCCTGTGTGAGAGTCCTGGGAGATCCCTCAACCCCGGGCCGCATCTATGAACTCGGAGGCCCCGATGTCTTTGCGTATCGGGAGCTGGTTCAGCTTCTACTCGAACGCATGGGCTGGCGAAGGTTGGTTGTTCCGGTCCCTTTCGGCGTATGGGACGTTCTGGCGGGCGGGATGGCGTGCCATCCCGATCCGCCGCTGACACGCGACCAGGTGAACCTGCTGCGACAGGACAATGTCGTCGAGGAAGGGGCGTTGACCCTGGCAGACCTGGACGTTCGTCCGTCTCGGCTGAAGGATGTGCTGCTCGCCTGTATCGGTGGATAGGATGAGACCGGCTCGGCAGGCACGGCCGGACCCAGCAACCGGGGAGCCCGGGGCGAATGACTATACTCGGCAACCGCGATAAACCACGTGAAGAGGGGATGCGGACAGCGGACTTCGCTATCGCAACCCGGGGGTTGACCCGGAACTTCGGGTCTCTGCGAGCGGTCGACTCGCTGGACTTGAAGGTGAAGGCCGGATCGCTGTACGGGTTTCTGGGCCGCAACGGTGCTGGCAAGTCCACCACCATCAAGATGCTCACGAGCATTCTTGAGCCTTCTCGGGGCAAGATGTTCCTGCTGGGGACGGACTTGTCGGACGCCGCCGCCGCGCTGGCCGTCCGGCGCCGGACCGGAGTGGCGCCCGAGGACATGGCGCTGTTCGAGCTGCTGACCGGCCGGGAATACCTGACATTTGTCGGGCGGATGTACCTCCTGAGCGAGGATATCCTGGCGCAGAGAATCGAAGAACTGCTTTCGGTGCTTGAGTTGGGCGCCGGGCACTCGCAGCTCGTGCTGGAATACTCGCACGGGATGCGCAAGAAGCTGGCTCTCGCCGCGGCACTCCTGCCGGACCCGGACATCCTGTTCCTCGACGAACCGTTCGAGGGCGTCGATGCGGTTGCATCACGGATCATGCGGGACATTCTGCGCAGCCACGTGGCGCGAGGGTCGACGGTTTTCGTCACCTCGCATGTGCTCGACGTTGTCGAGCGGCTCTGTACCGACGTCGAATCCGGGCACGGCCGTCAGAAGGCGATCCGCTGGACGCCGTCGATAACATCGAAACGCGTGTCGTTGCTCAACACGGCGAGCGCATTCCGGCGGGCCAGGGCAGCAACCCAGGCGTCGTTCGCCGGTATCGGTTTGCCGATTCGCTTGAACTGAAGCCCGATGTCGGGACAGGCACTCGCCGTGGCGGAAGTGGAGGTCGCCACCTGTGTGAGCGGCAGGTAGCGGCGAAGCTATTCCTCGCAGCGCGTCTGGTGGATCGATTGGCGGATACCGAAGTAGTACTCGCCGAGAATGACACTCGGCACGACGAGACGGTCAGCGGACCGAAGCGGGGCCTCTACGCCCGCCAGACCCTCGGGCCAGGCCGATAGCGCATTGGTGTCGAGAATCACGGAAAATCGTCTGGAGCGAGCCCTTCGCATTTTTGGTGCCTGAACAATCCAAGAACACGAACAGGAACGCAGACCGGCGGGGGGAAGCAACGCACACCGCAACGTCATCGGGATGGCGTCAATCAGGAATCCGCCGCCGCGATCGCCGCCAGCAGGCGTTGCCTTTGCGCGCCGACTGGTTTCGTCCGTTGTCCGCCGGGCGCCAGCCGGGTCAATGAGCGCATCGTTTCAACGTCCGCTGCATATTCCGCGAGCCGCCGCCTATGAGTAGCCCGGTTCTTGGTGCAGACCAGCGTGTAGGGGCGGCCCTGCCGCTCGGTCACATGGGACATGTCGAGCCGATGCTGATCGATCTGCCGATGCAGGTGCTTGCGCAACTCGGTGCGCAGCGGGAAGCGCCGGACTTGGTCGACCGGATCCGCGCAGAAGTCCTTCAGCGCGGTGCAGAGTTCGCAATCGCACGCGACAGGTGCAGCCACCACCCAGTCCCGGGGCGCCTCCGGCGGCTTCGCGCTGCGCTCCAGCAGCGAATCCGCTGCGTGACGCCACAACAGCATGTAGGCCGCGGTGCCCGCGAATTCCCCCTCCAGGAACAGCGCCTCCAACGCCGCCGGTATGGTCCGTTGCGGTTCTATCGCCCCGGGATGGGTGGCGATGACCGCCGCTGCGGTTTCCGCTTGCTCTGCCAGGCCGCAACGCCAGGCCAGTGTGAAGAGGCTGCGGAGTTCGGCGGTGCCAATGGGTTTCCTCGCCGGCGCGGGCGGCCATGTCACTTCGTGCTTGTCGATGAGGGGGCACAGTGACTCAGGCAGGGCGCCGAGCGCGGCGTGCACGCTTGGCCCCAGCGTGTCCTTCCGGTCGAAATCCCCCGACTCGCCAAGCTGCAGAAGCAATTCCAGCGTGGTGTCGGGGTGAAAAAGAAAGCGTGACTCGACCAGATCAACAAGGAATCTGGTGGTGGTTTCCGAACCGGTAGAACGCAGCACCGGCGGCAGCGGTTCGTTTTCGCTGCCGTCGTAGCGGAGCAACAGGACCTCGCGCAGGAACCGCAGCGATAACTCCGGGTCCTCGACCCCTCCGAGCAGGCGCAACATGGCGGCGCGGCCCTCGCTGTCCCGGCTTGACGTGTTCGCCTGCCACGGCTCCTCTGCTGGCCAGACGGAAATCAGGCGCGCGATCGACTCGCTTGCCTCGAGGACGTCTTGCTCGACCCGTTGCCCGACCCAATCGACCGCGCGGTCGACATTCTCTCTGGCGAGAGTGTCCAGAATGCCGCGCCGTGGCCAGATCACCAATGCCGCATGCCTATAGGCCCACTCCAGCGAAACCCCTTCGTTGCCGGACGCTTCATGCACCCATTTATCGTCAGGCTCGGCATCGTCCAGCGCTCCGTCCGGCAACAGCTCGCCCGGATGCACGGACAGCTCCCCGAAGTCGGGCCGTTCGCCGTCCCCGCTCGCCCACCCGTCGAGCCAATAGCGCCCGTAGGACACCTCGACCATTTCCACGTCATCGTCACTGGGCCCACCAAACTCGTCGAAGTAGCCATCGCCGATGTACTCGGCCGGTCCCTCTTCCTTGATATGCACAACTGCCGCGTGCAATTCGCAGTCGGCCAGCTTCGCTGCGGATTTCAGAACCTCGGCCTTGGCTGCGTCCGCGTTCTTCAGCGCGTCGAGTGACAACCCGGCCTCGCTGTAGTCGTGTTCAAGCAGCCATACCAGCTTGTCGGGCCCGTATTCGCCGTCCTGCCACGCGACGAGCTGGTTGGCGATGCTCCGAACTCGGTCCGAGTAGTCGGGCGGTTGGCGCGGCGTCTCCTTGTCGTCTCGACGCACGCAGAGATTGAACACGAGCGACAGCCGCCAACCCTCTCGAATCGGCCGGGTCTCGTGTACGCAGTCGGCGTAGAAGGCGGCGAACGCGAGTTCGGAGGGCTCGCTGGCGCTCATGTCGATGCTGATCTCCTGATCGAGGTGGCGCACCACGAGTTCGCCGCCAGTGCCGGCGGAGGGCAGCGTGATCGACAGCGTCGCGATCATCCCGTCGGCCTTCTCCGTGTCTCGGTGCGCAGAGAAGAAACCGCCGGGTTCGTAGATCAGCAGCTTGTAGGGCTTCGCGTCGAGCCGCCCGGCCGGACAGCCGAGGCCCGCCGCCACCGTATCCAGAACGCCGCGCAAGGTGTCCGCCCAGACGCGGCCTTCCAGTCGAATCCGCGCCGCGTCGATTTGCCGGCAGTCGCGGACCGAGGTGTCGACCAGTGTCTCGGTGCCCTTGCCGTAGGGCGCGCGTTCCGCCAACCCCACCAAGGAGCGAACCTGGGAGTCTGGAACCGGAAAGGAGAGCATGCCGACCCCTTCCACTTCGACGATGGGCATGGGAACGAAAACCCGGCCATGCGTGCAGAAGCCGCCCGGACGCGCCACGGATTGCAATAGCTCCTCAAGCTCGTGCGCGTCGGCGTATTCGATGTCGAAGTCGGTCATACGAGTTGCAACTTTAAGGGTTTCGGGGCTTTTTTGGGCAGAAACTTGCCTCGCGACATTGCCACACGACATTGCCTCATTGTGGCTCCTCCCAGTCGATCCCGCTACGCTATCGGGATGGAGAGCGGCATGGCACCCATCGATTCTGCCACGATTGATCGTCGCTCGTCCCCGGATCGCAAGATCGCGCTGTTCCGGTCCCTTTTCCGGGGTCGCGAGGACGTCTATCCGCGACGCTTCGAGAGCCGCACGTCGGGCCGGTCGGGGTACGCCCCGGCGTGCCGCAACGAGTGGGTGCCGGGCGTTTGCGACAAGCCGCGCATCAAGTGCGCCGAGTGCCCGAACAGGCGCTTCCTGGCCATCACGGACAACGCGATTCGCCAGCACTTGCTGGGCGCGGACGAACACGGCAAGCCTTTTGCAAACCGAGAATCGTCGACTGCGTCGACAGCGGGCCGAAATACCTGGGCTTGCCGCGCGGCTGCCTTGAGGAAGCGTCAGAGATGCTTCGGGCGCTTGGAATCGGGATTTCGATGACGGACCAACGGTGCGCTGGTCAGCCACTCGAAGCTGGGTTCCGAGGCGCGCTTCGCCCCGATCAGGAGAAGGCGGCGAAAGCCCTGATGGCACACGACACGGGGGTTCTCGCGGCGGCGACGGCCTTCGGCAAAACGGTGGTCGCCGCCTGGCTGATCGCCCAACGAGGAGTCAACACGCTTGTCGTCGTGCATCGCGAACAATTGCTGCAGCAGTGGGTCCGCCGGCTGGCGGATTTTCTGGATGTCGGGAAGGATCGGATCGGTCGCCTGAGCGGGCGGCGCAAGAAGCTCACCGGCGCGGTGGACGTCGCGTTGATGCAGAGTCTCGTCAGGAAGGGGGAAGTGGACGACCGCGTCGCCGACTACGGTTTCGTGATCGTCGATGAGTGCCATCATGTTCCGGCCCGCAGTTTCGAACTGGTCGTCAGCCGCGCAAAGGCCAGGTACGTGGCGGGTTTGACAGCAACGATCGTGCGCAAGGACGGTCATCATCCGATCATTTGTCTGCACTGCGGTCCGATCCGTCACCGCGCCGATGGCCGGGTTCCGACAGTCGGACAATCGTTTTCAAGGCGGGCGCTGGTGCGGCCCACCGAGTTTCACCCGAGTGGCGACGCGGAAACCGATCCCCGCGCGGAGTTTCACCGCCTCTGCGGTCAGTTGATCGCCGACGATACGCGCAATGCGGCGATCTGCCGCGACGTGGCGAACTGCGTCCGCGATGATCGCTCGCCGCTGGTGCTGACCGAGCGCGTCGAGCATCTCGACAACCTTGCCGGTCGCCTTTCCGACGCGGGACTCGAAGTTGTCTCGCTGCGCGGCGGGATGAGCCCGAAGGCGTTGTCCTCCGCGCTCGCGCGGGTCGGCGGAGCGCACGGGTCGCATGTGGTGCTGGCCACGGGTCGATTCGTCGGCGAGGGTTTCGACGAGCCGCGCCTGGACACGCTGTTCCTGACCATGCCCGTTTCCTGGCGAGGTACTGTCGCGCAGTATGTCGGCCGCCTGCATCGCCTGCACGAAGGCAAACGCGAAGTGCGCGTGTACGACTACGCGGACGTTCAAGTGGCGATGCTCTCACGCATGTTCGAACGACGCTGTCGCGCCTACGAAGCTCAGGGATACACCGTGGAGATACCGGCCAGCGCTGTCCCTGGCTGGCCCGCCAGCGTGGAACTGCCGGCGCACGATCTCTGGAAGCAACGGTTCCAGCCCAGCGTTTGTCGTCTCGCCCGCGATGGCGTGGATGCGCCCGAAGCAGATCTCTTCCTCCAACTCGTCGACGAGATTTCGACGGATTCTGACCGTGTTCGGAGTGCCAGCGAGGCTTTCCTGCTGCGGCACCTGCGGCATGCGTCCGCGACGCGTGATCGATTCCATCCGAACGCGAGACTGCCGATCCCGTTCGGTGAGCGGGGCCACATGGAAGTGGATTTCCTGGACGCCGATGCGCGCATCGTGATCGAGTTGGACGGTCCGCAGCATCTTGCGGACCTTGATGCGTACCGGCGGGATCGGCGCAAGGACGCGCTGCTGCAGGAGAACGGCTACCTCGTGCTGCGATTCCTGGCCGAAGATCTGGGGACGCGCCTGGACGCCGTGTTCGATCAGGTCGAGCGGGCGTTGGCGCACAGATTGAAGTCGGTGCCGTAGCACGAAGGACTGGTCGGACCTTGAAGAGATGCGGAAGACAGGCCGACTGGATTTCGAAGCGGTTCGCCTCGTTGGGCGAAAGCGACGAACGCGTCGGAGCGCTGGACCGTCTCGCCGAGACCGGACGCGGGTTTCGTCCGTGACCCGTCGGTTGCTCATGGACATCGACGCCCTCCCGCAACGGGTCAGGTTGCAGAAATCCCGCGCGGTGGCGGAAGAGGGCGGCGATCTGCCGGGGTCGTCCGAACCCAAGGGCATCCTGCTGTGAACGGCGAGTACGTCGTCGCCACTCACAGGGGATGGGTGAGTTCCGAATCGCTCGGTGGAGGTCGGCTTGATCTGGCCGTCCGGCGGGCGAGCGCTACAGGGAGGCCAGGCGCTCGAACGTGTCGGGATACTTCTGCGCCATGAGGATCAGGGCTGCGGCCGAATCGGGCGGAGAGGATCTGCCCTGCTCCCAGCGTTCCACGGTCCGGACGGGAACGCGCTGTATGCGGGTTCCAGAGTGCTGAAGAGTAAACATGCAGGTACAATATCCTGTACTTGATTGTCGGATGGGGTGCAGCAATGGCAACGGGGCAGGTTTTGAACTACACGGAAGCGCGCCGGAACCTGAAATCCTTGATGGATTCGGTGATCGAAGACCGGACCGCCGTCACGATCACTCGCACCGCGAGCGAACCCGTGATCATGATGGCGAAGACCGAATACGACGCCCTGATGGAAACCCTCCACTTGATTCGTTCCCCCCGCAACGCGGATCGGTTACGAGAGGCCATTGCGGAGGTAGGCAGGGGTGACGTGGTCGACGCCGAAATCGTCGATGGGGAAGTCCGTGAACGGCCCTCGCAGGGGTGACCGATCAGTTAGACATTACCTTCGCGCGACGCGCGTGGGAGGACTACCAGCACTGGGTCCAGAATGACCGTAGAGTCGCGAGGAGGATCGCGCGACTGATCGATGAGTGCGTTCGGGATCCGTTCAGCGGCATCGGAAACCCGGAACCGCTCAAGCATGAGTTCGCCGGCTGCTGGTCGAGGCGGATCACCCGGGAGCACCGGCTCGTGTACAAGGTGGAGGGCGGCCGGTGCTTGGTTCTGCAGTGCCGATACCACTATTGACCATCCTCTCGCCCTAGGCGGGGTGGCCTACCGGCGTGATCTACTTCAATTTGTCCGGTTCACCGTCCCAATAATCGAGGCTCTCGCCCCGGCGACCGATGATCCTGAATCCCGTTCGGCTACCGGCCCCGAACTTGTCGCTGTCCGGATACTCGCAC
>JAPOYI010000181.1 GCA_026706665.1 Gammaproteobacteria bacterium | reverse complement strand
ATTGAGCTTCAGGACCCGGTGGCCTTCCTCCTCGAGCCGGTGTGCTTCGTGGAGGACGGGTCCGCGTATCTCGTAACAGACATCGTCGAGCTTCGTCGACTTCACGAAGTCACGCCGGGGCTGCGCCAGGGCGGTGACCTCGGCGCCGCCGATATTTGCCGTCTTGTCAGTGCTTTGCACGTCCGGTGACCCCGCGTAGAATCCTGCCGAGGCGATGGGGCCGCGAAGTTTAGCAGGGGCCGGTGACGTATGCATAAGGCTGAAGACGACGGGAAAATACGGAAATCAGAGGATGAATGGCGCCAGGAACTGACTCCCGTTGATTTCGAAATCACCCGCCGCGGCGGCACGGAAGCCGCCTTCACCGGCATCTACTGGGACACCAAGACCAGGGGCACGTACAACTGCAAGTGCTGCGACGCGCCGCTGTTTGACTCTGAAACGAAGTACGACTCGGGCACCGGCTGGCCGAGCTTCTACCAGCCGGTCTCGCCCGGCGCGGTGACGATGCGCGAGGACAGGTCGCTCTTCATGCGCCGCATCGAAGTGCTCTGCGCCAACTGCGACGCGCACCTCGGACACGTCTTCAACGACGGTCCCGACCCGACGGGTCTCAGGTATTGCATGAACTCCGCCTCGCTGGACCTCGAAGAGGGCTGACCGCACTTTCACTCGCCTGCTGATTCTCGGCAGGAATCCGGTCAATCGGTCAACGTGATCGGAAGATCGGAAAAGCTATTGCACAATAATGAGCATCATGTTCATAATTGTGCAACAGGTCTGCGGAGTTGTACCTCATGGACTCCCCGAAAAAGCTCGCGCGGCGTGAACAGGAGGCATGGGAGGCGCTTCATCGTCTTGCTCCCTGCACCGCCTTGGAACTCCAGGAGGAGATAGGAGGCACCTATTCCGGCACCCGTGCCGTGCTCTCACGCCTCGTCTCCAAGGGCCTGGCGAATCACCGCTACGATGGTCCCCGCTACATCTACGAGCCTGTCCAGGACTCGTCGTCGGCGGGACAGACCGCATTGCGCGAGATCGTGACCACGTTCTTCAGGGGCAGCAATGCGGAGGCATTGAGCGCGCTGCTGGCGATTTCCAAGGACGCCGTCGACGACGAGGAACTGGACCGCCTCCAGGAGATGGTTTCGGCTGCGAGGCGGAGCAGGGAGAGCGACGATGGCGAGGAGATCGGGAGATCGTCTAAGGGACCGCCGTGACACTGGAGCAGACGGATCGATCAGGACCGGCGCCGCTGGTCGAACTGTCCGGCGTTAGCCGCGTGTTCGAAGGAGAGGGCGAGGAACAGGTTCGGGCCCTGGACGGGATCTCGTTGCGCATCCACGCTGGCGAGTTCGTCTGCGTCACCGGCCCGTCGGGGTCGGGCAAGTCCACGCTCATGCACATCATTGGCTGCCTCGACCGTGCAACGGAGGGGGAGTGCCGGATCGCCGGGACCGATGTCGGGACCCTTGACGACGACGGGCTTGCGGTCCTGCGCAGGCACGCATTCGGATTCGTGTTCCAGTCCTACAACCTGCTGGAATCGTTGTCCGCGTCGGCGAATGTCGAACTGCCGGCGACCTATGCCGGGCTTCGGGCAGGGCAACGCCACGATCGAGCACGGGAGATTCTCGGAACACTTGGTCTAGGCGACCGCCTCGATCACCGTCCGGCGGAAATGTCCGGCGGCGAGCAGCAGCGGGTCGCCATCGCCCGGGCGCTGATGAACGGCGCCAGGGTCATCCTCGCGGACGAACCTACAGGAGCGATAGATACCGAACAGGGCGCCGAAGTACTGGATCTGCTCGAAGCACTGTCGGAGCGGGGTCACGCGGTGATCATGGTGTCCCATGATGGGGCGGTGGCGGACCGGGCGCATCGCGTCGTCGAACTTGTGGACGGGCGCGTCGTCTCGGATTCCGGAGCATCCCTTGCTCCTGGCTCTGCGCCTGATACTCCTGAGCCGCAGACGCCGCGCCAAAGCAATATCCCGTGGCTGGCGGCGCTTCGGCACGGGCTGGTGGCGTTGCGGACCTCCGGTCTCCGAGGTGCGCTTACTGTCTTCAGTGTGGCGTTGGGGACCTGGTCGGTGCTCGCCCTTCTGGGCCTTTCGGAAGGCGTCCGCATGGATATCGCCGACGCCATGGAAGAGATGGGCGCGAACCGGCTCAGTGTCTCGAGCATGGCGTTTGGAAGACCTGGAGAACCGGCGCGGCTGCAACCTCTGACCCTGGCGGATGCCGACGCCATCGCTGAACGGGTGGCGAACGTCAGTTCGGTGCAGCCGGGCATGTGGGAGCGACTGATGGTCAGTCGCGGCGGTGAGTTGATCGACCCGGTGATCGTGCGGGCCTTGTCCGTGTACGAGCCGCGGACGTATCAGAACGCGACGTGGCCGCTGTCCGAGGGAACCTACCTGTCGGAAGAGGACAGGGACGCCGTCGCCCAGGTCGCCGTGATCGGGCCAACGATAAGAGACCGCCTGTTCTCGCTGGATGAGTCTCCCCTGGGCCAGCACGTGGACATCAACGGGTTGCCGTTCGTGGTCAAGGGGGTCCTGACGCCGCATCCCCGCAAGATAGGCGAGGGCGAGATGATGTGGGCGGGACCGAACGCTCGTGAATGGGATGGAACGGTCGTCCACATACCGTTCGAAACCGGCGCGAATCTCATCTTCGGCAAGGAGAACCTGAATGGACTCGACGTGTTGCTCACGGATGCCGAGCGGATCGACGAGACTGCGAGAGACATCAAGGATCTGCTGTTCCGTCACCACGGCACGGAGTACGGCGTCACGAACCAAGCGCTGATCTGGATTTCCGGAAAGAAGCTCAAGACGATGCACCTGGCACTGTTCGGCGCTATCGCCGGGATCGCACTTATTCTCGGGGGAATGACCATCGTGGCGGTATCCCTGGCCGGCGTGAGCCAGCGCAGGCGGGAGATCGGCATCCGCAGGGCCGTCGGCGCCCGCCGGCGTGACATCACGGCCCAGTTCGTGGTGGAGACGGGCATCGCCACGACACTTGGCGGCGCGATTGGCGCGCTCTCGAGCTTTGCGGGAAGCTCGCTCCTTGCCCAGGTCACCGGTGCTCCGGTGGCGTTCGAGCCCTGGTTCGCGCTCGTCGCCCTCGGTTGCGCCATCGCCATGGGACTGGCGTTCGGCATCGTTCCCGCCCGCCGTGCGGCGGGACTCGATCCGGTATCGGCGCTGGCCATGGACTAGCGAGGCTTCGCCTCAGACCGACGAGGCATGTGGTTTAGAAATTAAGATGTTGATATTATTGGAGTTGTTTGGCTATGCAACCCAACTGTAAACATAAGTCGCGCTCAAGGAATCTAGTGGCTGAGGATCGGGCAACTATTCGGCTGCCAGCGCAGCCACCGGATCGAGACTGGCCGCTCGACGTGCGGGGATGATGCCGGCGACCAGTCCCGTCGCAATGCCACCAGCGAGGGCGACGAGCACGAACCACTTGGCGAACGCGACCGGAACCTTGATCATCCCGGTTGGCGTTGCCAATGCTGCTGCTGCGACCGCCGTCCAATGCCCGAGCAGAAGACCGACGGCCCCGCCCAGGACGGCCGCGACGACTGCTTCGATCAGGAACTGCGACGCGATATCACGGCGGCGGGCGCCGATCGCCATCCGGATTCCTACCTCCCGGCGCCGCGCGCCGACGGATACCAGCATGGTCGCCATTACGCCGATGATGGCTGCGACAATCGCGATCGTGCCAATCGTTGCCTGGATGCCGGGATGGAGGCGCCACAATGCGTCGTAGGTGTCAGCCGTCTCCATGTCGATCTCGATGTTGAAACCCTCGCGACCATGCCGCCTGATCAGCAGGTCGCGGATTTCCGCCGCAGTTGCCTGGATGTCGCCGGCTTCTGCGACCCGCACCTCGATGGTCAGCGATCCGAAGGTAACAACCGATGTGCTCACGCCGTCGGGCTCGATCATCTCGTACCCCTGGGGGTGCGAAAGGAGTTCCATGCCCGTGTAGAACGGGACGTAGGCAACGTGGCCGTTCCTGTTTTGGATGATGCCTATCCATTCATTGGGCACGTCAAGATGCGTCGGGGGCGGGGGCGTTTCGAGAACACCCTTGACAAGGAAAGGCAAGCCCTGAATCTGGATATGCTTGCCGACGGGATCGACGCCTTCCTCGAAGAGCGCATCGGCCACGGTGGGACCCAGCACCACGACCTGCTGGCGGCGCTCGCTGTCGTCAGCGGTGAAGGGTGCGCCGTGCGCCAAGGGCCACTCCTGGCCGTAAATTGTCGGCGGTCGGGTTTCCGCCCGTCCGTCGGTTTGCATTTCCGTTGCTCCCCGTTGGACGTGGAGTGGTCCTTTCGTCTCAAGGAAAACCTCGCGTACGTTGGCCACTTCGGCCTGTATCGCCTCGGCATCCGCAGGCGTCAGTCGAACCGCATCGGCCTTCCGTGCCCCGTAACCATGAATTCTCATCTTGTCGGCGTCGATGAGATCGAGGGTCTTTTGTCCGATGCCCTCGGCGAGACTGAGCAGGGCGACGACAGAGCCGATGCCGAGCGCGACGCTGAGAACGGTCACGGTCGTGCGTAGGGGACTCGCCCGGAGGCACGCCAGAGCGTCGCGAACGTTGGCCAATGCGGCAGGAAGCCCGCCCGGACTTTCGATTCGCCTGCGAGGGATATCGACGCGCGGGTTTGCCGAGGTTGCGGAGTCTCCAACCAGGCGGCCGTCCCGAAGCTCGACCCTGCGGTCTGCAACAGCGGCGACCGCGGCGTCGTGCGAGACGATTACGACTGTATGACCTCGCGTAGACAGTTGCTTCAGGAGCGACAACACTTCCCGGCTCTGCGTGGAGTCCAGGGCGGCCGTGGGTTCGTCTGCGAGAATCACGCGGCCGCCGTTCATTAGCGCCCGCGCGATCGTTACGCGCTGCTGCTCGCCTCCCGACAGCTCCGCAGGGCGATGATTGATTCGTTCGCCCAAGTTGAGCGACTCCAGCAGCACACCGGCCCGCTGCCGCCGCTGCTGCGCGCCGATACCCGCGTACCGCGCAGGGAGTTCGACGTTCTGAAGCACCGACGCGGAGTCCAGCAGGTTGAAGCCCTGAAAAACGAAACTGAACTCGTCCCGCCGCAGCCGGGCGAGCTCCTCGGCGTCGAGGTTTGTGACATCCCGGCCAGCGAATCGGTACGTGCCGTCGGATGGTCGATCCAGGCAGCCGAGAATGTGCAAGAGGGTGGACTTGCCCGAGCCGGATGGACCTGAGATGCACACGAACTCGCCAGGTTCAATGGCAAGCGACACGTCGTCGAGCGCTTCCGTGCGCGAGCTGTCCTCGTCATCGAACGCGCGGCCCATCGCTCGCAGTTCCATCAATGGTGATGTTGTGCGATCCTCAACTGGTTTCACCATGGGTTCCCTTGGCTTGTTCTTCCCGGCAGCTTCGGCCCAAGACAGGCCATCTAACTGGGAATCGCTATGTCAGTTGAGTCACATAGTCATCAATAACGAACAAAGTCAAGGTATTGAAGGTCGAACCACATGCCTCGTCGGTCTGAGGCGAAGCCTCTCCAGCGCTAGCTGCGCGCCGGCGCACAAGGACTTCCAGCCGCGAGCAACCCCTTGATGCGGCTAAACCGTCGTGTGGCAGCCCGCCTGATCTGATCGTTCGTAGCTACGCCCACCGAGTTTCATTTCCTTTCTGACCATACTAAACATGTTGGTCACGTGGTAGGGGCTTCCCGAACAACCACAGTTGTTATATATGTAGTAAATGGTCGTGTGTGGGTGGGCTACCGCTACGTCACTGGAACCGCTGATAGGAAACCCCAGAAAAGTAGCGACGAACAGGCAAGCGATCAGTTTTCGAAAGTTCATAATTCCAATCTGCCTCAACAAGAAAATTTGACGATCGGAATGCTACTCGGGAAGGTCTGAACAAGTCAAGTCCATTTTCGGCTTCACGATATCATGGCTGAAACGATACGGTTTGGAGCGGCGGCCTGAATTGAAATGGAAGAGGCCAGATTGGCGGAGTTCGCGGGGAAGGTAGGCCGCTCGTGCCATGCTGATGGCAGCCAAGGACCGGATTTCGGGCGACATTAGCGACTGGCAAGCGCTACACTACGGCCCGAATGCCGAGCGTAACACACACTCCTCGAATCGATTGTACGAACCGGCAGATTGAGGTTCGGTGTGACTGATCTTTCGGGCCTCGACCGCCTCGATGAGCCCTCCGGGGAGCGGCGCTCAGTCCTGAAACGGCCCTGGGTCTGGTTCCTCCTCGTGGCGCTCCTGGCCGCGGGCGGCTGGTATTTCCTGTTCGCGGACCTGGGCGATGCGCCGGAAGACGAGGCGCCCCGCCGCTCGGCGACCATCGGTTATCGCAGCCTCGGCGACCTCGTCACGGCTTCAGGCACCTTGAAGCCAAGCCGGCTGGTGGAGGTCGGGGCCCAGGTCTCCGGGCAGCTCCAGAAGCTGCGCGTGAAGATCGGCGACATCGTCGCAAAAGGCGACCTTCTTGCCGAGATCGATGCGACCATCCAGCGCAACCAGGTGGAGGCGAGCCGGGCCTCGCTTCGGGCGCAGGAAACCCAGCTCGATGTGCAGCGTTCGTCGCTCAGCGTCGCCGAAGCGGAAGCGGGGCGCCAGGAGCGCCTCATGGCGGAGAAGGCGACGACGGAAGTCGAGTACGAGCGGGCGCAGGACGCGCTGGTCCGCGCGCGGGGTGCCATGGTGCAGCTCGAGTCGCACATCGAGTCCCAGCGCGCGCGGCTGACGATCGATGAGGCGGCCCTCGGTTACAGCACCATCTATGCGCCGTCGGACGGCACGGTGCTCCAGATGCTGGCGACCGAAGGCCAGACGCTCACCGCGACGTACGTGACACCCGTCATCCTGCACCTGGCCGACCTGTCGACGCTGACCGTGGAAGCGAAGGTCGCCGAGGCCAACATCGGCAAGCTCGAACCGGGCATGGGCGTCCACTTCACGACACTCGGCAGCCGCGGCCGGCGCTGGCACGGCACCCTCGACCAGATCCTGCCGCGCGCCCAGACGGACGGCAACGTGGTGACCTACACCGCCCTGTTCGATGTGGACAACGCCGACGGCGTGCTTCGCGCCGACATGACGGTGCAGGTGTTCTTCGAGCTGACCGCACCGCGCGAGATCCTCGCCGTGCCCCTGGAGATGTTGACGGACTTCGGCGAGCGCGATCCGGAGACGGGCACCCCCGCGCAGGTCCGCGTCCAGTTTCCGGACGGCAGCATCGAGGTCCGCGAGATCACCATCGGCGAGACCAGCCATACCTACGCCGAGGTGCTCTCCGGCCTGGCCGAAGGCGACCGCGTGGTGGCGCCGGAGTAGGGCGGACGTGCCGGTTTTCCGGATGAGCGGGGGTACCGCGCCCGTATTGCTCGCCGCCTTGCTCGCAGGATGCGCAAGCACGCAGCTGCCGGAACTCCCGGCGGGCGATGTGCCGGACGGGTGGCGCGGGGCCAGCCGCGACGAGGCGTGGCCCGCCCGGGACTGGTGGCCGGCGTTCGAAAGTGGCGAACTGCTAGACCTGATCGAACGCGTACGGGCGAACAACCTCGAACTTGCCAACACCGAACGCACCCTGCGCACGGCGGAACTCGCGCTCATCGACGCGGGTCTCGACCGTTTTCCCTCGCCGACCATCGAAGCGGGGGCGAGGCAGAGCTACGCGGGCACCCGACCGCGAGACGGGGACTACACGGACGGCGGAAGCGACGCTGTCGACGTCACACTTGGGGTCGACTATTCGGATGTGCTTGCAAGACGGCCACGCTTCGCCGCAGCGACGGCCCGCTACGAGTCGAGCCTGGCACGGGCAGCGGACGCGCGCCTGCGCATCGTTGCGGCGGCGGCTGCGGGCTACTTCCGCGTCCTCCTGCTCCGGGATCGGATCGCAGCGGGACAGCAGAACCTCGCCCACGCCGAGGCGATCGAGCGCATCGTGCGGGCGCGGGTCGACGCGGGTACTGCACTAGCCAGCGAGGGCCTGCGCCAGCGCATCGTGGTGCGCCGCCAGGCGAATGCGCTGCGCACATTGGAACTGGAAACACTTCGGGCACGGGCGTCGCTCGCCCTGATGGTCGGCGAGTCGGTCTGGGACTTCGATGTCGAGGGGCAGACGCTGGCCGATCTCGCGGTGCCGGCGGTGGTGCCGGGGCTGCCATCGGACCTGCTGCTCCGTCGGGCGGACATCGTGCAGGCGGAAGCGGCGCTGCGCGAAGCGCGGGCGGACGTGGACCTCGCGCGGCTCGCGTTCCTGCCGCGCATCTCGCTCACCGGCGGCGGCGGACTGGCGTCCACCAAAACGGCGGCGACGACGGTGGGAGCGACGGCCAGCCTCGCGCTGCAGATCTTCGACCTCGGTCGCCGGGGCCGTGGTCTGGAAGCGTCGAGACTGCGCCTCGAGTCGATGCTGGACGACTACCGGCGCACTGTCATCGGCGCCTTCAACGATGTCGAAGTGGCCCTGGCTGACATCGGCCTCCTCGGTTCGCTGGGCGAAGTGCTTGCGGAGGACGTGGCGCTTGCCGAGGAGTCGCTGCGCATCGTGGAGGCCCGCTACCGCGAGGGCGTGCAGGAGTTCGAGGCGCTGCTCGGCGCCCAGGACACGCTCTACGGCGCGCGCAACGCACTGCTCGACAACAAGCTGGCCACGCTGCTCGCGGTGATCGACGTCTACACTGCGCTGGGCGGCGGCTGGCGCGCGGACTAAAGGCATCGGGATCATGGGACAACAGAACCAGGCCCGGGCTGCGCCCCTGATCGAACTCGCTGGCGTCAGCCGGGTGTTCGAAGGCGAAGGCGGTGAGAAGGTGCAGGCACTGCACGACGTGACGCTCCGGATCGACGCTGGCGAGTTCGTCTGCGTGACCGGCCCGTCCGGCTCCGGCAAGACGACGATGATGCACATCATCGGAGGCCTGGACCGTGCGACATCGGGCGCATGCCGCTTGAGGGGGACCGACATCGCGGAACTCGACGATGACGGTCTTGCCGCCCTGCGGCGCGAGTCGGTCGGTTTCGTATTCCAGTCCTACAACCTGCTGGAAGCGCTGACGGCGCTGGACAACGTCGAACTCCCGGCGACCTACGTGGCCGGCGCATCGAACCGCCGCAAAAGGGCCGGACAGCTTCTGCAGTCCTTCGGCCTCGAGGAGCGGTCCGGCTACAAGCCCGCCGAGTTGTCCGGCGGAGAGCAACAGCGGGTCGCCATCGCGCGGGCACTGATGAATGGCGCAGAGGTGATCCTCGCTGACGAACCCACAGGTGCGCTCGATACCGAACAGGGCGGCCAGGTGCTGGCGTTGCTCGAGCAGTTGGCTGCGCAGGGCCGCACGGTGATCATCGTGTCGCACGACCGGTCGGTGGCGAACCGCGCCCAACGCCGTATCGAACTCCGGGACGGGCGCATCGTTGCGGATTCCGGTTCCGAGCCCGTGAGGGTCGCTGACCGCCCATCCAGGCCACCCGCGCATGCCGGGATGCCTTGGCTGTCGGCAGTGCGCGGCGGATTGGCATCGTTGCGAAGCGGTCGCCTGCGGTCCGGGCTGAGCATCCTCAGTATCGCTCTCGGAATCTGGCTGGCCGGGGCTGTGCTCAGTCTGGTCGAGGGTGGGCGAAAAGACGTGCTGGAGGCAGTGGAGCGCCTGGGAGCGAACCGGCTGAGCGTCGGCGGCATCTCGATCGTGGGCAACCAGGTGCAGTTTCTTCCGAGGACCCCGGCAGACGCGCAAGCGATCGCCGAGCAGATTCCCAATGTCGACGAGGTAATTGTCGGGATGCGGCAATCGCTCGTCCTGCAATTCGAAGGCGAGCACATGGAACAGGTCGACGTTGTCGCGACGGTGCTCACCGAGCCGATGACCTCGTTCGATCGAATGCACTGGCCCCTGGAGAGCGGCACGTATCTCGATCACCGGGACCAGGATAGCGGTGTCCAGGTTGCCGTTATCGGGCCCACCGTCCGGGAGGCCCTGTTTGCAGGCGGGGTCGATCCGGTGGGCCAGCACCTTCACATCGGCGGCGTGCTTTTTGAGGTCAAGGGGGTGTTTGGCCCCTATCCTCGGGGCGACGGGGAGCTCAGGTTCGTCTCGGTCACGGACGAGGGCCTCAAGTATTTCGGCACCGTTGTCCACGTCCCCTTCGCTGCCGGTCGAGACGTGCTGTTCGGCACCGACGACCTCAATACACTCGACGTCCTGGTACGGGACGTATCCCGTATCGAAGAGACAGCGACCCACGTCAAGGACCTGATGTTCCGCCGTCACGGTGTCGAGGGTTACGCGGTGGAAAGCCACGCCCTGCAGCTTGAAGCCTACAGCAGGCTCTCGGCCACGCAGACGACGATCGTCGGTGCGCTCAGTGTCGTCGCGCTGCTCGTCGGCGGACTCGGCGTCATGTCGGTCACGCTGACATCGGTGAGCCAGCGCCGGCGGGAGATCGGGATTCGCCGGGCGATGGGCGCCCGGCGCCGAGACATCCTGTGGCAGTTCCTGATCGAGAACAGCGTGCTCACAGCGCTGGGAGGCGTATGCGGCGTCCTGTTGGTATTCGCCGGGGGACCATTGTTGTCCGACCTGGCATCCGCTTCGGTCGCGTACGCGCCTTGGTTCGTGCCCGCGGGGCTGGTGTGCGCGGTTGCCACGGGAATGATCTTCGCGCTCGTGCCGGCGCAACGGGGCGCGCGCCTCGACCCGGTCGTGGCCCTGTCGTCGGACGGGTAGCCGGGCCGCCACCCTAGGGCGTGTTAACACAAAGCAGGCTGGATGTGATATCCTTTGCCGCACACACCGTTTGTC